>NZ_JARVTA010000001.1:0-490303 GCF_030208915.1 Arthrobacter sp. efr-133-TYG-104
TTAAAGCGGTACGCGAGCTGGGTTTAGAACGTCGTGAGACAGTTCGGTCCCTATCCGCTGCGCGCGCAGGAAATTTGAGAAGGGCTGTCCTTAGTACGAGAGGACCGGGACGGACGAACCTCTGGTGTGTCAGTTGTACTGCCAAGTGCATCGCTGATTAGCTACGTTCGGATGGGATAACCGCTGAAAGCATCTAAGCGGGAAGCTCGCTTCAAGATGAGATTTCCATACACATTATGTGTGAGAGGCCCCCAGCCAGACCACTGGGTTGATAGGCCGGATGTGGAAGCGAGGACTAAAGACTCGTGAAGCTGACCGGTACTAATAGGCCAACAACTAACACCACACACAACACACACTGCACGCGTCCACTATGTGGTTCCCAACCAACAACCCCGGGAACAAAAACACAACTGAATAACAACCAAGCACCACAGTTGTAACCACACAAAACTTCCCACCCACAAACCCACACGGGTTTGGCAGGGACGGGTAACAAGGTTACGGCGGTCATAGCGTGGGGGAAACGCCCGGTCCCATTCCGAACCCGGAAGCTAAGACCCACAGCGCCGATGGTACTGCACCCGGGAGGGTGTGGGAGAGTAGGACACCGCCGGACATACTTTAGTTGGAAACCCCCCGAACCACATGGTTCGGGGGGTTTCCCATTTAACTATCGGTCCTTTTAGGCCCTGCCCATTTAAGCGCGCCCGCGCCGCAGGTAGAGTTGGTGCTCATGGAAAGCCTCTTCAGTCATCCCGTAGCGGAACCAGACCCGAGCCAACCAGGCAGCAGTGACCTGGACCCTTTGGTTTTCACGGTAGTAGTGCCAACGAACGTATCGCATGCGTTCATGGGCTTCACGGATCACCCGCATCTTTGGTGGCCGTTGGAGGAGTTAAGCGTCTTTGGTGCCGGCGCCCACGTGGAATTCGAGGAGAACCTCATTCTCGAGACAGCGGAGGATGGCCGAACGTCGGTTTGGGGAACCATTGATGATTGGCAGCCGCCTTTGTCCTTCCACGCGGACTGGTATCCAGCAAGCACAGCTCTGTGGTCTACCGAGATCCGCGTAGTTTTCCGAGCTGTAACCGGGGGCACCGAGGTAAGGGTCATCCACGATGGTTGGGAGGGCGCCGAAGAGCCCTCAGCCACGCGGGATTCCTATGCGGACAGGTGGCCCAGAATACTGGAGAGATTCACACGGTTCATGGGCGGAGTTGTTGGCTAGATCATGCAGGGAACGCCCTTGACCGATGGAACTCCGCCCGATGGAACTCCGCCCGATGGACCTCCGTCCGATGGACCTCTACCTGCGCACGACATGACGCATGGCTTCCTGCAGGAGCTGGCCGGTGGCTTGGAGGTCGGCCAACTTTCCCAAGACCCAGGCGTTCTTCGGACGTACTCTGCCGATCAGGGGCCACTGCTGGAGCGCCACCTTCCTGTCGCCGTCGTATGGGCGGAGTCTGTTGAGGACGTTCAGCACGTTGTTCGCAGTTGCGCGCGCTTTGCAGTGCCCGTAGTCGCCCGCGGCGCGGGAACCGGTGTTTCGGGAGGTGCCCATGCTACTCCAGGCTGCATCGTGCTGAGCCTTGAGCGGATGAATCGTATCCTGGACCTCAACCCTGATGATGAGACCGCCGTCGTGGAACCTGGCGTTATCAACGCGGACCTCAATGCTGCGGCTGCTGGTCATGGCCTGATGTACGCGCCGGATCCTGCGAGCTACAAGATATCGACCATCGGGGGAAATGTGGCCACCAACGCCGGGGGGCTGCGGTGCGCCAAATACGGCGTGACGCGGGACTCTGTCCTTGCGTTGGACGTGGTGCTGGCTGATGGTTCTTTGATCCACACGGGCCACCAGACGTTCAAAGGCGTTGCAGGCTATGACCTGACGGCACTGATGGTCGGCTCGGAGGGAACGCTGGGCATTGTGGTGGGGGTGACCGTTCGACTGAAGTACCTGCCTCCCGTGGTGCGTACCATGGCCGCGTTCTACCGGGACTTCCGCAGCGCGGCCGCCGGTGTTCTGGCTGTGGGTAGGGCCCGTGTGCAGCCGGCAATCATGGAACTCCTGGATAGCGGCACGCTGGAGCAGCTGGACAAACTACACGGGAGTGACCTCCAGAAGCGTGGCCGATCGCTGCTGCTGATCCAGACCGATGGTTTCGGCGCGGACGCGGAGGCCGATGTGGTTAGGCGCGTCCTGGCCGACGGCGGGGCCACAGTAACGACTGAAGCCAGCGCAGAAGCTGAGATGTTGGTGGAACTACGCCGGAGCAGCCGTGGCGTGGAGATGGACGATGAGTTCCGAGTGGGCGAAGACATCGCAGTGCCGCGCTCCCGCTTGGTGGACTTCATTGCCGAGCTTGAGGCCATGGCTTCACGCTTCCAGGTTCGACTCAAGGTAGTGGCGCATGCGGGCGACGGCAATCTCCATCCAACATTTTGGATGGAGCGGGTTGATCCGGTGACTGATGAGCACGCCCGCCTCCGACTCAATGCCGCCCTCGATGAGTCCATCCGCGTGGGGCTTGAGATGGGCGGAACGATCACGGGCGAGCACGGTATCGGGCAGTACAAGCTGCGGTGGCTAGGTCAGGAACAGCCCGAACCAGTACGCACATTGCAACGCCGCATCAAGGAACTCCTGGACCCCGCCGGCATATTAAACCCAGGGAAAGCCATTTAACGGGATTGATGAGTCACTCGCGCTTTGTATCCTGCGGAGGCCTGTTGGCGCGTAAGGGGCTGGCGTATCCTCGGCCTATGACGAACAAACCCGCTACCGAAATTTTGGAGACCCATCAATGCTGGGACCTCCTACGCGGAGTTTCTGTGGGCCGGCTCGCCGTCGTCGTTGACAGCGGGCCGGACATCTTTCCTGTGAACTACAAGGTGGACCACGGAACTCTTGTCTTCCGTACCGGCGAAGGCACCAAGCTTCACGCAGCACTCAGCGAAGGTCCTGTCGCCATGGAAGCCGACGGCGTCAACGCCGAAACCGGTGTTGCGTGGAGCGTAGTAATCAAAGGAAATGCCTCAGCAGTGAAACTCACCGAGGAAGTGCTGGACACAGTGGGGCTACTCCTGTTCCCTTGGGAGGCAGGGCAAAAGGACCACTTCATCAGGATTACGCCAAGCAAGGTGACTGGCCGGCGCTTTACAGTAACACCGCCGGTGACCTGGTGGACGCCCTTGGATGATGCGCCCAGCGCACGGAGCGAGTAACCCCCGCCCCGGTCCGATTCACGCGTCCCGATTCACCCGTCCCGATTCCCTTGTTACGGCCCAGGCCTTCAGTCGTCGGAGTCCGGGTATTCCTCTTCAGCTTCGTCGTCGTAGCGCCCGGACTCCTCGACTTCGACCTCGAGGATCTTGAGCATTTCGGTGTCCGGGTTGAGCATGATGGCCGCTTCGTCGCGCCGGTGCTGGAGCACGGTGTCCAGATAGGACTGCACGGCCTCGGCCAACGGAACGTACCTGTCCTGTTTCTGGCTCATGTACCAGCGGTGCTCCAAGACTTCGTGCACCACCTCGGCAGGCTCCAGCTTCCCGGCCAGGTGCCGGGGGATGGAACGTACGATCGGTTCGAAGATCTGGCTGACCCAGGCATGGGCGCTGATTTCCTCGTCAAGATCCGGGTTGTTATCAGCGCGGAACTGGTCCATGTCGTTGAGGAGCCTGCGGGCCTGGTTCTCTTGGGCGTCCAAGCCGGTAAGCCGCAGTAGCCGCCGTTGGTGGTGGCCGGCGTCGACGACCTTTGGCTGGAGCTGGATGGTGGAGCCGTCCGCCGTCGTCTTGATGGCGTATTCCCCCACGTCGAAGCCGAGCTCGTTCAGTCGCCTGATGCGGGCACCGACGCGCCAACGTTCGCCGAGCTCAAAGGACTCCTTCTCCGTGAGCTCAGTCCAGAGGCGGCGGTAACTGCCCATGATCAGTTCACTAGTGGCCACCGGGTCCACCTTTTCCTCGATGAGCCCGCCGTCCAGCAGGTCCATCAGTTCTCCGGCAATGTTCACCCGGGCAATCTCGAGGTCGTACTCACGCTGGCCCATGGACAGATCCGGGTAGAGCTCGCCCGTTTCCGCGTCGACCAGGTAGGCCGCAAAGGCGCCGGCATCCCGGCGGAACAACGTGTTGGACAGCGAGACGTCACCCCAGTAGAAACCGATCAGATGCAGCCGGACCAGGAGCAACGCTTGGGCGTCGATGAGCCGCGTCAGGGTGTCCTTGCGCAACATTTGGGAGAACAGTGCGCGGTACGGCATGGAGAATTTCAGGTGGCGCGTCACGAGGACAGGGTTCAACGGCCTGCCGTCCACAGTAGTGCGGCCTGTAATGACCGCCACTGGCTCCACGCACGGGACATCCAACCGGGCGAGCTTCCGCAGCATGTGGTATTCGTGGCGGGCCACGTGCTCGGACGTTTCCTTGATGGCGATCACTGAACCGCCCAAGTGAGCGAAACGCACGATATGACGGGAGATACCGCGGGGGAGCGCTGCGAGGTTGTCGGCGGGCCAATCTTCCAAGGCGATGTGCCACGGCAGGTCCAACAGTTCCGGATCCGCTGCTGCCGCCGTGATGTTAAGGGAACCGATGACGCTCGCCGGCGGACTGGTGTCCTGGCCGCTGGCCGAGCTTGTCCTGGGGAGCTTGCCGATCTGCCCGTAGTCGGTGGGTTCGTCGTGCCACTGGGCCTCGTTGTACTCGCTCATGCTTCAATTCTTCCGTATTCTCCCGTGGGGGATGCCGAACTCTCCGTGAAGGGCCACTCAGGCCTGGCCGACCAGTCGACGTCGGGCGCTTCCTGGAAGGCTACTCCCTGCCTGGTGAGCCGCTCGCCCATGGCACCCAAACGACGTCGGAAATCGCCCGCGTTGCGCATCTCCTGCCCGGTCCACCCGACTTCCGCCAAGGAAATCGCTCGGGGATACAGGAGCCACTGTGCCTGCTGGTTGGTGCGGACGGTTTCGGACCACAAGGGGCCCTCGACGCCGAGGATGTGCTGATCGTGCAGACCGCCCTGCGCGGGATCCCAGTTGTAGTACTCGGACCACGTGAAGGGGCCGCCTTCTACCCAGGAAAGCCCGATCGGGCTGTCAGGCCCGTACTTCTGGTCCAAGTAGGTGGTCGCGGCCGGAGACATAAGGACCTTGACGCCGTTTGTTCCAGCCTGCTGGAGTACAGGATCGAAGTCGCCGTGCCAATATTGGACCACGGCCTGTTCTGGCAGCTCGACGGCGGCGAACTCGTTCCAGCCCATCACCGCTTTTCCGGTCCCTGCAGCAATGCGAACAAATTGCTGCACCATAGCGACGTAATCGTCATGGCCGGTAACGTGGGCTTCATCGCCACCGATGTGTAGGTAAGGCCCTGCTGTGATCTCTGCAAGCTGGCGGAGGACCTCACGGACGAATTCGTAGGTGGCAGGCAAATCCGCGGTCATGGTTGACCAACCCACCTCCGCCGTGGTGCTCATGGGCTTGGACTGGCCGTCCGGGTTGAGCTGGGGGATCGCCGCGAGGGCTGCGTTGACGTGGCCCGGTAGGTCGATTTCCGGCACCACCAGGACGTTCTTGCTGGCGGCGTAGGCCTGGATGTCCCTGAAGTCCTGCTGGGTGTAGAAGCCGTTCTTACCGCGGGGAGGAACCGCTGTGGCTACTTCAACGGCGCCGGACCCGCCCACCGCTGTGAGCTGGGGGTAGTCCAGTCCGGACGGATTCTCCGATGGCTCAAGAATTTCGATCCGCCATGCCTGATCGTCCGTGAGGTGGAGGTGCAGGGCGTTGAGTTTGAACTGGGCCATGACGTCGATCTGCTTCTTCAGCTCCTCCACGGAGAGGAAGCTGCGTGCAACGTCAAGCATCAGGCCGCGGTAGGCGAAGCGTGGGGTGTCTGCGATCTCGACGGCGGGAATTTCCCAGGTGGCGGTGGCGGTGGCGGTGGCGGTGGGGTTGGCGTTGGCGGCGGCATGGCCGGCGCTGGGCTGGCTTCCTTCGAATGCGGGTGGGAAGAGTTGCCGTAGCGTTTGGGCTCCGTTGAAAAGCCCCGCGCCAGTGGCTGCTGTGATGAGGACCCTGTCTTCGGTGACGGAGAGTGTGTAAGCCTCAGGGCCGCCGTCGAACTTTTCCTCCAACGCGAGGATGATGTCACCGCTTTTGCGGTCTTCGGCCACGGGCAAGGCGAAGCCCGTACCGCGTCGAAGCTGCGAGGCAAGCTGTTCAGCGGCCGGTGCGGAGCTGCCATCCGCAATGATCCGTGCCGTCGGCGAAAGGATGAAGGCCTGCCGATCGGAGAACTCAACGTGCGAAGGCCGGGGAATCAGGTTATCCGTCGTGTTCATGCCGTGCTTCCTGGGAGAAGGTTAAAGCGAGAGCGGCCCGACCTGGAGGGGTCGGGCCGCTATCACACTGCGGATCCGCTAGTCGCCCAAACGCAGGCCTGTCTTGGTGTCAAACAGGTGCACGTGGCCGGACTGCGGACGAACGAAGATGGACTCGCCCTTCATCGGGGGGCGGCGGCCGTCGACGCGTGCCACGATGTCGTAGCTCTTGCCGTCGAGCATGGTGTGGCCGTAAACGTAGGCGTCCGCGCCGAGTTCTTCGACGACGTCGACCTCAACCTGGAGTCCTTCGCCATTCCCGACGGTCTCGAGGTCTTCCGGACGGGAACCGACGGTGACCGTCTGTCCGTGAGCTTCTTCGAGCACATTGCGTGGCACGGGGTAGACCGTACCGCCGAACTGAACGCCGCCGTCCACCACCGGAAGTTCCAGGAGGTTCATGGCGGGGGAGCCGATGAAGCCTGCAACAAAGACGTTCACCGGGCGGTCGTACAGGTTGCGCGGGGTGTCGACCTGCTGGAGGAGGCCATCCTTTAGGACTGCGACGCGGTCACCCATGGTCATGGCCTCGACCTGGTCGTGGGTCACGTAAACGGTGGTAACGCCGAGACGCCGCGTCAGGGAAGCAATTTGCGTGCGGGTCTGAACGCGGAGCTTGGCGTCAAGGTTGGAAAGCGGCTCATCCATGAGGAAGACCTGCGGGTTACGGACGATTGCACGGCCCATGGCAACACGCTGGCGCTGGCCACCGGAGAGTGCCTTCGGCTTGCGGTCCAGGTACTGCTCAAGGTCCAGAAGCTTGGCGGCTTCGCGGACACGCTCTGCGCGCTCTTCCTTGGAAACGCCCGCGATCTTCAGTGCGAAGCCCATGTTGTCAGCGACGGTCATGTGCGGGTACAGAGCGTAGTTCTGGAAAACCATCGCGATATCGCGATCCTTCGGCGGAACATCGGTGACGTCGCGGTCACCAATCAGGATGCGGCCGGCGTTGACATCCTCAAGGCCTGCGAGCATGCGCAGCGAGGTGGATTTACCGCAACCGGAGGGTCCAACGAGGACCAGGAATTCGCCATCGGCGATGTCGATGTTGAGCTTATCGACGGCGGGCTTATCTGTGCCCGGGTACAGACGCGTAGCGTTATCAAAAGTAACTGTAGCCACAGTTATCAATCCCTTCACCGGCAGGTACGTGCCGGACGATCCGTTGTGAATGGTTCATTTTTTCAGTTGAACTCCCCGGCCGAGGGCCGGGGAGGATCGTGTGACGCCGCACGGTACTGTGCGTCACATCACACTCAAGAGTATGTCAGATTTATGTATGAACTACCTAAACGTTACGAACGTCACATGTGTGACTGGTCACCCACTAGCCTTCTGTTGTAAGACGGCGGCGCTCCCGAAGTAGGGCTTCCAGCAATTCAGCGACATGCATCGGAGCCTCGACGCGGTACTGGGCCTGGGTGAAATCGAGGCCCACCTTGACGCCCAGATCATCGCCACTGAGCCTGCCGAGCGCGTCCTCATCAGTCACGTCATCTCCGGCGAACAGAATGGCGGTCGCTCCCGTGGCCTGCCGCAGGAACTCCACGGCCTCACCCTTTGACGCTTGGACTACCGAGGTCTCGAGGACCCGTTTGCCCGTCTTGAGGTAGACGCCGGGATGGTCGCTGAGCACACGTGTAGCGGCTTCGACGGCGTCTTCGGCAACGTCGTCGTCCGCCATTCTGGTGTGGAGGACGACGCCGGCTGGCTTGTCTTCGAGCACCGTCCCCGGAGCTCGCTTCACGATGTCCGCGAGAACCTCGCGGACCGCCGACAGCCTTGCGCGTTGGTCCTCGTCCAACTTCAGGCCGACCGACCCCTCGCCCAGCCACACTTCAGCCCCGTGGCTCCCGATCAACAACGTGTTCGCAGGAGGCGAGGCGACCAGCCGCAAACTGTCCAATGCCCGGCCCGAAATGAGTGCCGTCGTCGTGCGCGGAAGTTCGGCGAGGTCAGCAAAAGCTGCTGCCGAGCGCGGCAGGGGACGCGCATCCTCAGCCCTGTCAACGAGCGGAGACAGCGTGCCGTCAAAGTCCAAAGCCACCAAGAGGTGGTCCGTAGCGGCAATCCTGCGGATGGCGTCCAAGAGTTCGGGGGCAAGCGTCAATGACTGCTCAGCTGTCATCACGAACCACTTTCTCCTCAAGCGCGGCAAGGAACTCCGCGGACCAGTAGTCGACGTCGTGGTCAAGGATCTGCTTGCGCATGAGCTTCATGCGGCGGCGTGCTTCCCTGGGAGGCAGATTTATTGCCCTCAAGATGGCGGACTTCAGGCCGTCGATGTCGTGGGGGTTGATGAGGAGCGCCTGCTTCAACTGGTCCGCGGCGCCGGCGAACTCGCTCAGGACCAGTGCGCCGTCGTCCTCAGACCGGGCCGTGACGTATTCCTTGGCGACCAAGTTCATGCCATCGCGCAGGGCAGTTACCAACATGACGTCGGCGGCGAGGTAAAGGGCCACCATCTCCTCCACCGGGTAGCTGTGGTGAAGGTACCGGACTGCCGTGTTTTGGATGGTGTCGTAGGTGCCGTTGATGTGGCCCACGGTTCCTTCGATTTCCTCGCGCAGAAGCCTGTACTGTTCCACGCGCTCACGGCTAGGACTCGCCACCTGGATGAGGGTGGCATCTTCAACTTTGATGCTGCCATCGCGCAGGAGTTCCTCGAAGGCTTTGAGCCGGTGCCCGATGCCCTTGGTGTAGTCCAGCCGGTCCACTCCAAGAAGGACCGTCTTGGGGTCGCCCAGATCCCTCCGGATTTGCCGGGCGCGCTCAATGATCTCGGGCTTGGCCGCGAGCTCCCTGATCTGGTCCACATCGATGGAGATCGGGAAGGCTTGTGCCCGGGCAATGTGGGTGACTTTGCCGTCTGGGCCCTTGACGTGGATCTGCTGTTGCTTGACACTCGCACCGAGGAACCGCCGCGCGGAACGCATGAAGTTGCCGGCGTCGCTTGGACGTTGGAAACCCAAAAGGTCAGCGCCCAGCAGCCCGTCAATGATTTCCCGGCGCCAGGGAAGCTGCGCAAAGATCTCCGGAGGGGGGAACGGTATGTGGTTGAAGAAGCCGATCTTCAGGTCCGGGCGTGCTTCGCGCAGCATGCGGGGAACCAGTTGGAGTTGATAGTCCTGGACCCACACCGTGGCACCGTCGGCGGCGTGGTGAAGGACGGCGTCGGCGAATTTCCTGTTGACCTGCCGGTACGAGTCCCACCATGTCCGGTGGAATTCCGGAGGCGCGATGACGTCGTGGTACAAAGGCCAAATAGTCGCGTTGGAGAAGCCCTCGTAATAAAGCTCAACTTCGTGGCTGCTTAGCTGAACCGGGACCAGATCCATTCCTTCGTGGCTGAACGGATCAACGGTCTCATCAGGAGCTCCGTGCCATCCCACCCACGCGCCGTCGGACTTGGTCATCATGGGCGCGAGCGCTGTGACGAGCCCGCCGGGGGACCTGCGCCAGCCGTCGCCGCCGTCGTCATTGCCGTCGGTGCTGCAGCGATCGACCGGCAGCCTGTTGGAGACCACCATGAAATCGAACGAGTTGGCAGACGGCTGTTGAGCGTGTGGCGTCTTGCCGCTTTGCTCGGTTGTGAGTTTTTGGCTTGCCGGTTCCTGCATTAATGCTCCCTGGGGTTGCTGTGACTCACCTTCCAGCCTACTAGCGGAATCTTCTGCGGCAGTTGATCGTTCAACAACGGGAGTCGGCAAGGTGCGGTCAAGCTCCGGGTTGGCTCCCGTAAACTGTCCCCGTTGCCCTAGCTATCCGTACGACGTCGAGTAACCCGAGGAATTGATGAGTCCCGCAAACGAACCCCGCCTGTCCAAGGCTGAGAAGACCGCCCAGGCCCGGGAAAGAGCGCGCCAGATCCGCGAAGCGCAGGTGAAGAAGGACAAGCGCAACAAACTCCTCATCGGTTGGGGCATCGTGGTAGCCGTTGTCGCGATCATCACCGTCATCGCCTTGGTCGTCTTGAACAGCGTCCAGCAGAACGCTCCCATCGCCGACAAGGGCCCGACGCCGGCCAACGCCAACGCTCACGGCGGCGTCACCCTCCTGGCCAACAGCAACGTGGTCAAGGTGGATCCCACTACCGTCAACGTCGCCGATGTTCCCTCCGCCCCGGCCACCAAGCCAACCACCATTGCAGTTCCTGGCGGCGCTCCTGAGGCCGGTAAGCCTGTGAAGGTCATCGCGTACGTCGACTTCATCTGCCCCATCTGCAAGAAATTTGAAACCACTTACAGCGATGCGCTGACCAAGTTGCGTAACGACGGCAAGATCTCGCTGGAGTACAGGCCGATCGGCTTCCTGGACGCCTCCTCGACCACCAATTACTCGTCCCGCGCGGCCAATGCAGCGGCGTGCGTTGCCAACGTGTCTCCGGATAAGTACGCAGACTACTTCAACCTCCTTTACTCCCGTCAGCCGGCCGAAGGCAGCGCAGGCATCGCGGACAAGGACCTGAAGTCGATGGCCACAGAAGTAGGCGCGGCCAACATCGACTCGTGCATAGACAGCAAACAGTTCCGGCCCTTTGTGAAGGTGGCAACGCAAGAGGCCGCCGCCATCGGAGTGTCCGGCACCCCGACGGTCTTCGTTGACGGCAAGCAGTGGGACGGTACCAGCGACTTCAACGCTGTGGTCCAGGCCGCGATTGACGCCAAGAAGTAAATTCGGTCAAAGCACGACGGCGATCGGGCACTTGGGGTGGGACCGTTGCGGTTCCGGCTAGTGGCCGATCGCCGAATTTCCGTGCGGGGTTTGTCTGGGCTACCCTTATCTAGCGCCGTTTTGTTGGCAGGGGTCAGTGCTTTTGCCCCACGAATGCCGCGCGGTTTCGCCTCCTTAGCTCAGTTGGCCAGAGCACCGCTCTTGTAAAGCGGGGGTCGTCGGTTCGAATCCGACAGGGGGCTCCACGAACCCCTCCATTCCGGCGATTTGCCCGGGATGGAGGGGTCTTTTGTCTGAAAAGCCAGGGCACTACGCGCTTAGGGCACGCTTTCAGGAAGCCGCACGACACCAGCGGACTAACGGGCGGAGGCCGCCCGAGGACCGATGCCCGTGCTGGGCCAAGTAGGCTCCCATCGCAATGTTCACCACCGGGATGTCGAGTGGTGGTGTGCTTGACCTGCAATAATCAGTGGAGATGAAAGCGCACGAAGCAGTGATGAACTGGGTGACCGGAGAACTCTCGAGCGGTCGTCTTCGAATCGGCGACCACCTTCCGAGTGAACGGGCGCTGGCGGAAACGTTGCAAGTCTCTCGGAGCTCGTTGCGTGAGGCATTAAGGGTTCTTGAGGCCCTGGGAACAATTCAGGCGACCACTGGCTCCGGGCCGCGCTCGGGTACCGTCGTGACTGCGGCACCCGAGCAGGCGTTGGCACTGGCGCTCAACCTGCAGTTAGCGACGAGCCACGTAGAGCACTCACACGTGTATGAGGTGCGTTTGCTGCTCGAGACATGGGCTGCGGAGCACGCGAATCCTGATGGGGGAGACTGGGACGCTGCTGAGCGGCTGCTTAAGCTGATGGACGACGCCGGTACTTCTGTCGTGGATTTCCTTCACCTCGACGCCGAGTTCCATGTAACTGTTTCGCGCGCCGCTGGAAATCCCCTCATCAGCACGCTCATGGATGCCCTCCGCGCTTCCATTGAAGATCACACACTCGCACGCGCCCAAGCGCTCCCGGACTGGGACAATACCGTCACACGCCTGCGTTCCGAACACCATGCAATCTTGGACGCGCTCCGCAGCGGTGACCGGGCAGCAGCTGCTGAACTTGTCCGCCAGCACATTCGCGGGTATTACCTGGAGACCGCAAACTAAGTTCGGCGGCCGTCCGGTAGTGCACTGAGACGGCGTCATCGCGGTCATTGCAGCACGTCGACACTTCGATCGAGGTCCTCGGCGACCTCTCCGCGCTGCCTTTTGGGATCGCTCCAACCGGGTTTACTCGTCTCATGCAAACCGAGGGGGAAATTGCGGGAGCTGGAGCCGCCGGGGCTGCCGGCATTCCCTTCACCTTGTCCACGCTGGGGACAACATCGATCGAACAGGTCAAAGCCGCTAAACCCCGGCGGCCGCAACTGGTTCCAGCTCTACGTCATGCGTGAGCGCGAGATCTCTTACGGCCTTGTTGAACGCGCTGCGCGTGCTGGCTTCGACACGCTCATGTTCACTGTCGATGTCCCTGTCGCCGGGTTTCGGATGCGCGACAAACGCAATGGATTTTCAATCCCTCCCCAGCTCACCGCGGGTACGGTCATGAACGCCATACCCCGCCCATGGTGGTGGATGAATTTCCTAACGACTCCCAAGCTGGAATTTGCCTCGCTGTCCTCGACCGGAGGTACCATGGGTGACCTGCTGAACTCGGCAATGGATCCGACGATTTCGTACGCTCGGGGCGAAGTTCACGCTCGTCGGGCGAGCCTACCTCTACGGCCTCATGGCTGGTGGGCGAGACGGTGTGGACCGCATGATCGAGATTCTTCGCAGTGAGATAGAACGCACGATGAGCCTGCTCGGTGTCTCCTCGCTCGACGAACTCGAACCACGCCACGTGACGCAGCTGAGTCGGCTTGTCCCCATCCCGGAAGGGCATGTAGCTCTCGCGGAGCACCTGACCTCCTAGACACGATCCTGTCAGTTCGAATCCGACAGGGGGCTCCATGAACCCCTCCGTTCCGGCGATTTTGCCCGGGACGGAGAGGCTTTTCATTCACGGTTGCCTGGTTTTGTTAGGGCTGGCCCTCGCGGGCCAGGGAATCCGGCGCTGCATGGGGCGCTCGGTCGCCGACCACCCTGTCCCGCCCTTGCGCCTTGGCGCTATACAAGGCCGCGTCCGCCACGCTGATCATGAACGCGAGGTCCACCCAGCCGCCGGTGCTGGACGTGACTCCGTAGCTGACGGTCGGCAATGGCATGCCGTTCGGTCCTTCCGTGGCGGCCAACCTGTCGCTGATCTCCGAGGCGATCTCCTCTGCGCGCTGCTGCGATGCGCCCGGCAACAGTGCGATGAACTCTTCGCCCCCGTACCGGCCAAGCACGTCAGAGGAACGGACCGATCGATGCTGAGCAGGCCTTGGCGAACGCCTTCAGCGCTGCGTCTCCAGCCGCGTGCCCGTAGTCATCGTTGATGGCCTTGAAGTGGTCCAGGTCCGCCAGGATCAGCGCCGCTCCGGATGCTTTTGTCTCGGCCCGACTCGGCACAGCACCGGCCAGGTCCAGGAAGGCTCCCCGGTTGAGGAGCCCCGTCAGATGGTCCTTCTCCGCCCGTCGGCGCAGCTTATCGTGCAGTTGCTCATGGCTGAGGTTGCTCATGCTGAAGGACGCCGTAATGAGGAGTACCAAAAAGACCACGCCTGCCGGAGCAGGACCGAAATAGCGCTTAAAATCTTCGCCGGCGGCTCCCTCTGCTGCATAGCTAAGCCAGCGGGCAAGGAAGTATGCGGCCGTCAGTCCGGCGGTGGTGGCAACAAGCCTGGTGGCCCGCGCACGTTCTGAGGGGGCGAACCAGAATTCCACTGTTGCCATAGTCATGCCCGCCAGCATGAGGCCCAGATACGCGAAGCCGCCGGACCAAAGATCGGTGAAGGGGTTTTCGAGGAAGGAGCAGACGGCGGCGATTCCGGCTGCCACAGGGATGGGCCAGGGGTGGCCCTCGCGGCCGCAGACGGCTCGGGCGCCGGCCCAGATGCAGAACACACCTGCAACCATCAAGGCCATTCCGACGTGGCAAGCCCAAGCCAGCCATGTGGGGTCGCAGAAGAGTAGCGTGGAGCGCCCGGCCATGAGAAGGAGCAGGGACACGCACCACCACCCTGCAGAGGCTGACCGCGTTCGGCGGTACGAAGCCCCGGAAAGAATCAGGAGTGTCACCGTGACAATGCCCAAGCACACCTGCACAGAGAGCGGATCAAGGGCCGCGACGCCGTCTTGCCAGGGGAATGCGGTTAATGAACTCACCTTTAGCGCCTCGGTGCCCCCGCGGGTTCCTCGTGCGGTTTCGTGGTTCGATCAGTCCCAAAACACATATATCCCCCAAAATTGACGTCAGTCAGCCGCTTCCGGCCACAAACGCCTAGTCAAACACGACTTGAGGCGGATCGGCGGGTAGGCAGACTGCGGGTCGTGTCGTGCGGTACGAACGTTAGGAGTCGAAGCGGAGGATGAGGATCAGGCTGATTACTGCCAAAATACCGGCCAAGAGGAAGGCCGCTCTGGGATTGCCCAAGTTCACGGTCCACCCGATACCAAACCGACGCGGAACAAGCAGGGCATGGTCTTCCTTGTTGATGTAGAACAAGCCACTGCGCCAGAACTTGTCATCATCGCGGTGAGCCAAGCCGGTATCCACCCCGGGGGTGTCCCGTCCGAGGCTCTTTCGGGCAAGAACCGCAATGGTGACGGCCACTGCAGCAAGGATGGGCAACGCCACCACCAACGGAGCCCACGCGGTGACTGTGCCGGTCCACATCAATAATGACGAGCCGAGCATCGCAAGATTGATCGTCGTCAGCAGCCCGAGTAGCACTTTCGCGCCAAGCGTCATGTATTCCCGCGACCACCGAGCCGAGCTCGCAGGATGTGCCGGGTCAATGTCCGGCCGGCTGCGGGCAATGGCGAACGCGGCACCTCCCAGTAACGCGCTGATTCCAAGCTGCACAAAGACCAAGGAGAAGGCTGCGCCAACAGACTTCGTGACCACTCGGTTCGGAACACCATTGGCGCCATAGTGCACTGCAAGCACGCTTGGCATGGCAGGATACATCAGCGCACCCAGCGCCGTTGTAACCACGACGACGGCCAGCGCGCCAGCCAGCCAACCCCAGGGGTACCGGGGTGGATTGGTCCGGAGTCCGGTGTCTATCGCAATGCCTTGGTGAACCCCCTCGTACCAGCCTCCCGCGGCTTTGGCGGACCGGATGCCTTGGTTGGCCATGAAAAAGCACCAGTACCAAACGCCGATCAGAACCAGCACGGACACGGGCAGCAGTAAGGGTTGCCCCGTCAGGGCGAAGGTTCCCACCCCCAAGACCGTTACGACGATGCCGCTGACCAACACGCGCCAGCGGTAGATCCGGGCTTGGCCTGCTACTACGGGATCTGCCGCATGGTGGGCTGGTATCCGCACACCAAAAGGGACGGTACGGCTGGTCACCGACGGCAAAACGAAGGCAAGTAGGAGGACCAATCCCAGCAACAGGAGGCTCAGAATTATGCCAATGCTCATGAGTTGTCCTCCAACTCGTTGTTCGCGAATGAATCAATGACGGATCTGCACGTGGCGAGGAGCTCCTCCGTGGGCATGCCTTTAGCGACTGCTTCAGCTAGCAGGGTCTTGGCTCGCGCCGCCCAGTCCGCTGGGAAGGACGGATGCGGGTCCGGCACCGTGACCACCGCACCGGTCTTCCGGTTGAGGCGGATAAGGCCTTCCCGCCGCAGGAGGTCGTACGCCTTGTTCACCGTATGGAAGTTGATGCCGGAGTCGGCGGCAAGTGCCCGCGTGGCTGGAAGTGGACTGCCTGGGCGAAGCTCGCCGACGGCGATCGCCTCCACTACTTGATCCCGGAGTTGCTGGTAGATCGGCACCTCGTTATCCAGGTCCACGGTAAGGATCACCGCATCCACCTCCTCTTTGTTATATATGTTATACAACAAATAAAAATCGCGCCAGATGCTACATTGCGGCCATGACAGATTCGACGTCGCCCGATGACCGGCAAGCTCACAAGGCGGTGGTGGGGACCGGCCGCTGGATAGCTGCGGCGAGAGCACAGGAAAGCGCCCGCGCGGATCGTCTTTTTAACGATCCTTGGGCTGGCGTCCTGGCAGGCGAAAGTGGTCGGGCGAGCCTGGACGCCGCCCCCTACAACCCGTACCTGCCGGTCAGGACCAGATATTTTGACGATCTGATGACCAGCGCGGCCCGGCCGGGGGCACAGATCGTCCTCTTGGGAGCCGGCATGGATACGCGGGCATTCCGGCTGCCACTACCGCCGGATTCCACGGTTTACGAGATCGACCATGCCGAAGCGTTCGATGAGAAGGAGAGCATCCTGCAGGGAACGCCACCGGGGTGCGAGCGCAAGTGCGTTTACGCTGACTTGTCGGGGCCGTGGCGAGAGGCACTTCTGGACGCCGGCTTCGATCAACAACGCCGCACGATTTGGGTTGCCGAGGGGCTCCTGTTTTATTTGGCGGCGCCCGATGTCGAGACGTTGGTCCGTGATACGGGAGCGCTCTCCGCCCCCGGCTCGCAGTTCCTGGCGGACACGTTCGGCACCGGCCTGTTGGAGTTGGAATCCATGGGGCCGCTGGTAGCAGCCCGGAAAAGCTCCGGAAAGCCGCTGCCATTTTGCACGGATGCACCCCAAGCCCTGTTTACGGACCGGGGCTGGACTGACGCGACGACGGTTCAGCCCGGCCAGCCCGAAGCGAACTACGGCCGGTTTCCGCGGGGGACCGGTGCGGAACGGGTGGGCCCGGCAAATCTCCGCACCTACCTGGTGACGGCCACGCGGTAGCGCCGCCCGTTATTGCTGCAACCCTCGCTGCACGCCGCAACCCACGACGGCGGCGCCCCGGGGAACCGCCGGGGGCGCCGTCGTCGTCAACCAACGGGCCGTCGTCAATCAACGGCTTGGGCTACGGAGTCGGGTTGCCGCCGTTGACGTTGAGGGTTTCGCCCACCACGTAGCTCGACTCCGGGGACGCCAGGAAGACGTAGGCGGGTGCGAGCTCAGCCGGTTGGCCGGCGCGGCCGAGCGGCGTCGACTGCCCGAACTCGGGTAACTCCTCCTTGGGTTGGCCACTGCTGACCTGCAACGGTGTCCAGATGGGCCCCGGCGCCACGGCATTAACGCGGATTCCCTTGGGTGCCAGTTGTTGTGCCAATCCCTTGGTGAAGTTGTTGATGCTGGCCTTGGTGGTGGCGTAGTCCACCAGAGTCGGCGACGGGTTGTAGGCCTGGATGGACGTTGTGTTGATGATGGTGGAACCTGCCGGCAGGTGGGGCAGTGCTGCCTTGGTCAGCCAAAACATCGCGTAAACGTTGGTCTTCAAGGTGTGGTCGAACTGCTCGTCGGAAATCTCGGCGAGGTCTTCCTGGGCCACCTGTTTGCCGGCATTATTCACCAGGATGTCCAGGCCACCCAAGACCGCGACGGCGGTGTCCACCACTTCACGGCAAACGGCAGGGTCCTTGAGGTCACCGGGCACTTTTACCGCCTTGCGGCCGGCGGCTTCGATGAGCCCTGCAATGCGCGATGCGTCCTCTTCCTCTTCGGGGAGGTATGAAAGCACGACGTCGGCCCCCTCGCGGGCGAACGCGATCGCCGTCGCAGCGCCAATACCGGAATCGGCGCCGGTAACAATGGCCTTGCGGCCCTCCAGTCGTCCGGTACCGCGGTATGTGTCTTCGCCGAGGTCTGCCTTAGGGGTCAGTTCGGCATCGAGGCCGGGCTCGGGCTGGTGCTGTTTCGGCGGGGAGATTTGCTCATAGGCGGTGACGGGGTTCCGGAAGGTGTACTGATCAGTCATGGTGGTCCTCCTGATAGTTAGGTGTGGAACACGGGCAAGCTATCCGGGGGTAATGCGCACGGGCATCACCAAGATGATAAGCAAGCTTACGGTTTCCAGCCTAATCATGGAGACGGCCTGTGCCAAGCCGATGGCGAGAGCAGGCGACCGGATGAGTGCCAAGAGCAAGCTCTCCGGAAAGGCGTTAAGGCAGGGGCCCTTGCGTGAGGGGGTGGGGGATGGGAGAAACGGCAGGCGTAGCCACAGCAACGTCCGAATCCGAAGGGAACAATTTCTGCACCAGGTCCCGCAAGGCCGCAGGGCGGAACGGTTTGGAAAGATAGGCTGTGGCGCCGGCTGCAATCCCGTCCAGCTCGTCCCCAGGTTGTGCAAATGCCGTGATCATGATGATGGGAACCTGGGTGAACTTCCTGAGGGCCCGCGCTACTTCACGGCCGTCCATGTCGGGAAGTCCGACGTCGAGCGTTATCATCGACGGCGCCGTGGCAGCGGCCGCCAAAAGCCCGTCAGTGCCGGTTTCCTCAACGCTGACGGAAAAGCCGGCGGAGGAGAGGATCGCCTCAAGCAAACCACCGATGTCCTCATCATCTTCAATGACAAGGCAAGTGCGGAGCGGCGTCATGGTCCTCCTTGAAAGTCCGGTATCAGTCTACGACGCCGGGCCCAGCAGGACTAGCAGACGAGGGATCCAGTAAGCGCCGTACCTGTCCACATTCTCGACGTCCCGGGGATCTTGTAGTAACCGCGGATCTCGTAGGTCCACGTGCCGATAGTCTCTATGCCGGAGGTGTATGTTTTCCCGGCGGCTGTACTGAGATCCCCCGTGAATTCCAAAACATGTGACCGGTTGTAGACCTTGATCTCGTGGTAATTGGCATATGTCACTGTGCTGAATGAGTTCACCGTAACGGTGGCGCGGCGATTGTTGGCTGTACAACTCATGGAGACGTTCGCGCTCGCAGGTGCGGCGAGTCTAGCCGCCGAATACTGGGGATTGGCGGCGTCGCTGGTGGTAAACGCCGCAAGTGCGGCAGCTGGTGCGGCGAACAGTGCGACGACGACGGCGACGCCGATGGCAGCCAAACGGGGGAGGCGGCGACGGCTTGACATTTCGCTGCGCTCCTTCCGTGGCCTGATTCGTTGTTGTTCTGGGAAGTCGTTAGGGCTTGTCCGCTGCCGCGGGCGTGGTGGTTTGGCCGGGCTTCTTGGTCCAGATGGAGGTGAGCATGCCGATGACAAGGACGGCCGGCGCCCCGTAAAGGAGGATATTCATGACAATCGGTGCGCGCAGGGCACGGATAGCGGCGCCAAGGTACGGGATGGTGAGGACTTCTTTGTCCACAGTTGTGCCTTGCAGCGTCGCAACCCAGGGGTCAACGCCATTGTTGGCGTCCCCCTTGGTCTGCACAGCGGTGCCGCCGGTGGCCGTGGTGGTGATGTCGGTGATGCGGTGGGTCTCGACGCGTTGATCTTCAACAGGGATGTGGTAGGTGATGATGTCTCCAACCTTGACGTCCTTGATCGGGGTTGGGACGGTGACCACCACGTCGCCTGGGTTGATCAGCGGCGCCATGGAACCGGTGAGCATAGTGGAGGTTTGGTAGCCGAGCACGCGTGGGCCGAGGGCAAGAAGCAGGAATGCCAGGGCCGCAAGGATGAGCATGCTGACGCCGATGACCTTGGCGATGGCCCTGACAAGGCGACGGAAAGTCCCGAGGCTTCTTGCAGGGCCTGCGGGTGCCGCGGTACCTGCTGCGCGCTCGCTGGAGGCGGAACGGCGGCCGGGGAGGGTGCCGTCGGTGATGCTTGTCAGCGTAGTCATCTGGGGCCATCCTTTGTTGTAGTGCTCGTCCTCTGCCTTCTCAAGTCTCGATTGGCTGGATCAAGGTGCCCTGCAGCAAACCCTCAAGACTTGCTCAGGAATCCGGTCGGGGCTGATGGAAAAGGGTTGACAAAGAATGCCAAGGGTCTAATGTAAACCATACGGTTATATAACTTTAAGATTATGAAGGGTAATGGTTCGGTATGGTCGATCAACTTAGTGCAGTCTTTGGCGCCTTAGCTGATCCCACGCGACGGGCGATCCTGCACCGGCTTTCCCAGGGTGATGCCCAGGTTTCCGATTTGGCCGCGCCTTTCCAGATCAGCCAGCCGGCCATCTCAAAGCACCTCAAGGTCCTTGAGGATGCCGGGCTGATCTCCCGGAGGCGGATAGCCACCTCCCGGCTGAGCCACCTTGAAGGCCAACCGCTCAAGGAAGCCACCGATTACATGGAGCGGTACAAGAAGTTCTGGGATGAATCGTTCGACAAGCTCGACGACGCCCTGGCGGCATTCCAGAACGGGATTGGCGACAACAATGAAGACAACGACGGGAGCGGCCGCGATGCCTGAATACCACCAACGTGAAGTTACCGACCGTGACGTATTCGTCTCACGCTCTTTCAATGCTCCCAGGGACGTGGTGTGGCGCTTCTGGACCGAACCCGAATTGCTGGCGAGTTGGTTTGGCCCGTCCGGAGTCACTGTGGCCGCGGAGAGCGTCGTGGTGGAACTTGCGGAAGGCGGACGGTGGGAACTCGATATGCAGGACCCGGCAAACGGAAGCGTGCACCCGATCCGCGGACGCATCCTTTACTGGCACGCGCCCGAATTCCTCGAGATCCAGATGTCGGCTGAAACGTCAATGGGAGCGGTCGACGGCGTAGTCCTTCGGCTTGAGTTCCATGATCATGGAAACAAGACACGTATGACCCTGCACCAAGGCCCATTCAGCGAAGAGCTCCGCGACATGACGCTGGCCGGATGGGTCCTCGCATTCTCCACGCTTGACACCATCCTCGAAAGGTACGCCTCATGACAACAACGACCCCCAGCTCCCTGGTGGAAGCCATCACCTCCGTCGATGGCACCACCATTTCGGTGGAACATCTGGGCAGCGGCCCGGCTTTGGTGTTGGTCGATGGAGCTTTTTGCGGCAGGTCCTTCGGCCCCTCCAGAGCCCTTGCCAACGCGCTGGCAGGGTCCTACACGGTGTATTTTTACGATCGCCGTGGCCGTGGAGACAGCACTGATACCGCACCGTACGCCGTGGAACGGGAGGTCGAGGACCTCGCGGCCGTACTCCAACACGCAGGTGGCAACGCTTTCGTGTACGGCATCTCATCCGGGGCGGCGCTGGCCCTCGAAACAGCCGCAGCGGGCGTGCCTATGCGGGGGCTAGCCACATACGAGGCTCCCTACACCGGGGTTGGCTCCGGCACGGACTTTTCGGTGGACCATGCCGCCCACCTCAAGAGACTCCTGGCCGAAGACAAAAGAGGTGCCACGGTGTCCTACTTCCTTGTGAAGATGATCGGTGTGCCCGCCTTCGTCCCGCTCATGCTCCGGCTAATGCCCAAGGTGTGGGCAAGCCAGAAGAGCGCGGCCAACACCTTGCCCTACGAGGTCGAAGTCTGCAACAACTTCACGGCGCCTGTCCAAAGGCTCGCGGCGGTAGGCGTTCCTACGCTGGTGATGGTGGGTAGCAAGGCAGCCCCGGCCATGTCCGCTGCCCAGCGAGCCATCGCTGCCGCCGTCCCCGGAGCGGTTCACCGCACTCTCGATGGCCAGACCCATCAGGTATCTGCCAAGGCCATCGCGGAAGAACTGAGGGGCTTTTTCCTTCCCTGAGCAACCGGGGATTAACTGACGAGCGCTCGGCGTTTTCCACAGGCAGGGGGCCGGAGAACGCCCGCGGTCCGGCGGCGCGCTAGGCTGGAGGGGTCGGCTGAAGCAAGTGGCCGCAGGTCCAACCAAGCGGAGCCATTCAATGTCCGACGATCTTGCCTTGGGCGCGCTTGCAGCGTCCTCTTTCTCACTACCCTCGTTGCGCGATGGTCAACTCAAGGGCATGACCGCCCTCGTCGAAGGCCGCGATGTGCTCGCCGTGATGCCCACAGGGTACGGAAAATCCGCCACCTACCAAGTGGCGGCCCGGTATCTTCACAACGCCACTGGACGCCCCGCCGTCGTGGTTTCGCCTTTGATCGCGTTGCAGGAAGACCAGCTGGACGGGCTGGAGGAGGATCTTGGCGGTGGGGCAGCCGTCGCCATCAATTCCTCGCACAGCGACTCGGAGGTAGAGGCCGCGTGGCAGGCAGCGGAGTCCGGGGAGGTTACTTATCTCTTCCTTGCACCCGAGCAACTGGCCAAGCAGGAAACCGTTGATCGCCTCGCCAAGCTGGGCATCACATTATTCGTGGTCGACGAAGCCCATTGTGTGTCCTCTTGGGGCCACGATTTCCGGCCCGATTACCTCAACCTGGGACATGTTCGGGAGCGTTTGGGCAACCCGCCGGTGGCTGCGCTCACCGCCACTGCCTCGCCCCCTGTGCGTGATGAGATCGTGGAGCGGCTGGGCATGACGAATCCGCTCCTGATTGTCCGCGGGTTCGACCGGCCCAACATCTCTTTGGAGGTGGTCCGGCACCACGAGGACAAGGCAAAGAGGCGGAAGGTGGTGGAACAAGTCTCCGAACTCGCCGCGGCGGGCGGGATCGGCTTGGTGTACGCCGCCACCCGCAAGGACACTGAGAAGTACGCGGAGAAGTTGGCTAAGGCCGGCCTACGGGCCGCCGCATACCATGCGGGACGGTCGCCAGCCGAGCGGGAAAGCATCCATGAGGGGTTCCTGCAGGATCAGTTCGACGTCGTCGTTGCCACCACGGCCTTCGGCATGGGTATCGACAAGCCGAATGTCAGGTTCGTTGTCCATGCCGATATTCCGGAGTCCTTGGACGCCTACTACCAGGAGATCGGCAGGGCAGGTCGCGACGGCGAACCGGCCACAGCAATCCTGCACTATCGCGCCGAGGACCTGGGACTGCGAAAATTCTTTGGCACTCACGCTCCGGATGCGGAAGCCCTCACGGCCCTGCTGAAAGTCCTGAAGTCAGCCGGAGCGCCCGCTTCAAAGAGTGCCTTGGCTGAGCTGACAGGGTTCCCGCCCAGAAAGGTCACCGGCCTCGTGAACCAACTCGAAGAAGCCGACGCCGTCGTATTAGGGAAACGGGGGGTCCGGCTAAAGTCCACGTCCAAATTGTCCACACTGGTGGACCGTGCGATTGAACTTGGCCAGGCCCGCCAGCGCATCGACCAGTCGCGGCTAATGATGATCCGCGGTTATGCCGAGACCGACACCTGCCGCCGGCAGTTTTTGCTGGGCTACTTCGGGGAAGACAGGCCCGAGCCCTGCGGCCACTGCGATGCCTGCTCCGATGCGACCAACCGTGGCGACGACGCGTCTATCCACGGTGAGGAGGCCGCCGACGACGCCGTGGCGGACCAGCAGTTCCCGGTGCAATCATCCGTGATCCACAAGGAGTGGGGTCCCGGTTTGGTCATGCGTCACGAGGACGACGTCATGACCGTCCTGTTCGAGCAGGAGGGCTACAAAACGCTGTCCCGAACCGCCGTCGTGGAGAATGAACTGCTGAAGCCTGCTTAGTTAAGCTCCAACATGAGGGCAGGAATCTCATCGGCAAGCTCGCGGGCCAGGAAACCGAGGGGTCCGAGCTTGCTCGCCAGGCGGTCTGCCGCGGCAGCGTGAAGATGCGTCCCCCAACAGGCTGCCTGCACGCCGCTGGTTCCCCGCGCGCGCAGCCCTGCGATGGCGCCGGCCAAGACGTCGCCGCTGCCCGAGGTTCCCAGCCCGCCGTGTCCGGTGGTGATCTTCCACAATTCCGGGGAGCCTGCTGAGTCGGCGGAGCCTCGGCTCACCGTTCCGGCGATGATGCCCTGGCAGCTCACCACGGCGTCGAAGCGGCGGGCAATGGCAGCCACATCCGCTTCCAAGTCCTCGACATCCCTGCCCAGGAGGACACCGGCCTCTGTGGGATTCGGCGTGAGGATGAGCCGGCCGCGCCAAGGCCCGATCATGTCCTCCACCCTCGTGAGCCCGGCCAATGCGTAGGCGTCCAGTAGGATCGCAGGTCCGTCCCCGCCGTCGCCCTCTTCCCGTTCCAGCAGGCCTCTCAGGAGTACTTCGGTCAGGTCCAAGTCATCGAGTCCCGGACCGATCAATAGTGCGTCGGCTCGGTCCACATAGGAAGCTATGGACTCCAACCCTTCGCCGGTCAACGACCCCTCGGGTGTTTCCGGCATGGCCATGGCTCCGCATTCGGGCAGGGCAACTCCCACATGGACCGCCACGGAACCGGCGACAGCCATGGTCAGCTTCCCGGCCCCTGCGCGAAGCGCTGCCGTGCCGGCGAGCAACGCGGCCCCGGGTGTCGCCCGGGCTCCGCCAAGGACCAACACCGAACCGCGCGAGTACTTGTCACTTCCGGGAGCCGGCAGGTCCCAGTCCCGAAGCAGCGACGGCGTTATGAAGGTGGGCTGGCTACTGGGGGTGGACATTGGCATCCCCTCCGTGCTCGGTGACCGCCACGTTCTGCTCGGTCAGGTGGTCGGCAACGTTGAAGCTGTCCAGCGTCCAAGGGCCGACTCCGGACGGCCGGACGAAACGCGTAACGGATGCATTTAACACAGACGTGCTCGATGCGAGGTCCAGGATTTCCTTCTCAGACATGCCCTCAAGGACGTATCGAACCAGCAGGATCAAAGCATCGTGGCACACCAGCATCAGCCGTTGACCACGGGCTGGATTATCCAGTTCGTTCAGGATGGAGCGCAGGCGGAGGGCAACATCAGCCCATGACTCGCCCCCTGGCGGCCGGTAGTACAGCTTGCCGAGCCAAAGCCGCCGCTCGGCCTCCTCGGGGTACCGCTTGTCGACGCCGCGCCCCGTGAGCCGGTCGAGGATGCCCAGTTCCCGGTCGCGGAGCCGCTCGTCTGTCGTGACGGTGACCGGCCAGCCTGCGACTTCGACGGCGATGCGGGCCGTTTGTTGTGCCCGCGCATAGGGAGATGAGATCACGGTATCGGGACGGAGCTCGGGGGAGATGCGGGACAAAGCAACTCCGAGGGCTTTTGCCTGCTCTTGCCCGACGTCGGACAGATTCACGTCGGGGTCCCGGGCAGGTACGTCGATGACCTCTGCTCCGGCGATGCGGGCCTCGGTGGCCGCGACATTGCCTTCACTTTCGCCGTGCCTGACCAGCAGCAACTCAACAGGGCCCGCCCCATGCGCTACGTCTGAAATCCCGATCTCCTCCAAGACTGACCACCTCTTCGAATGCCCGCATGCTTCGGTTTACTATCCTCGTGCGTACCCACCGGTCCGAAAAGTAAACGGGCGACGCCGGCCTGTCGCAGACCCCCTGTTGCCGGGACGGCAGGTGAAGTATGTTGCTGAGATGGAGGACACATACCAAGTCATTGTGGTCGGAGCCGGATTTGCAGGGGTCGCAGCAGCCAAGGAGCTGGGCCGCAAAGGTATACGCGTCCTGCTGATCGACTCAAACAGTTACCACCAATTCCAACCGCTCCTGTATCAGGTTGCCACGTCCCAGATCGGCGTTTCGGCCATCGCCCGTCCATTGCGGTCCGTTTTCCGCAGGTTGAGCAGTGTCAGGGTGTTGACGGCGAAGGTGTCATCGGTCGATGTGCACCAAAAGTCCGTCACCACCGCGGACGGCAGGGTATGGCGGGCAGAGATCCTGGTTATCGCCGTGGGCGCCGTGCCCAACTTCTTCAACACTCCCGGGGCTGAAGAGTTCGCATACCCGCTGTACTCGGTCACTGATGCCACCCGCCTGGGCTCCGGTCTCACCCGGCTTCTTGATCAGGCGGACAGAAGTCCCGATGCAGCGGTGGACGTGGTGGTGGTGGGAGGCGGTCCCACCGGCGTCGAGACCGCTGGTGCCATGGCCGAGAACGTCAAGTATGTGGTGGGAAAGTATTTCTCGCCCGAACTCGCAGCCCGCTGCCGGGTTCACCTGGTGGATATGGTTCCCAGCGTCCTGAACGTGTTCTCCCCGAAATCCCAAAAGTATGCCGCTGAGCACCTGCAAAAAGTCGGGGTCCAGTTGCATATGGGCCTGGGTGTCACCGAAGTGCGGGCAGACGGGGTAAAGCTTGCCGATGAAAGCTTTGTGCCTGCACGGATCGTGGTGTGGGCCGGCGGTTTGAAGGCGGGGGACCTGATCGCCGGATCGGGCCTGACGCAGGGCCGGGGCGGCCGGATCGACGTTCAACCGGACCTGACAGCTCCCGACGTCGAAGGCGTTTACGTAATTGGCGACGCCGCGAACATCACCGACTCGACCGGCGCAAAGCTACCCCAGCTGGGGTCGGTGGCGCAGCAGGCCGGCAAGTGGGCCGCTTCCAACATCATCGCTGACCTGAACGGGGACGCACGGAAACCATTCCACTATGTTGACAAGGGGTACATGGCGATGGTCGGGCGCGGTGCAGCCGTAGCGGAGCTCGGACGCAAACGACTCCAGTTGCAGGGCCCCTTTGCGTTTTTGTCGTGGCTCTTGGTGCACCTTGCCTTGTTGTCCGGGACCCAGCAAAAAGTCCGAGCCTTGTTTTCCTGGCTCAACGGGTACCTTCTCCACAGCCCCGCGCAGGTGGTTGTCAGCGGCCCGTTCGAGAAGGAATCCGACCCTCCCGCCGCGGGCAACCCGTAGTCGGCGGCCCGTCACGGCGATGACTTGCAGCCCGGAGTTACACGCGGGGGCTACGTCTCATTCGAACGGGCGGTGCCTGCGAATAACCTCAGGAGCCGCGATACTTCGGGCACCAGGGCGTCACGGCCGGCGCCCAGATACTTACGGGAGTCAACAACGGTTGGATGCGATTCCAGATAGTCGCGGACTGCACGGGTGAAGAATCCGTTCAGGTGTGTGGAGACGTTAATCTTGCTCATGCCCGCGGTGATCGCCTCCGAGATTGTTTCGTCCGGCACCCCCGATGATCCATGCAGGACGAGGGGAACGTTGAGACTGTCCCTCAAGCGGCGGATCAGGCTCAGGTCAAGGGCCGCGTTTCGTTCTGTCATCGCGTGCGAGGACCCGACTGCGACGGCCAAGGCATCGACTCCGGTTCTCCGGACGAAGTCGGCAGCTTCCTCCGGATCGGTTCGCACGCCGGGGGCGTGGGCACCTCCTTTGCCGCCGACTTTCCCGAGTTCCGCTTCGACATAGACGCCCATCGAGTGGGCGTATTCGGTGACTTTTGCCGTCGTTTCGAGGTTTTCTTCGTAGGGAAGGTGGGCGCCGTCGTACATGACAGAACCGAAGCCCAGATCCACGGCCTGGATGGCGAGGCCCGTGTCTTCGGCGTGATCGAGGTGCAGGGCGATGGGGACTTTGGATTGTCGTGCGAGTGACATGCAGGCCAGTGCAAGCGGCTCCAGTCCTCCGTGGTAGTTCGCGCAGTTCTGTGAGATTTGCAGAATGAGCGGCAACCCCGCGAGCTCGGCTCCAGTGATGAGTCCTTCGACGGTTTCGAGGTGAATAACGTTGAAGGCACCTTGTCCGGTCCGGGAGGCAACGGCGTCGGCCATGATGTCTGCCGTGGGAGTCAGTGGCATGGGATGTCCTTTTGCAGGGTGACGAGTACTTCTTTTTGGAGATCTGAATAGTTCGCTGCGATTTCGCCTGCACCGGTGGTGAGAACCGCGGCCGAGCCCCAGGCAGAGGCAGCGCGCAGGAGTGTCGGGAGGTCAGCGCCGTCGCTCAGGCACACCGCGGCAGCAGCCACTGCTGCATCGCCTGCTCCAGTGGGGTTGCCGGTAAGGGTGCGGTTGGGCGAGGCTGCCCAGTGCGCCTCGGGCTGATCGCGGGTGAACGCGAGCATGCCTTTCTCTCCGGTACTGACGATTATCGTGCGGGCCCCGAGTTGAAGAAGTCGCCGGGCCGCCGTTGGCAGATGCGGCTCTCCCGTGGCTTCGATCAGCTCCTGCTGGTTGGGCTTGAGCAGGTCCGCGCCGGCCTTGGCGGCGTCGAGCAGCGGCGGCCCTGAGGTGTCGACAATGACCGGGACTTTGTGGTGATGCGCGAGGGCGATCATGTCCTGGTAGAAGCTACCGGGTGCGTTGGGCGGCAGGCTGCCCGAAGCGGCTAGGACGGAAGCTTCCTTCCTTTCGAGCACAGCCTCCACAGCCGCCAGGATTTCATCCCAGATTGCTGAGGGCAGCTCTTCACCACGTTCGTTGAAGATGCTGGTCTGGTGGTGTTCTTCATCGACGAAAGCGATACTCCTGCGGGTCTCTCTGCTCGCCGGTATGAGGAGGTGCGGAAGCCCGGACTGTTCAAGTTCGGCGCGAAACAGGGCACCGGTGGCACCGCCCACGGGAGCAATGGCCAGGACAGCTGAACCCGTCTGGTGAGCCACACGCGCGACGTTCAGACCCTTGCCGCCTGCCCGTTGGAGAGGTGCGTCGACCCGGTGCGTTTGTCCCAGGTGGATCGCGGGAAGCCCGTACGTGATGTCGAGAGCGGGGTTGGGGGTCACGGTCACGATTTTTCGGCCGTCGCGGGCGGTCGAGGAGATCACAAAGTATTCCTTTCGGTCAGGGAGAACGGGGCGGCCTTCGGCAGGGTTGCGTGCGTGGGGAAGGCCGAGGACCCTAACCGACTAGTAGGTTCCGGTCCGCTCGAGCGGGTGAATTCGGACGCCTTGCACCACGCGGTTGACGTCTCCGGACGGGAAGGGGTTGTCGGGGGTCAGGCCAAGCTGAAGGGAAGCGAGCAGTGCTAAGAGTTGAGCGAAAAGCACATATGCCGGGGCCAAAAGGGCGTCATCCAGAGTGGAAAGTTCCGGGAAAACCCATGACTGGCCGGAAGTGTCAGCTTCGGGGTGGACCGAGACTGCGACGGTGTTTTCCGCGGCGATACCTGACCGCAGCTCAGCAAGGATGTCCAGGTCGTAATTGCGGGTGTAGGCGTCCGATGATACGAAAACGATCACCAGTGTCTTGTCGGTCAGGACGGATTTGGGTCCATGACGGAAGCCGAGCGATGAGTCGTGGTACGCGATGACTTTGCCGGCTGTCAGTTCGAGGAGCTTGAGCGCGCATTCCTGCGCGAGGCCCGCAAGGGGGCCGCTGCCGAGGTAGACGACCCTGTCGTAACCCTTGAGGGCCAGCTTCTCCAGCATCTCCTGCGGACCTAGGATGCGTTCGGCGGCTCCGGCGAGTGCGTTCACGGCGGTGTTATCCGCACCGCGAAGGATGAGGAGGCAGGCGAGCAGCATGGAGGTGAAGCTCGAAGTCATTGCGAACCCTTGGTCGTTCGCACTTTCGGGCATCAGAATTGCGAATGATTTGTCACGGCCCTGGTGGATCTTGAAGAGGTTTCCTTGCTTGTCGCAGGTGATGACCAGGTGGCTTACGTCGGTGAGAATTTCATCCGCGAGGATGGTTGCAGCGCTGCTCTCAGGGCTGTTGCCGGACCGGGCGAAGGAGACAAGGAGCGTCGGGACGTCCTCAGCGAAGCACTCGTGTGGGTTGGAGACAATGTCTGTTGTGGCGACGGCATCCACGCGCCGCTGGAGTTGCCGTGCGAGTGAAGGGGCTGCGATCCTTCCCGCGAAGGCCGACGTACCCGCGCCTGCGAGGATGATGCGCAGGTTTGGCCTTTCAAGCAGCGGCGAAAGGAACGAATCGAGGTCCTCGCGTTGGTCTTCGATGAGCTTGGCGACAGCACGCCAGACTTCTGGCTGCTGGGCGATTTCGCGTGCCGTTGCCTCTGATCCTGCCGTGTGATTCATGTGGGTGTTGGTCGTGCTGGACAAGTCGTGTCTCCTTGAGTTGGGACGAAGTGTGGGTGCGCGGCCCGTGTAGGGGTGCCGCGGGGGTCATGGGCCGGCGAGCCACGCCGTCCGGCAGGTTGGGGCGTGGGCGCCAGGGGACCTCATGAGAGGGCCTGCCGTGCCAGGATGCCGGCCCCGAGGCAGGCGGCGTTGTCGCCGAGGGAGGCGGTGACCAGCTGCGGTTGCTGTTGCCATACGAGGATGCGGCGAAGTTCGGTTGCAACGGGTTCGAGGAGGGTGTCCCCGGCTGAGCTGAGGCCCCCGCCGATGACGATCAGGCCAGGGGCGAGCAGGCTCACGTAAGCTGCGAGTGCGCGTGCGATGCTCTCGGTTGCTTCCGCCCAGACGCTCAGCCCCACGGGGTCCCCGGCATGCATCCGTTCTACCACCGGCTTCGCGCCCTGAACGTTCGCCCCGGTCAGCCGGTTGTAGCGCCGCGCGATGGAGGGGCCGGTCGAGACTGTTTCCAGGCAACCGATGGCGCCGCAGGCGCAGAGTTCACCGGAACCGACGTCCAGGTGGCCGATTTCGCCGGCGTACTTGTTGGCGATTGCGTGCCCTTCGACGAACATGGCCCCGGAGATCCCGGTTCCGATTGGCATAAAAAGCACGTCGTCATGTCCTCGGGCCGCACCGAGTTCCCGCTCTGCCAGTCCGCCCGCTCTTACGTCGTGGCCGAATCCAACAGGCAGCCCGGTATGCTCACTGACGATCTTGACGAAAGGAACATCCCGCCAACCAATATTTTCGGAGAACAGTGCCGTGCCGGTCCGGTCATCCACCAAGCCTGGGACAACCAGTCCGATGGCGCGGGCGCCGGGCGCGTGTCCCAGAAGTTCGTCAACGGCGCTGATGACGGCTTTGACCACCGCATCCGGGCCCTCTTCCCTGGGTGTGGGCCACCGGTGATAGGAGATGGCTTCTGACCCGGAGAGGACAGCGCCTTTCATTGCCGTGCCCCCGACGTCGAGGGCGACCGTCAACTCCTCGGTAGTGACGCCTGGCAGCGCCATCCCGGGTCCTGTGGGCCGCTCAGCCGGGAAGCGGTGAGGGTGCTCTCCGGTCATTTGACGCTTCCCGCGAGCATGCCGCTGACGATGTAGCGGTTGAGGACAAGGGCGATGCCGGCAGGGACGGCGAGGGCAACGACGCCGGCGGCGTTCAGGAGCGTGTACGGCACAAGGTGCCGGCCCTGCAAGGACGCGATGACCACTGTGAGCGGCTGCGTGGACAGGTCGCTGGAGAGGACGAGCGGGAAGAGGAACTGACCCCAAGCGAAGAGGAAAGTGATGATCGCCGTCGAGATGAGTCCGGGCCGTGCGAGCGGGAGGACTATGTGCCAAAGGACCTGCATCCGGCTGGCGCCATCGATATTTCCGGCTTCTTCGAGGGCGATCGGCAGGCTAGCCATGTAGTTGTGAAGGATCCACGTTGCGAGGGGGAGGAAACCGGAAACGTAGACAAGCACGATTCCCGTATAGGTGTTCACCAGGCCGAACGCCGTTAGGATCTGGTACAGCGGAATGAGCGTGGTGTAGGCGGGGAAGGCCATGGTGGCCAGCACGGCGTAGAAGAGCACGCGCCGGCCCCTGAACTGCATGCGGGCAAATGCGTAGGCAGCCAACGTAGCCAGAATGAGTGTGATCACCGTGGCTGCCGCACATTCAATAAAGATGTTGACCGACGATTGCTGTACCGACTGCGCCAGGTCGCTTCCGCCGGACAGCAAGGAGCTGTAGTTGTCCAGGGAGGGGGTAGGCGGCAGGTAGTTGGATGGCTTCGATCCGGCTTGGGCATCGGTCTGGAGACTGATGTTCAGGGCCCAGTAAAGGGGGACCAATGACCAGAGCAGGATGAACGCAATGCCAAGTCGGCGCATGAGGGGTGTGCGTTGTTTCATCAGAATTCCACCGGTCGATAGACAAATTTCAAAACGAGGAGCGAGGACGCAAGGGTTGCCAGAGTGATAAGCAGGGAGAGGGCATAGCCCTCACCGAAGTTCAGGTTTTGGAAACTGATGAAGTAGGTCTGCATGGTCACCGAGGCGCCCGTCGCGGCTGATCCGTTGAGGATGTAGGGCTGGTCGAAGACGTTCAGGGTTGCAATGATGCCCTGAACCATGGCGATGGTGATCCCTGGCCGCGCGAGCGGGAGGGTGATCCTGCTGAACGTGGTCCATGCCGAGCATCCGTCGAGTGTGGATGCCTCATAAAGGTCGGCCGGGATGTTCTGAAGCGCGGCCAAGACCAGCAACGTCGACAGTGGGGTAATCTGCCACACCTGCACCAGTTCTATTCCAAGGATGGTGAGGAAATGGTTCTGGCCCAGGAACACCAAATAGTGGTCGATGAGGTGGAATGAGCTCAAAATGCTGTTCAACAGTCCGGTGTTGCTATCCCAGATGCTTCCCCAAACAATTCCCTCCACGACTCCAGGGAGCGCCCAGGGCAGAATGAGCACTGCGATCAGGACCGAGCGTCCTCTGAATTGTTTCTGCAGCGTTATGGCCATGGCAATGGCGAGCACAGTGGAGAGAAGCACGCCGATGATGACGTACAGGGCAGTGTTGCCCATGCTCGCAGTGATGGCCGGGTCAGCGAAGAGCTGCCGGAAATTGTCCAATCCGTTGAACTCATCCGGTGGGTTCAACGGCTGAACGCGGAAGAACGCTTCGACGAGGGTGAACCCGGCCGGTATCAGGGCCAGGCCGACGATGAAGAGTGTCAGCGGTGTCACCAACGCGTAGGGGAGCAAGTCCAGGCGCCGCCCACGGCGTGCGGCGTCCGGAACTTGTCCACCCCGAGCTGGCGGCTTTTGCTTGAGGCGCAGGCTCGTGCTCATCGGTTTCCTACTGCCCGGCCAATTTGGTTGCCGAATCCGAGATGGCTTTGATCGCGGCGTCGACGGTCATGCTGCCGGCCGCTGCTGCGTGCAGGTTGGTGTAGACGGAATTGGAGAACTGGGGGTACCAGACCGGTGCTCCCGCGGGAAAGACGGGCTTGCTGCTCTTGAGCATTGTGGTCAGTTCCTGCCCTCCAGCGAGCCCCTTGGCCGCCGTGAGCTTTTCGAGTCCTGTCAGCCTGGAGGGAAGGAAGTATCCGGGCATCACTTTGTCCGGCCCGTTGGCGCCGGCGAAGTCCGCTTGGTTCTCCGCGGAGGTGAACCATTCGATAAATTTCGCCGCTGCTTCGGGGTATTTAGCCGTCTTCAGGATGCCGATGCCATCCGGGTTGCTGACGTTCGCGGTTGCGCCGGTCATGCCCGGCGTCGGGATGTACTGCACTGCACCGTTGACAGAGGATGAAGCGGGGACGTCGTACAAGCTGCCGACGTTGCCTGAGTAGTCCGCGAATGTGCTGGCGGTGACGCCCTTGGCCATCAGCGTCTGCTGGCTCTCGCTGTCGCTGACGTTGATATTGCCGGCAGGAACGAGGCCATTCTTGATCGCGTCAACCATCCACTGAGCCGCCTTGTACCCGGCTGAGTCCGGAGAGCTGAACTGCGGCTTTCCGCTTTCGTCCAGAATCTTGCCGCCGAATGCCTGGGTTGTCTCATACCAGTAGGTAGACAAGCCTTCGGCAGCGGCAAACGGGATGTTGAGTGGGTTTTGAGCGACGCCCGCAGCTTTTACCTTCTGGAGGTCCTGGGTGTACTCATCAATGGTGGTGGGCATGGCGGAAATTCCGGCCTTGGCGAACATCGCTTTGTTGACCGTGGTCACCAGATAGGAGGCATCGAAAGGGACCCCCACAATGTGGCCGTTGGACGTGAAGGAACTCAGCTGCGGCATGTCTGCTGCGTAGGCCTTTTGGTCGATGTACTTCTCCATCGGCAAGAACCAGCCGAGCTTACTTTCCTGACCGACCCGCGACCAGTCGACGTCGGTCGCGTCAGCGAAGTAGGTGTTGGAGGTCGACGCGGCGGCGATCTTTGTCTGCAGGCTGTCCCAGTCGATCGTCGACCACTTGACCGTGATGCCGGTGCTCTTTGTGAACGCGTCCAGTGACTTCTGGGGAGGTGGGGCGCCGAACAACGCCACGGTGATCGTGACATCCTTCGTCTGTGAGGAGGAGGCTCCTGCGCCTCCTGTACAAGCTGTCGCAAGGACGCTGAGCGCCGCTGCTCCCGCGACCAGAGCGGTGCCTCGCAGGCGGTTTCGCTTGGAAATCATGGTCGACCTTTCATCAAACTGTGCATAACGATGCTAAAACTGCTCATTTCCGTAACTCTGAGCAAGTATTGCATGTGATGTGCATTACGCGCAATAAATATGCACCGATTATTGATCGAATCGTTCGAACGCGCAGAGTTGAGGCGCAAAGTGCGCGTTTCTTGCAAATAAATGCGCAAAGGCGTTAATCTTGGATGGTGGCCAGAAAACAGAGACTGAACCAGATCGTGGGAGCCGTGCTCGAAGCCGGCAACATCGATGTCCCGACGCTTGCCGAACTCTTCACCGTGTCGGAGGCGACCATTAGGCGCGATCTGGAGTTACTGGAAGAGCAGCGGCTCGTGACCCGCACCCGAGGGGGTGCCTCAACTAACGCCGCTTTCAACGATCTGCCCTTGAACTATAAGACGGCCCAAGACCTCCCCGAGAAGCGTCGCATCGCAGAGCATGCCCTGACCTATCTGAACGGCTCACGGGTTGTTGGGATGACCGGCGGGACGACGGTGAGCGAATTCGCCCGCATGCTCATGGGTAGGGAGCATCTCAGCATCGTCACGAACGCGCTCAACATCGCAACCAGCTTGCTGGCCAACCCCGGACTGAGGGTCTTCATTGCCGGCGGCGAAGCCAGGGCCAGCAGCCAGGAGACCGTGGGTCCGATAGCCGAGCAGTTCCTGACGGACTACAACATCGACGTAGCGTTTCTAGGTGTCGACGGCGTTGACCCCGACGCCGGTTGCACGAACTATGACCCGATGGGTGCCCGTGTCAACCGAGCCCTGCAGCAGCGCTCACGCACGACAATAGTCCTCGCCGACGCAACGAAAATTTCCAGAATCGCATTGGCACCCGTTTGCGCCATGGCCGAAGTCGATGTGCTCATCACGGACACCAGGGCACCCGAAGGGGTGGTGCAGCAGATTCGCGACCAAGGCTGCGAAGTCATTTGCGTGTGAAGGCCAACCCAGGCGGAGTGTGTCGGTCGGGGTCAGCTGGGGCGCCCACGATCTACTGATATCCGGGCAACCCTCGCGCGGTGAGCCCTGTCCGCCCGCACCGCAGAGAACAACAGCAGAAGCCCGGCTACTGCCAGCAGAAATGCGTGCAGGGGGATAGCCAGCAAGATCAGTACCAAAGCGCCAGCCGCCGCGAGCACGTCCCGGAGCCGGGGCTGGATAGGACCACGGACGGGGATGCCCGATTCCAGCTGCCGGGCAAGTCTGGGGTCTTGGATAAAGAGTTCCCGTTCGAGTTGGTGCAGAACCCTTTGCTCCCGTTCGGATAGCGGCATGGTGATCCCTCCTGAACGCTATGGCAACCTGATGTGAATTGCCGGTCCAGCGGTTCCCCCTACGACCGGGATACCAGCAGTAGGATAAGCTAAGCATGCTGATTATTTAGTCCGCAAGGGGTTTTCGCGAAGCGGACGAATCCGTCCGCAGGCAGGGGTTAGCCGGTGCCCAGGAAAGCCCGCAGGGTGTCCGCATTGCGCACCGCGTGGCCTCCGCCGTCGTTGTTGAAGTAGGCGAAGACGTCCCGTCCGCCGTCGCTCCACTCGCGGATCCGGTCAGCCCACCAGCCGAGGTCCGCATCCGAGTACGAGCCCCCGTAAAGGTGTTCATGATCGGGCCCATGAAGCCGAATGTAGACAAACGAAGCTGTCGCGCGGAGTATGCACGGCAGATTGGCTCCGCTCATGATGCAGTAAGCGGCGTTGTGGCGTTCCAATAGCGCATAGACCTCGGGGTGGTCCCAGCTATCGTGGCGAAACTCGACGGCGACCCGGATCCACTGCGGCAGTGCGGCGAGGAAGTAACCAAGCCGGGCGTCATCGCGGGCAAAACCGGGCGGAAGTTGGACCAGCAGGACGGCCCTCTTGTCGCCCAATTCGTGCCAGCAGCGCGCAATCCTTTCGATCCAAACTTCGGGACCGTACAACTTTTTCCCGTGGGTCAGTCCCCTCGGTGCCTTCACGGACATGGCAAAACCTTGGGGAAGCCGGCTTCGCCAGCCGGCGAACGTGGTGTCCCGCGGCCAGCGATAGAAACTCGCATTGAGTTCCACGGTACTGAACCGCGCCACATAGTGGGCCAGGCGCTTTGCCGAAGGCAAGCCTGGCGGATAGAGCACGTTCTCCCAGTGATCGTAGCTCCAGCCCGATGTTCCGATGTGGATGGCCATGTTTGGGATGGTAGTCGTCGCGAGTGCGGATCTGCACCTTCATAGGCCCTGCCGACACGCACGAAGGGTGCGTATGAAGGGTTAAGGGGCATGGTGGGCATATCGTCTTTGTGTTGCCGTTCTCCAGACGAATGGCCGAACGGGAGTAGAGCCGGACTAGCCGGACCAAAGCCAGGAAAGCATGACGATGACAGCTACCACCAAGACACCCATGCCTCCTCAGGACCAACCCCGCGGCCGGCTGGGTGCAGTGCGTCGATGGTTTACGCAGGAAGGCGTGGACCGCCAACGCCCCGTCATTATCGCCGTCGTCCTGACGCTGGCTGCGATCGGCCTCGTGGAGGTTGCCTCGGCGTCGTCCGTGGAGTCGGTCGCGTCCGGGGTGAACCCCTACGATCTGCCTCTGAAGCAGGGCATGTGGACCCTCGCCGGCGTCGCGTTGATGTTGGTCCTGGCCGGATTGCCTGCCCGCATCATCCGCAAGCTGGCGTGGCCAATGCTGATGGTTTCCGTGGTTGCTTTGGGCTTGGTGTTCACGCCCCTGGGAATGACGGTCAACGGCAACCGGAACTGGCTCAACGTGGGCGGATTCACCGCGCAGCCCTCGGAATTCGCCAAGCTGGCCCTGATCGTCTGGGCCGCATCCGTTCTGTCCCGCAAGCAGCATCTGCTGGGCCACTGGAAGCATGCAGTGATCCCCTTGCTGCCTGCCGGAGGCATGATCATGGCGCTCGTTGCCCTTGGCCATGACTTGGGAACCACCATGATCGTCATGCTGATCCTGGGTGCCACGCTGTTCTACGGCGGGGTCCCCATGAAAGTCTTCGGCGCCGCGGCGGCGGCATGCGCGGCGGCAGCCTTGGTGCTTGCGGCCAGCAGCGGAAACCGCATGGGCCGGATCTTTTCCTGGCTTGGAGCAGGCTCGGCGGAGGACGCCCAAGGCGTGGGTTACCAAGCCCTCAATGGCCAATATGCGCTCGCGTCGGGGCGCTGGTTTGGGGTGGGTTTGGGGCAGAGCCGGGAAAAATGGAACTGGATCCCGGAAGCCCATAACGACTTCATCTTCAGCATCCTGGGCGAGGAGCTGGGGTTGGCTGGGACGTTGCTGGTCCTTGGCCTCTTCGCCGTCCTGGCCATCGCGATCTTCACCGTGATTGCCCGGACCACGGATACGTTCGCCCGGGTACTCTCCTGCAGCGTGATCACCTGGCTGTTGGGGCAGGCCCTGATCAATATCGCCATGGTCAGCGGGTTGCTGCCGGTTATCGGCGTCCCGTTGCCGTTCATCTCCTATGGCGGTTCTGCCATGGTGTCCTCGCTGGCGGGTATCGGCATGATCCTTGCCGTGACGCGCACCGGCCAGCAACCAAAGGTCCCGGCTACCCCCACAAAGCTTTCTTCAGCAGCGCTCTGAGTTCGGCGTTTTCACCCTCGGTCAGGCGAGCCAGCTGGGTTTCTTCGCACGCATCCAGGGCGATGCGGGCTTTGGCGTGAATTCGGCGCCCCTCGGCGGTTGACACGATGATTTTCGCCCGCCTGTCCTGCTTTCCTTGCGCGCGTTCCACCAGGCCCCGGTGTTCAAGATCGTCCACGAGGCTAACCACTTGGCTGGGGTCAAGGCTGAGGAAATCGGCCAGTTCGCGTTGGGTGGGTTCCAGGCCGCTGCAGGCAAGAGTAAGGACCGAGAACGAGCGCTCGCGGAGGCCGTAATCGCTGAGGGCGCGGTTGTTGAGAACCGACCCTGTGGCGTGCAACTTGGCGAGCAGCAGGCCCACGTCGTTGCCGATTTTTGCCGCGGCCAGGCGCGGCTTTTCGACGTCAGTGCTTTGCGGACCCATGGCAACTCCAATAGTAATGAAAAACAATCGTTGACTTTTTCAATGATCCGTATTCTCATTGATCATGACAAGGATCTCACGATGCAGTGGGATCGTCCCCACCGGTCCCGACCGGTTAGGTTACTGCATGCGAAGGAGCGCCATGAGTTTGAACGGCAAGGTTGCAATCGTTACCGGGAGTGGGCAGGGTCTTGGACTCGCTTACGCGAGGGAGCTCGCCCGCCAGGGTGCCGCCGTCGTGATCAATGACGTGAACGCCCAGACAGCTGCGGAAGCAGTGGCCCAGATTGAGGCCGACGGCGGCCGGGCCACCGCCGTGGTGGTTCCGGTGGGCACCACCGAGGCTGCCAAGGCCCTTGTGGCCGGTGCAGTGGAGGCATTTGGCCGGCTGGACATCCTGGTGACGAACGCCGGGATCCTGAGGGACAAGAGCCTGTTGAAGATGACGGACGAAGATTTCGACCTGGTCATCAACGTTCACCTGAAGGGTACGTTCACCTGTGTCCGTGAGGCATTTGCGTACTTCAAGGAAAACAACATCCCGGGCCGCATCATCACCATCGGTTCGCCCACCGGTCAGCGCGGCAACTTCGGTCAGACGAATTATGCCGCGGCCAAGGCGGGCATCGTGGGCATGGTCCGCACGTGGGCGCTGGAAATGAAGAAGGCCGGCGTGACGGCTAACTCGGTGATCCCCGTGGCGGCGACTGCCATGACCAAGACGGTCCCGTACTTCCAGAAGGCCGTAGAGGCTGATGACCGCGGTGAGCCGATGCCGTCCTTCTTCCGGCACGACCTTGGTTTTGGAACGGCCGACGACGTCGCCGGGCTGATCGCGTTCCTCGCCTCCGACTCCGCTGCCGGGATCACCGGCCAGGCGATCGGTGCCGGTGGGGACCGTCTGCAGGTTTGGACGCATCCGACGGCGGCCACCACCGAATACCGGGAGGGCGGCTGGAGCTACGAGGCACTGGCCGAGAACGCGGACACCCTGTTCAACGCGGCAAACCTGCAGGGCTACGGTGAGGAATTCCTGCCGTTGCCTGAGGATCTGCAGTCCGAACCCGCCAAGCCCGAACCCGCACAGGCCCGCTGACCATGTCCGACCGTTACGAACTCGGCATCGACGCCGCGAAACTCGACGCGATCGACATGCACGTGCATCTCGAGGTGGACAGTTGCGGGCATGGCTCGCTTCCCGAAGCCCTGACGGAGGCTTCTGCGAAGTATTTCAAGTCGGAAGACCGTACTCCGTCGCTGGATCGGATCGCGGAGGTGTACCGCGAACTGAAGATGGCCGCCGTCGTTTTTACCGTCGACGCCCGGACGCAGCTCAAGCATGAGCCCAACAGCATCCCGGAGCTGATCGCCGGGGCCGCGAAGCACAACGATGTGTTGATTCCGTTCGGCAGCGTGGACCCGCGCACGGGGGAGGACGCGATCGCGGGCGCGAAGTACCAGGCCGTTGAGCTGGGTGCCCGGGGTTTCAAGTTCCATCCGTCCCTCCAAGGCTTTGACCCGTCCAGTGAACAGTTCTATCCGTTGTGGGAAACCCTTCAGGAACTGGGCCTGCCGTGTATCTTCCACACTGGCCAGAACGGCATGGGCGCAGGGCTTCCCGGCGGGTTTGGAATCAAACTGGCGTACTCGAATCCGTTGCTGCTGGATGCGGTGGCCGCGGACTTCCCGGGATTGCAGATCATCATGGCCCACCCCTCCGTGCCCTGGCAGGATGAAGCAAACTCGATCGCGACGCACAAGTCCAACGTGTTCATTGACCTCTCGGGCTGGTCGCCCAAGTACTTCCCGGAATCTCTCGTCCGCCTGTCAAACTCCGTGTTGCAGGACAAGGTGTTGTTCGGCACGGACTTCCCGTTGATCACGCCGCAGAAATGGCTGGGCGCGTTCGCGGACTTGCCCCTGAAAGACGAGGTCAGGCCGAAGATCCTCAAGGACAACGCTGTCCGGCTGCTCGGGCTGGGCGGTTGAGATGAGCACGACACTTGCCGATGAGCGGCTCTACCCGACGGCGGACTGGTACGACGCGGAAGCACTCCTCACCACCGAGGAACGTGCTGTGCTGGCGCGGTTACGGAATTTCCTTGACACGGAGGCGAAACCGCTGCTGGCCGAGTACTGGGAACGGGGCGAATTTCCGGATCAGCTGGCGCAGCCGCTTATCGATCTGGACCTGATGGAACCTGCCGCGCTTACCACCAACGGCCCGGCCCGCGGTATTTACCATGGCTTCCGGATCTTCGAGCTGGCCCGAACGGATGCCTCACTGGCCACCTGGTACACAGCCCAAGCCGGGCTGTTCCGGACGGCCATCCGGGTTGGTGCCTCCGAGGAGCAGCAAAAAGAGTGGATGCCCCGCGTGGTGGACTTTTCGCTCAGGGGCGTGTTCTCGCTGACCGAACCGGAGCACGGCTCGGACATCGCCGGCGGGCTCGCCACCACGGCTCGCTTAGAACCGGGAGTCGACGGCGGGACCGGCGGAGGTACCTGGGTTTTGGACGGCGCCAAGCGGTGGATCGGGGGCGCTGCCACGGCGGATGTGCTGTGTGTATTCGCCCGGGACGTCGCCGACGGTCAGGTCAAAGCGTTCCTCGTGGACCGGCGGGCACCCGGGTTGGGCTTGGAAAAGATCCAGGGCAAAACCTCCTTGCGGATGATGCAGAACGCCCATATCACCCTCGACGGCGTGCGCGTTCCCGAGGCCATGCGCCTGCACAACGTGAATTCGTTCAAGGACGTCGCGGCGATGCTTCGGGCCATGCGCTCGGACGTAGCCTGGATCGCCACCGGCATCCAAGCCGGGGCTTTCGAGGCCGCATTGTCCTACGTCAAAGAGCGCCAACAGTTCGGCCGCCCGGTCGGGTCCTTCCAACTGGTTCAGGAAAAACTGGCCCGCATGCTCGGAAACATCACCGCTTCCCTCTCACTGGTGGTGCGCCTGACCGAACAACAAGGCCGGGGGATCTTCCGGGACCAAGACTCCGCCTTGGCAAAGATGCAGACGAGCCTTCTGATGCGGGAGACCGTCGCCCTGGCCCGCGAAGTGGTGGGCGGCAACGGCATCACGCTCGCCGCCGACGTCGGGCGTTTCCACGCCGACGCCGAAGCCGTCTATTCGTACGAGGGGACGCACGAGATCAACGCCCTCATCATCGGCCGTGCACTTACGGGCGAGAGTGCCTTCACCCGCTAAACCACGTCGCTTTTACGGACAACCTTCCACAAACAACCACTACCAGGAGGCAATGATGCCTAATCTCGTCGTCGATTTCGACACGCTGCTCACCATGTCCGGCAAGGACCTCGGCACCACTGACTACCGCGAAATCACCCAGCAACAGATCAACCTGTTCGCCGACGCCACCGATGATCAGCAATGGATCCACGTTGACCCCGAACGCGCCAAGGACGGCCCTTTCGGCGCCCCGATCGCGCACGGGTTCCTGACACTGTCCCTGATCATCCCGTTCTGGGGTGAGCTGTTCGACGTCGACGGCGTCACCACCAAAGTCAACTACGGACTGGACAAAGTCCGCTTCACCTCCCCCGTCAAAGTGGGCTCCAAAGTCCGTATGAACGGCTCCATCGCCGAAGTCACCGAGGTCAAGGGCGGCGCCCAAATCAAGGTGCACGCCACCATCGAAATCGAAGGGCAGGAACGCCCGGCCGTCGTGGCCGAATTCCTAGCCCGCTTCTACAAGTAAACAAACCCAACCCTCCCTCCTCTCCCAAGGAACAGCCATGTCAGGACGCACTGCTCTCGCTCAGTCGAGCACGGCCACCAAGCGCAAAGAGGCGCGTACGGTCATCTTGTCCAGCTATCTGGGCAGCACCATCGAGTTCTACGACTTCCTGCTGTACGCAACCGCCGCGGCAGTTGCCTTTCCGAAAGTCTTCTTTGCGGGAACCGACGAGTGGGTGGGCGTCGTAGCCGCCTACGCCACATTTGCCGCCGGGTACGTGGCGCGTCCGCTCGGAGGAATTATCTTCGGGCATTTCGGTGACCGGATTGGCCGTAAGGGGATGTTGATTATCTCCATGGCGATGATGGGTATCGCCTCGACCTTGATCGGCGTAGTGCCCGGAACCAGTGTCATTGGGCCGTGGGGCGCAGTGATACTGGTGTTCTTACGCGTCTGCCAGGGCATCGCCGTCGGCGGTGAATGGGGTGGGGCAGCACTCATGGCCCTGGAGCATGCTGACCCGAAGCGCCGTGGCTTCGCGGCATCGTTCGTGAACGCCGGCGCGCCGACAGGTGCGGTCCTGGGCACTGTGGTGATGGGAATCTTCTCGGCCCTCCCGCAGGGCGCTTTCCTCGCTTGGGGATGGCGCGTGCCGTTCCTCCTGTCCTTTGTGCTCCTGGTAGTTGGCATGTTTGTCCGGCTTCGGGTTTCTGAAAGCCCGATCTTCGCCGAAGCCGTGGCAAAGGAAAACTCCCAAGGCACCAAGCGCAAGATCCCGCTGCTGGAAGTCCTCCGCAGGCCCAAGGCATTGCTCATGATCATGTTTGCTGGAGCGGCCGGCTTCGGCCTCCAGGTTGTCCTGCCCACGTTCTCTGTCACGTATGCAGTATCCAAGGGGGCACCACAGCAGGGTGTGCTCTATGCATTCGCGGGAGCCTCCGCCATTTCCATCCTCTTCGTCCTACTCGGCGGCAGGATGTCGGATCGCTTCGGACGCAGGCCGGTCATGGTGACAGGACTGACACTGTTCGTGCTCTACCTCTTCCCAATGTTCGGCATGCTCGGTTCGGGCAACATCGGCTTGATCTTCCTGGCATTCACGGTGGCCTTGATCCTGCATTCATCCCTGTATGGGCCGCTCGCCGCCTTCGTCTCCGAACAATTCGGGACCACCAACCGGTACACAGGTGCTGCTGTGGGGTACCAACTGGCCACCCTGATTGGTGCCGGCTTCACGCCGGGCATCGTGGCCGGCTTGTACAAGGACGGTGGCCAGAGCATCGTCCCCGTGGTGGTGTTCCTGGCGGTCATGTCAGTGGTCTCCATTGTCTTCATCCTGCTGACACGGGAATCTAAGAACAACGACCTCACCACGGTCAGTTAGGAGGACCCACCATGGACAACAACGGAGTTGGCTCGTGGCTGCACCGCCGACGCATCAAATCCGCGGCAAAGGTGGCGCTCATCTCAGGGGAGCGAACCCTGAGCTACGCAGAACTCGCGGATCGGGCAGACCGGCTGGCCGATGCACTCCACAACAGGGGACTGAGGAAAGGAGACCGGGTAGCCTACCTTGGCGAGAACCACCCTTCATTCGTGGAAACGTTCTTCGCTTGTGGGCTGCTCGGCGCCATCTTCGTCCCGTTGAATACCCGGTTGACTGCGCATGAACTCCAGTTCCAGTTGCAGGACTCGGGGGCGCGGCTCATGGTCAACGCGGCAGCCCTGGACAACGTGGCGGCCGCGTCCTTGGTGGACACTGCGGTGACCCACCGCCTGGTGGTGGCGTCCGACGTCGACGGCGTCGAGCATTACGATGAAGCGATCAGCGCCGCCGCAGGCGCGCCTCGGGATGAGGCCGTGACCCTCGACGACGGCGCCATGATCCTGTACACCTCGGGCACCACAGGCAAGCCAAAGGGTGCGCTTCTGACCCACGGCAACATCACGTGGAATTGCATCAACACGGTGGTGGATATGGACCTGAACCGGAACGATGTTGCCCTCATGATTTCGCCGCTGTTCCATGTGGCCTCCTTGGACATGGGTTTGCTGCCGATGCTGCTCAAGGGAGCAACGGTGGTGCTGGAGTCCAAATTCGACGCCGGAAGGGTACTGGAGCTGGTGGGCCGCCACAAGGTCACCACCCTCAACGGTGTTCCCACCACGTTCCAGATGCTGTGCGACCATCCGGACTGGTCGACGGCGGACCTCAGCTCCTTGGATAAGCTCACCTGCGGAGGATCCGCGGTTCCGGCCCGCGTGCTCGATGCCTATGAACAGCGGGGGATTGGCTTCACGAACTGCTACGGAATGACGGAAACAGCGCCTGGAGCCACCATGTTGCCCGTTTCACGCTCCAAGGACAAAGCAGGCTCGGCCGGGTTGCCGCACTTTTTTACCGACGTCCGGATAGCCGATCCCCTGGGTGGACCGGCTCCCGCGGGCGCAGTAGGCGAGATTCAGATTTCCGGGCCAAACGTCATCAAACAGTATTGGAACAGGCCGCAAGCCACGGCGGAAAGCTACGCGGATTCGTCCTGGTTCCGTTCGGGTGACATGGGCCGCCAGGATGATGAGGGATTCCTGTTCGTGTCCGATCGGATCAAGGACATGATCATTTCCGGAGGTGAAAACGTCTACCCGGCCGAGGTGGAGGCAGCTATCGCGGAGCTGTCCGCCGTTGCGAGTGTTGCAGTGATTGGCGTAGCCGATGACAAATGGGGTGAAGTTCCACGGGCGATCATTACCCTCCGCGAGGGCCAGTCACTCACGGAAGAGCAGCTGCGCTCGCATTTGGACGGTCGCTTGGCAAGGTACAAGATTCCAAAATCCGTGGTGTTTGTCGAGGAGATGCCCCGGACGGCCAGTGGAAAAATCCGCAAAATGGACCTGCGCCGTCAGTTCGCAACTTAAGGTTAAATTTCGCGTGGGCCGGACCGAATAACGTCCTATTAAGGTAATTCGACGTTAAATGTTTCTTTCAATATGCCTTTACCGCTGCTGCGGGCACTACGATAAGCACGACTCATCCTGAGTATGACTTATCAACACTAGCCCCGGGGGATATACCAATGAGCTACCCGCAGCAACCGCAACAGACACAACCTTATTCAGCACAAGCCGGCGAGCCGCCGCTTTGGGCTCCCTACTATGGCGCCCCCATCGGTGCCGCAGTGAAGCGTTTCTTCAAGAAGTACACGGCCTTCACGGGACGGGCGAGCCGCAGCGAATACTGGTGGTGGACTTTGGTTTCGTTCATCGTCAGCACGGTCCTGAACATCCTCGCGTCGGTTATCGGTGCGGCCGGAGCAACGGTCTCCGATTCGGGTGCTACGGTTCCGGGTGCTGGGGCCATCCCGTTCTACATCCTTCTCGCCATCTGGGGCCTCGCGACGATCATCCCGTCCTTGGCGCTGCTGGTCCGCCGTCTGCACGACGGTAACTTCAGCGGTTGGCTGGCGCTGCTGGTGCTTGTCCCTTTCCTCGGCGCACTGGCAGTACTTGTGCTCTCGCTCCTGCCGTCCAACCCGGCGGGCCAGCGCTTCGACCGGCCCACAGCCGGCTAGCAGTACTTGCAAAGAAGGGGCGGCACACTTTTGTGCCGCCCCTTTCGCATGCCGCCCCTTTCGCGTGCCGCGCGTGCGATGCTGTGGAGTGAGTTGGTCCCAACGGTGAGGAGTGCCATGTCTGCCGCAACGATCAGGCGATGCGCCGTCATCGGGGGCGGAATCATCGGCGCCGCCGTAGCCCGGGAGTTGGCCAACAAGCTCGACGGCGTCCAGGTCACCATCTTTGAGAAGGAAGACCGCCTGGCCGCCCACCAGACAGGGCATAACTCCGGCGTGGTCCATGCCGGCCTTTACTACGAACCCGGCGGCTTAAAAGCGAGACTATGCCGCCGGGGAGTGGACCTGTTGCAAGACTTCTGTGCCGCCAAAAACCTCCCTTACGAGGCCTGCGGCAAGCTTGTGATCGCCCAGACGGCAACAGAAGCCAAGCGCTTGGAAACCATTTTTGTCCGCGCCCTGGCCAACGGAGTTCCGGGCGCCCGGATGCTCACGGGTGAGCAGATCAGCGAGGTTGAGCCGAACGCCGTCGGGCTTTCCGCTTTGCATTCACCGGAAACGGCGATTGTTGATTACGCGGCCATCACCAAGGCGCTGGCCGAGGACGTCCGGAGGCAGGGCGGCATCATCCGGCTGGGCCAGGAGGTCACCTCGCTGGAGCATCGGGGGCGCGGAGTGGTGGTTCGCACAAAGGGCGACGAGGAAATCTACGACCTGGTGGTGGCCTGTGCCGGTCTGCAGTCAGACAGGCTGGCGCATGCAGCAGGGGAACCGGGCACCCCTCGAATCGTCCCGTTTTTTGGACAGTATTTCCTGCTCGGACCGGAATCCCGGGATCAGGTCAAAGGGCTGATTTACCCGGTTCCCGATCCCAAACATCCGTTTCTCGGCGTCCACCTGACCAAGCGCATCGACGGCGAAATGATGCTTGGACCGAATGCTTTCATCTCCTTCGGCCGCGAATCGTACACATGGAACCGCGTGAGTGTCCGTGACATCGCCAATTACGCCCTGTTCCCGGGGTTCTGGAATTTTGCCGGACATAATGTCCCGTCCGCCATCCGTGAATTCCAGACCGTCATCAGTAAGAAGAGGTTTATCCGCGAAGCCATGCGTTTTGTTCCATCACTGGATGGCGCGGATATTTTGCCCGGAACCAGGGGCGTTCGTGCCCAAGCGATGAATGGTGACGGTTCACTGGTGGACGATTTTGTGATCGCACGACGCCGGAACATGGTTTTGGTGCGAAACGCGCCGTCGCCGGGGGCAACGTCGTCGCTCGCCATCGCGGAGTACATCGTGGAGCAGGCATTGCAGGACTGAATGTTGCCTTCAGCACACTATTCACTGATACCGCAGCACATGCCCTAAACTGCTTCACTGAGGTGCCGGTATGGGCGCCCTGCAGCGACGAAAGCGAACCCTCAATGGCTACTGATTACGACGCTCCGCGCAAGACTGAGGAAGAGTCTCCGGCTGACTCACTTGAAGCCCTCCAGGCCTCCCGCGTCCCGAGCGCCCAGACTGCTGTCATCGACCTTGACGAGAACGATACCGCCGAAGGAATCGACCTCCCGGGGGCCGACCTGTCCGGGGAAGAACTGACCGTTGTGGTGGTACCAGAGCAGTCGGACGAGTTCACTTGTGCCTCCTGCTTCCTGGTCCGCCACCGCTCCCAAGTGGCCTTGGAAAAGAATGGTTTGAAGTATTGCAAGGACTGCGAAGGCTGAAAAAGTCACGGGGCCGTCACTTTCGCTGTGCATCCCTAACGGTTGAGCGCCGAAGCAGCAACTTTCCGCTCTGAACCCTCCCTGCCCTCCTACGATTGAGTTGTCAATCTTGCCTGAAGGGGGCAAAAAATGAGGAAATTCAGGGCCGGTTTAGCAGCGGTGTTCGTAGCCGCAGCATTCGGCCTGATGGCGCCGGGGCCAGCCTCGGCAGCGGCATATTGCGGGATCGCGTGGGGTTCTTTGGCCAAGGCCGATCCCACCATGAGTTCCGCGCAGGTCACCAACGTCCGGACGGGCCAGCAGGCATGTTTTGACCGGTTGGTGGTTGACCTTACGGGAAACGTGGCCGGCTATTCGGTGCAATATGTTCCCGCGGTGGTTCAGGACGGGTCCGGGATGCCGGTGCCGTTGAGGGGAGATGCCGCCCTGCGTGTGGTGGTGAATGCGCCGTCGTATGGTCCAAGCGGCCAGCCGACTTTCACGCCGTCGTCCGCCACGGAACTCGCTAACGTCACCGGGTACCAGACATTTCGTCAGGTGGCATACGCGGGTAGCTTCGAAGGTACCACCACGTTGGGGCTGGGTGTCCGGGCCCGGCTTCCGTTCCGGGTCTTCACCCTTGCGGGGCCCGACGGCGGCTCCCGGCTGGTGGTCGACGTCGCCCATCACTGGTAACTGATCCCGCAGCGAACGGGAGGACATACCAAAGCGGCCGGTCCGCATGGAAATTTCCATGCGAACCGGCCGCTTTTTCTCGACTTGGGAAGCCTACTCGGGCACTACCAAGGCAGGGGTATCCTTGCGGATGGTCTCGCCGCGGAAGAAGCCCGGGTGTCGCCGTGCCGTGATCAGCATGACCACAACGCCAAGGGCAAGGATTCCGATCCCGATGATGAACACCAAGCCCACACCGAAGACCTCGGAGCCGCTGCCAAAGTCCGGCGACCAACTGTCCACGGCCGTCTGGAAGAACACCACGGTCAGCACAACGCCACCGATCACGGGGAAGAGCAGGCGCATGAAGACGTTCCGGACGCTGGAGAACAAGCTGTGCCGGAAATACCATGTGCAGGCGAAGGCGGTCATGGCGTAGTAGAAGCAGATCATGAGGCCAAGGGCCAAGATGGTGTCGTTGAGGACGTTTTCGCTGACCACCTTCATGATGGCGTAGAACCCGCCGGAGATCGCGCCGGCCATGATCGTGGCGAAGCCCGGGGAGCCGAAACGGGGGCTGACCGAGGCAAAGCGGGGCGGCAAGGCGCGGTAGTGGCCCATGGCCAGCAAGCTGCGGGCCGGGGAAGCCATGGTGGATTGCAGCGATGAAGCAGTGCCGGACAGTACGGCCAGCGACATCAAGATAGCGAGGGGACCCATGACGGGGGAGGCCAGGGCGGCGAATACATTCTGCTGGTTGTCAGGGTTGTTCAGTCCGATGCCGTCCCCGCCAACGCCTGCCACCATCATGGTGGCCACGATGACTGCGATGTACAGGCCCAAAACCGCGATTGCGGTGGTGGTTCCGGCTTTACCGGCAGTTCCCTTTCCGCCCTTCGTCTCCTCGTTCACCGTGAGGCAGACGTCCCAACCCCAGTACACAAAGACGGCGAGGGACATGCCGGCCGCGAACTGGTCAAAACTGCTGATCTTGGCGGGGTTGAACCAATCCCAGCTGAAGGCGATAGCGGTAGGTGAATCACCGGATGCAGCATGGGTAAGGGCCATGATGATGAAAAGCGCCAAGACGGCGATCTGGAACCCGACCATGCTGAATTGCACGAGTTTGGTTGCGTGCAGGCCGCGGTAGCTCACCCAAACGGCAAGTGCCACGAACACCAGGCAAGTGAGGATATTCAAGGCCTTGTTGGAAGTCAGGTCCGCGAGGCCGGGATCGTTGAAGACCTGCGCCAGGAAGAGGTAGAAGAAGTCCACCGCCACGCCTGCGAGGTTGGAGAGAACGATGATGTTGGCCGCGAGCAACCCCCAGCCTCCCATCCAGCCGACGAAGGGGCCGAACGCCTTGGTGGCCCACGTAAACGTGGTGCCGCTGTCCGGGGAATCCGCATTCAGCTCACGGTAAGCGAACGCTACGAGGATCATGGGGATGAAGGCGACGATAAAGATGGCAGGCAGTTGTACCCCGACGGCGCCTACGGCCGGACCCAGTGAGCTCGTGAGGCTGTAGGCGGGGGCAACGGAGGAAATACCGAGGACGACGACGGCGAGCAGGCCCAATTGGCCACTCTTGAGTCCTTTGCCGCTAATACCATGTTGTGTTCCGGCGGCGTCTGCCCCGTCATTGGGGAGGGAAGCGCCGTTCTTGCGGCCGATCATTTGGCTCATGTCAGTGACCTGTTCTTGAAGAAGCCGGTTGCTGTTGGGTGGTGAAGTCGATACCGCCGTCCCGGGTGCGAGCCCGCGAGCGTGGGGCTTCGAGGCAGGAAAGTTCAATCATGTGGGGCGTTTACTCCGTGAGACGACGATCACTAAATGAATAGCGTTCATTTAGTATGGCCGCTGTCACGCCTAAGTGCAAGGGGGTGCCTGTTGCCAGGCTTCTTGTTACGCGTCTGGGCGGCGTCCCGCCGTCGGTTGATCCCGACGTCGCAGGGCGTGTCAGTTATTGCTGTCCGTGGGTCAGCCCTTTGACGGCAACGTGAGGATTTCTGCTCCGGTTTCGGTGATTGCGATGGTGTGCTCAGTATGGGCAGTCCGGCAACCGGTCGCGCTGCGGAGCGTCCAGCCGTCGGCGTCGGTGACGAGCTCGGCCGTATCCGCCATGACCCATGGTTCCAGCGCCAGCAGCAAGCCGGGCTGCAGTTGGAATCCGCGGCCGGGCCGGCCGGCGTTGGGTACGTGGGGATCCTGATGCATGGTCGATCCGATGCCATGGCCGCCGAAATCAACGTTGACCGGGTATCCGGCCTCGGAGAGAACGGCGCCGATGGCGTATGAAAGGTCGCCGATGCGGGCTCCTGGCCGGGCTGCGGCGATGCCCGCGTCCAAGGCGCGGCGGGTTGTCTCTATCAGTGCCACGCTCTCGGCTGGCTGGGAATCTCCAACGACGAAGCTGATGGCAGCATCGGCGGCTATTCCACGGAGGGTCACTGCGAGATCGAGCGTCAGGAGGTCACCGTCTGCAAGGTTGTAGTCGTGCGGCTTACCGTGCAGGACTGCGTCATTGACTCCGGTGCAGATGTAGTGGCCAAACGGTCCACGACCAAACGACGGGGCGTAGTCGACGTAACACGATTCAGCACCTGCACCGAGGATCATCGTCTTGGCCCACTGATTTATCTCCAGGAGGTTCGTGCCTACTGCGCAGCGTTCCTTGAGTGCCTGCAGAATGTCCGCCACCAAAGCACCTGCTGCCTTGGCTCGCAGCAATTCGTTGGGGCTAAGGATCTCGATCATGCGGCACCTATCGTCAAGCGTCCAATAACTATCCCGGCCATATTAGTGTGGGCGCAAATCAACATCCGGACCAGTTGCACTGACACCGGCAGTTTTATAGACCGGCAGTGTTAAAAACAAGTCGACATCTGGTCCAGCTGCGAGGAACATTAAAGGACAGCCGTGGAAGGAGGTTGGTCATGTGCTACGCGTACTATGACAACTTCGAGCGGCGCACGAAGAAGGACTCCGCGCGCAAGCCCGAGATGCACCCAACTGAGGCAAAGGTGGAACAGGAGCCGCAGGCCCCACCAAGGAAGCCCCCGCAGGCAGAAGGCTCGCCGTGGTCGTTCCTGGTCCGCCGTCGTCGTGAATCCGAGGTAACCGAGCCAACAACGGAGCGTGTCCGCCAGGACGCCTAGCTCCGTCAGTTAGTGGCGAGGTTCCGTCAGTTAGTGGCGAGGAATTCCCGCGCAGCTGTTACGAGTGCCTCGGTGCCTTGAGTCAACGTCGGCTCGATGACAGGTGCAAAATGCGGGGAGTGGTTCGACGGGATGTCTTCCGGAAGGCGTCCCGTCGTCGCCCATTCCTGGAATAACGCCGGATCAGCGCCGCCGAGGAACCAGAAGACCAACGGAGCCCCGGCACCCTTTGCCAAGGCGCCCACATCCTCACTGCCCGAAACCGGGCCTGGGTCGATGACGTGGCCGGCGCCGAACTTCGCTTGGAACGCTTCGGTCACCCGACCTGCGGCCGCCTCATCATTGAACGTCAACGGAAAGTGGTCCTCATGGCTGAACTCGGGCTCCCGGGGAGCCCCGGAAGCAGCGGCTTCGCTGCGGACCACCCGCTCAATAGAGCCCAACACCTTGCCCCGCGTGGCGTCGTCGAATGAACGCACGCTCAACCCCAGCGTGGCCGTTTCGGGGATGATGTTGTTCTTGGTCCCTGAATGGATCTGCCCCACCGTGACCACCGCGGAATCGCTGGCGGCAAGCTCGCGGGCAACGATGCCCTGAAGCCGCACGGTTGCTGCAGCTGCCATGAGGACCGGATCGACAGTTGTTTCGGGTCGGGATCCGTGGCCACCTTGACCGTGCAACGTGATGGTCAGGGAGTCTGCGGAAGCCATGGCGACGCCGCCCCGTAGGCCCAACCAGCCGGCCGGGAACGGAGCTACGTGCTGGCCAAGGACGACGTCGGGCTTTGGCACCAAACCGTACAGTCCGTCATTCACCATTGCCTCAGCGCCGCCGCCCCATTCTTCCGCGGGTTGGAAAACCGCAATCAGTGTTCCCCGCCATTCCTGCCGCGCGGAGGACAAAGATTCCACGGCCCCGAGCAAGCAGCTCACATGCACATCATGCCCGCAGGCATGCATCACGGGAACTTCGTTGCCCTCCGGATCAATGCCAACTTCTGTACTGGCATAGTCCAAGCCCGTGGCTTCCTTGACCGGCAATCCGTCCATGTCAGCACGCAACATGACCACCGGTCCCGCTCCGTTCTCAAGCACGCCCACAACACCGGTTTTCCCGACGCCGCGATGCACCCTGAGGCCCAGTTGCTCAAGATGGCCGGCCACAATCCCGGCCGTTCGGACTTCCTGGAACGACAATTCCGGATGCGTGTGCAGGTCGCGGTACAGCTCTTGGAGGTCCATGCCCACAGCTTATCCACTGCACCACGCCGCGCTGCTTCAACAACTGCGTAGGTGGCCGGTCGCGGAGCACACTGGATGACATGACTAAATCCGACTCAATCACAACGCAGCAAACCACTGTTGAGGAATGGACCAAGGCGCTCGCCGAGTCCACTGGTTCTCCAGGGGGCGGAGCCGGCACCGGCGTCATGCTGGCAATTTCGGCGGCGCTAACATCCATGGTGGCCGGGTATACGGACGCGGACGGGGAGAATCGCGATGCTCTTGCAGGGATCCGGGGAAGAGCCAAGAAGATGCGCGAAGAGGCACTCAAATTAGCAGACGACGACGCCGTCGCCTCCGACGCTTTTGGCGCTGCCTTCCGCCTGGACCCGGGTCCGGAACGCGCTGAGGTAATCCGCCGCGCCTCCATAGAGGCCGCGAAATCGTCAGCAAGCCTGGGCGAGCGTGCCATGGAAGCCACCGAGGATCTTGCGTGGCTTGCCAAGCACGGGAATCCGGCGTTGATCGCCGATGTGGTGGTTGCCTTTGGAGCCCTCCGGGCAGCGATCGCCGGCGCCCGCACCAACGTGAGCTTCGATCTGGCCTCCCTGACCTCGGCCGGTACTCCCTTGGCGAAGGTCAGGGAACAGCACCCCGAACTGTGGGGGACCGTGGGCAGGCTCACCGAGGCCCTGGAGCGGATCGACGGGATCACGGCCAGCGTAGACGCGAAGGCGGCGCCAACAGAGGCGTTGTGAGGCCCGCTCTGCTGGCTATTCCCGGCGGGAAGCATGCAGAGCGGGCCACACAACGGTTATTGCGCCTTCGGTACGCGACGCAGAACGACGCCGGCAAGCACCGCCGCTCCAGCCATCAGAACCAGCCCAATCGCCGCGGTGATGTGGACGCCGGAGTCGAACGCGACCCGGGCAGCGGTCAGCAATGCCGCCGACGTCGGCTCAGGCAGGGTGCCCGCGGCGTCAACCGCGCCGGCCAACGTCTCCGAGGCCTTTCCGGCAACCTGCGAAGAGACGCCTGCGGGGATGACCAAGTTGTGCTGATAGGACGCGGTCAGGATGGACCCGAGAACGGCGGTGCCCAGCAGCGAACCGAGTTCATACCCCGTCTCGGAGATGGCCGAGGCTGCCCCCGACTTGTCCGCCGGAACAGAACCAAGGATGAGGTCGTTGGAGATGGTTTCCGCCGCACCAACACCTACCGCCAGTACGGTCAATGCCGACAAGAGGAACACTGGGCCCTCACTGTGGTTCCCGAGCACGGCTATGAGGTAGCCCGCCGCGCTGAGGGTCAGGCCACCGGCAACCACGAAGCCGGGCCGTACGCGCTTAACCAGCGGCACCACCAGCATGCCGGCCATCACGGTCGCCAAGAGGGCGGGAATCATGGCGATCCCGGCCTCCATAGGGGAACGGCCTTCAACGAGTTGCAGATGCTGGGCGAAGAAATAGATGAAACCCGTCATGGAGAACAGCGACAACACATTGGCCGCAATGGCCGTACTGAACACCTTGTTCTTGAAGAGGCTGACATCGAGCATCGGGCTGTCGATCCTCTGCTGGCGGCGAACAAAGAGAACGCCCATCACCAGGCCAAAAACGAGGAAACCGGCAGGCATGGCTCCAAAACCATGGATTGCGGATTCCTTGATGCCGTAAACGAACGGGGCCATCGTCACGATGGACAACACGATGCTTGGCGGATCAACCCGCCCGGGGTTCGCGTCCCTGGACTCGGGGATGAGCACCCTCCCGAAGGCCAAGAGCGGCAGCAACAGGAAAGCGGCCACCAGGAAGACTGCGCCCCACCAGAAGTGCTCCACCAGCCAACCACCGAAGATGGGGCCAAGGGCCGCCCCACCGGAAAAACCCGCTGCCCATACGGCGATGGCAAGCCGACGCCGGTTGGGATCGGTGAAGATGTTCCGGATCAAAGACAGCGTGGAAGGCATCAGCATGGCTCCGAAGATGCCAAGGGCGGCGCGACCGGCGATGAGCCACTCCGCCGAAGGGGCAAATGCCGTAGCAGCCGAAACCGCTGCGAAGCCTGTGCTGCCGATCATTAGCAACCGCCGTCGGCCGATCCTGTCGCCCAGGTTGCCCATGGAAACCAGCAAGGCTGCCAACACCAGGGGGTAGGCGTCGATAATCCACAGCAGCTGCACGCCGCCCACATCAAGGGATCGGGCGATCTGCGGCAGCGCGAAGGTCAGCGCGGTGTTGTCGACGGCGACCAGCAACACCGGGAACATCAGCAGTCCCAGCGCCGCCCAATCGCGCCACGGCGCTGTCCTGCCCAGAGCGGGCCGAACGGAGCGGGGAGCCTGAGTTGCGGACGGAGTGAACATGGCACTTACTATACCGTCCAGACGGTATAGTTTCAATTCAGATCAACCGATCCTTTAGGGAATGATGTAGTCATGCCACGAAAACCAGTTGCCCGCGACGCCGTCCTGGACGCCTATGAAGCCCTGCTCATTGAGGTCGGGGAGCGCGCTGCCACCCTCGACGCCGTCGCCAAGCGGGCAGGCGTGTCCAAGGGCGGGTTGCTGTATCACTTCCCGAATAAGGAATCTTTGATCACTGCTTTGCTGGCGCGCTTGGACCAGCTCGCGGAAGAGGACACGGAGAGGATGAAGGCAGCTCCTGAAGGAGCTGCTGTGCACTTCATTCGTTCCTCCCTGTGGGCTGACACGCCCATGGACCGCGCTTTCGTGGCTGCGACCCGCCTTGCCGAAGTGGCTCATGAAGAAACGAGGCTCAGGTTTGCCGCCATCCAGCAGATGTGGCTCGATGTCTTGGCAGAGGACGTGGGGCCGGACGTCGCCAAGGCCGTGAGCTATATGGGCGACGGCCTGTATTTCAACGCGATGTTCGAGGGCGGGCAGGACAATGGCAACGCCGGGCGGGCGGCCGACGTCGAGATTCTCTTAAGTGTCTTGGACCGGCTGCGGAACTAACGGGTCATCATTTGCGGGCAGCGGCGCCGCATAGGACAATTAACATTTGTGGCGTGCCTATCAAGGCGCCCATACACAACTGAACATGCCTTTGATCTGCGGCGGGAGAGTCCTGCAAGCAAGAGGTGCAGGCGCCGTAGGAGCAAATCCTCCCCAGGAATCTCTCAGGCCCATGCACCGCCGCGGCGAGGCAACTCTGGAAAGCAGCACAGCAATCGGCCCAACTCCGGGCAGGCTGCCGTGCTCACCGACGGTGCAAGCGATGATTGTCCACACAACGCGCGGAAACTCTCAGGTCCAATACAGAGTGGGGAGGGACCCAGCCGCTGTGGCGTACACAAACGCCGCCCAAGTAATGGAGTTCCCCGTGACGGTTAGTTCTGCCTCCACCACCTTCGTCGATCGGCATATCGGCGCACGACGCCAGGCCGACGTCGACACCATGCTCGCCTCCGTTGGCTATGACACGGTCGATGCCTTGGTTGACACCGCTGTTCCCAAAGACATCCGTCAGGACGTCGCACTCACGCTACAGGACGCGTTGAGCGAAGTGCAGGTTCTTGCTGAGCTCCGCAAGCTGGCGTCCAAGAACAAGACCGCTGTGCAGATGATCGGGCAGGGGTACTACGACACCGTCACGCCCCCTGTGATTCGCCGCAACATCCTTGAGTCTCCCGCCTGGTATACGGCATACACGCCGTATCAGCCGGAAATTTCGCAGGGCCGCCTCGAAGCGCTCCTGAATTTCCAGACCATGGTCCAGGACCTGGTTGGCCTCCCGATCGCCAACGCGTCGTTGTTGGACGAAGCCACGGCCGTTGCCGAAGCCGTCCTGATGATGCGCCGGGCGAACAAGTCCGCAGCGGCACGTGATGGCAAGACCGTCCTCGACGCCGACTGCCTCCCGCAGACCATCGCCGTGGTCAAGGGCCGTGCCGAGGCGTTGGGTTTCGAAGTTGAGGTCGCGGACCTGTCGCTCGGGCTTCCCGAGGGTGCCATCAACGGTGTTGTGCTGCAGCAGCCCGGCGTTTCTGGCCGGGTGTTCGATCACTCTGCTGTGATCGCTGAGGCCAAGGAGCGCGGTGCGTTGGTCACGGTTGCTGCCGACCTTCTGTCCCTGACGCTCATCACCCCTCCCGGTGAGCAGGGCGCTGACATTGCGGTCGGTTCCGCGCAGCGCCTTGGTGTGCCGTTGTTCTTCGGCGGCCCGCACGCGGCCTACATGGCCGTCCAGAAGGGCCTGGAGCGTTCCATGCCGGGCCGCTTGGTGGGTGTTTCCAAGGACGACGCCGGCGTCCCGGCCTACCGCTTGGCGCTGCAGACCCGTGAACAGCACATCCGCCGTGAGAAGGCCACGTCCAACATCTGCACGGCCCAGGCGCTGCTCGCGATCGTTGCTTCGATGTACGCGGTGTACCACGGCCCCGACGGCCTGAAAGCGATCGCTGAGACGGCTCACAACCACGCCCGTACCCTCGCGGCATCCCTGAAGGCTGCCGGCGTCGAGGTCCTTCACGGTTCCTTCTTCGACACCGTCACCGTCCGCGTCCCCGGTCGCGCTGCAGAGATCGTGGCTGATGCCGAGACCAAGGGCATCAACCTCCGCGGCATCGACGCCGACACGGTTGGCATCTCGGTTGATGAAACCACCACGACGGCGGTAGTGGCCGACGTTGCTTCGGTCTTCGGCGCTTCGGTTGCCGAGTCCACGGAGGGCTTCGCACTTGAGGGGTCCGTGGAGCGTACGAGTGACTTCATGCAGCACCCGGTATTCAACACGCACCGTTCCGAGACCCAGCTTCTCCGTTATATCCGTAAGCTCTCTGACCGGGATCTGGCGTTGGACCGCACCATGATTCCGCTGGGTTCGTGCACCATGAAGCTGAACGCGACCGCTGAGATGGAAGCGATTTCGTGGCCGGAGTTCGCCTCCATCCACCCGTTCGCCCCGGAGTCCCAGACCGAGGGGTGGCGTGAACTGATCAGCGACCTTGAGGCGCAGCTGACCGAGATCACCGGTTATGACCAAGTGTCCATCCAGCCGAACGCCGGGTCCCAGGGTGAGCTCGCCGGTTTGCTCGCGATCCGCGGGTACCACCGCTCCAATGGCGACGACCAGCGCAACGTGTGCCTGATCCCCGCATCGGCGCATGGAACCAACGCAGCGTCCGCCGTGCTGGCCGGGATGAAGGTTGTCGTTGTGGCCACCGCACCGGACGGCACCATCGACCACGTGGACCTCAAGAACAAGATCGAGGCCCACCGGGACGCGCTCTCGGCCATCATGATCACCTACCCGTCCACGCATGGTGTCTACGACGCCGACGTCCGTGAAGTGTGCGACGCGATCCACGAGGCCGGCGGCCAGGTGTACATCGACGGCGCGAACCTCAACGCACTCGTGGGCCTTGCCCAGCCGGGCAAGTTCGGCGGGGACGTTTCGCACCTGAACCTGCACAAGACCTTCTGCATCCCGCACGGCGGCGGCGGACCCGGTGTTGGCCCGGTCGCAGCGAAAGCACACCTGGCACCGTTCATGCCCGGCGATGCTGCGTCCTGGACCGAAGGCAACGGCGTCCCGATCTCGGCGTCCCGTTTCGGTTCGGCCGGTGTCCTGCCGATCTCCTGGGCGTACGTGAAGCTCATGGGCGGCCAGGGCCTGACCGACGCCACCAAGTCCGCGCTGCTCGCGGCGAACTACATCGCGTCCCGTCTCAACGACCACTTCCCGGTCCTCTACACGGGCGAGGGCGGACTCGTTGCCCACGAATGCATCCTGGACCTTCGCGAACTGACGGCCACTACGGGTGTTACCGCTGAGGACGTGGCCAAGCGTCTCATCGACTTCGGCTTCCACGCCCCCACCCTGGCGTTCCCGGTTGCGGGCACCCTGATGGTGGAGCCCACCGAGTCCGAGGACCTGGCCGAGATCGACCGGTTCATCGAGGCGATGATCACCATACGTGCCGAGATCGACCAGGTCGCCGCCGGGGACTTCTCCGTGCAGGATTCCCCTCTCCGCCGCGCACCGCACACGGCAGCCGCCGTCGTCAGTTCCGATTGGGACCGCGCGTACCCGCGTGAGCAGGCCGCGTTCCCCGTCCACCACCTCAAGCAGGACAAGTACTTCCCGCCGGTAGGACGCATCGACGGCGCAGCCGGTGACCGGAACCTCGTGTGCTCCTGCCCTCCGATCGAAGACTTCGAGAACTAAGGGGTTCCTGCAATGACTGAGAATTACACCGCTCTCTACGAAGAGCACAAGAAGCTCGGCGCGTCCTTCACGGACTTCGGTGGTTGGCAGATGCCGCTGAAGTACTCCTCCGAGTTGGCCGAGCACCACGCCGTCCGTAAGTCCGCAGGCCTGTTCGACCTCTCCCACATGGGCGAAGTCTGGGTCACGGGCCCCGAGGCGGCCGCCTTCCTGGACTACGCGCTGGTGGGCAAAATTTCCGCCATGGCCCAGGGCAAGGCAAAGTACTCGCTGATCTGCAACGCCGACGGCGGCATCATCGATGACCTCATCACCTACCGCCGCCCCTCCTCAGTGGAAGGCGAGGACAAGTTCCTCGTGGTTCCCAACGCGGGCAACGCCAAGGTTGTGGCCGCCGAGCTGCTGGAACGCGCTGCCGGCTTCGACGTTGTGGTGGAGGACGCCTCCGCGGCGACTTCCCTGATTGCCGTCCAGGGCCCCCTCGCGGAAGCCATCCTCCTGCGCCTGGTGCCGGCCGAACAGCACGCGCTGGTCCAGGATCTGAAGTACTACGCCGCCGTCGAGGTCCCGTTCACGTTCGACGGCGGAACCCAGGACCTGCTGCTCGCCCGCACCGGATACACCGGCGAAGACGGCTTCGAGATCTTCGTGCCCAACGAATCCGCGGCTGCGCTCTGGCAGGCGATCACCGAGGTCGCAGAAGACGGAGAGCTCGTCCCGGCAGGACTCGCCTCGCGTGACTCCCTGCGTCTGGAAGCCGGAATGCCCCTCTACGGGAACGAGCTCTCCCGCGAAGGGAACCCGTTCGCTGCAGGGCTCGGGCCTGTGGTGGCCGTGTCCAAGGAAGGCGACTTCGTCGGCAAGGATGCACTCGCGGCCCTGAAGGCAGACGGCGCCGGTTCCACCAACGGGCGCAAGCTCGTGGGCCTCAAAGGCCTGGGGCGTCGCGCTGGACGCGGGCACTACCCGGTCTTGAAGGACGGCGCAGTGGTCGGTGAGGTGACCTCGGGCCAGCCGAGCCCCACGCTCGGCTACCCGGTAGCGTTGGCTTATGTCAACGTCGAATTCTCCGAGGTTGGCACCCCGCTGGACATCGATCTCCGGGGGAAGAGCGAGCCGTTCGAAGTCGTAGCACTGCCGTTCTACAAGCGCCAAAAGTAAAACCCGCCGGTTTAGTTGTAGTCACCACACGTAAAGGAAACAGAATGCCCAAAGTAGCGCCCGAACTGCAGTACTCCGACGAGCACGAGTGGGTCTCCCGCGGCGAGGGAAACTCGGTGTCCGTTGGGATTTCCGAGGTTGCCACCGACGCACTGGGCGACATCGTCTACGTTGACTTGCCCGAGGTTGGAACTGCCGTAACTGCTGGCCAGACCTGCGGAGAGGTCGAGTCCACCAAGTCCGTCTCGGACCTGTACTCGCCTGTCACCGGCGAGGTCACCGAGATCAACGACGCCGTTGTCAGTGATCCGGCCCTGATCAACAACGACCCCTACGGCGCGGGGTGGCTCTTCAAGGTAGCCGCTGAGTCCGAGGGGCCGTTGCTTTCCGCCCAGGAGTACGCCTCCAAGAACGGCGGAGACCTTTCCTGATCTCTGTGCCCGCCATTTCGTGGGCTCGCTGCGCAGGACGCCGTACGCACGGCACTATCCGCAGCGAGGCCCCGAAACGGGCGCGGATGGGCGTAGCGTTGAATGCAGTAACTGAATAACTTGCGACGCCGGATTGCCGCCTTTGGGGGCCGTCCGGCGTCGTGCTTCGGTCGCCTTCCGTCACGAGCGGGAGTGGCCATCCGGCAGGACCATCTGCCGGAACGCCTCAAGTTTTATGAAGGAATCACGGCTATGGCTGTTGGTGTTTTTGATTTGTTCACGGTCGGCATTGGTCCGTCGAGTTCGCATACGGTGGGGCCGATGCGGGCTGGCGCGGTCTTTGCGCGGGAGCTTGTGGATAGCGGCGTGCTGGGGGACGTTGCGGGTTTACGGGTGGATTTGTATGGATCGTTGGCTGCGACGGGTCGTGGGCACGGGACCATGACGGCGACGTTGTTGGGGTTGGAGGGGTTTCAGCCCGAATTGATCCTGCCCGATGAGGTGGAGGAGCGTCTCGCGGCGATCGCTGACACCGGGTTGTTGAACCTTGCTGGTGCTTCGGGTGGGGGTGTGCAGCTGCCGTATGCGGTGGAGGATATGGTGCTGCATCCGTTGACGGTGTTGCCGCGGCATACGAACGGGATGAGGTTCGCGGTTTCTGATGCTGAGGGGAACGTTCTCAAGGAGGCGACGTTTTTCTCGGTAGGTGGCGGGTTCATTGTCCGTGAGGGTGAGGAGAACGCGGCCCGGGCTGAGTTGGAGGAGTCGAAGAAGGAGTTGCCGTTGCCGTTCCGGACGGCGGCCGAGTTGCTGGGCCGGTGTGCCTCGAAGGGGTTGGGGATCAGCGACATCATGTTCATCAATGAGCGGGCGTCCCGGTCTGAGGAGGAGATCCGGGAGGGCTTGCTGCATATTTGGGCTGTGATGGAGGCCTGTGTTGAGACGTCCTTGAAGCGTGAGGGTGTGTTGCCTGGTGGGTTGCGGGTCCGGCGTCGTGCTCCTGATTGGTTGGAGCGGCTCCTGAAGGAAGACAAGGACCGGAATGATCCGAAGTACTGGCAGGAGTGGGTGAACCTGATCGCGCTGGCGGTTAACGAGGAGAATGCCTCCGGTGGCCGGGTGGTCACGGCTCCCACGAATGGTGCTGCGGGGATCATCCCGGCAGTGTTGTATTACGCGTTGCACTACGCCCCGGGCATGGAGAACGCCACCCAGCGGGACCGCGATGATGTGGTGGTGAAGTTCTTGCTCGCTGCCGGTGCCGTGGGTGTGTTGTATAAGGAGCAGGCGTCCATTTCCGGTGCTGAGGTGGGGTGTCAGGGCGAGGTGGGGTCGGCGTCGTCGATGGCTGCTGCCGGGCTGGCTGAGGTGATGGGTGGTACGCCGGGTCAAGTGGAGAACGCCGCGGAGATCGCGATGGAGCACAACCTGGGGCTCACCTGTGATCCGATCGGCGGGTTGGTGCAGATCCCGTGTATTGAGCGGAACGCGATTGCTGCGGCGAAGGCGATCAATGCCGCGAAGATGGCGTTGTGGGGCGACGGGACACACCGGGTGTCCCTCGATGAGGTGATCGTGACCATGCGGGAAACGGGCAAGGACATGTCCGATAAGTACAAGGAAACCGCGATGGGCGGCCTCGCCGTCAACGTCGTCGAATGCTGAGCGCAACCACCTGATTTTTTGATCCCGATAGACTGGGTCCTGCATGTCCGCATGCACGCTCCACTCTGAACACCTACGCTCAACACGGCACCAAACCCTGAGATTGGACACGGCCACCTTGCGAGAATTTACCGCCCGCTTTGCCACCGCCGAGGAAACCGATAACTGGGACAAGCACGTCACGGCGAATCCCAACGGCGGCAACATGCTGCAGTCGGACGCCTATGCGGCAGTCAAGGACGGTAACGGTTGGCTGGTCCGCCGCCTGGTGGTGGAGACTGCCGACTACGCCAGCTACAACCTGTTGCTGGAGAAGAAGTTCCCGGTCCTCGGCCGCCTCTGGTACCTCATCAAGGGGCCAGACGCCGCCTCAGTCGAGGACATCAAACCCATGCTCACGGCCGTTGCGGCCCTGGCGAAGGAACAGAAGCTAAACGTCTTCACCATCAAGGTAGAGCCCGACGTCGTCGAGTCACCTGAGGTGACAGCGCAACTGCGGGCAGCCGGTTTGGTCAAGGCTCCGAACATCCAGTCGAACGACTTCACGGCGATCCTGGACATCTCGGCACCGGCCAATGAAGTGCTCAGGAGCATCTCGTCACGGGCCCGGAACGCCGTCCGCAGGGCTGAACGCGAGGGGTGCGAGGTTCTGCCGGCCGAGCCGGGCGAGGACAGCTACCGCAAGCTCTACGCCCTGATGCAGAACACCGTGAACGCCAAAGGCGCCATGCCGCTACGCAGCTACGAGTACTACGCCACTTTCTGGGGCGAGTTCTGCAGCCGCGGCCAGGGACACTTTTTCTTCGTCTACGAGGACGGGGCACCGAGCGTCGGCGCGTTCGTCATCAATTACGGTTCTAAGGCTACGTACAAGGACGGCGGTTCCACGCAGAACCGTAAGCAGTACGGCGACTCGCACTTGGCCCAATGGGCAGCCATCCAGCGGATGCAGGAACTCGGCTGTGTTGAGTACGATTTCTGCGGAACCCCTCCGGCTGCCCGCATCAAAGACAAATCCCACCCGCTGTACGGCCTTGGATCCTTCAAGACGAGCTTCACCAAGACCGTCACGGATTTCGTGGGGTGCTACGACATGGTCCTGAGCCCGCTCCGCTACAAGCTGTGGCTCAAGGGTGCCGAGAAGGTCTTCCGTCGACTCGAAACAATGCGCACCGGCGGCCAGTTCTACTGAGCGCGTAAGAACAGGCAACAAGCACGGCCCGGCCCGGCTACTCACGGGTGCAAAATCTACTTTTAGGTGAGGTAATTTCTTTGACACCGATTCAGGCTGGAACCGAGATGGAATTCGTGATTCTCAGCGACACTGATTACGAGACGTTCGCCAAAGGACACCCTCAGGGTAGCTTCATCCAATCCATGGATCTGACCAGGTTCCAGCGCGCACGCGGGCAGGAAGTGGAGCTCTTCGGCGTTACCAGGGGTGGAAGCCTCATCGCTGCCGGGAAACTCGTCTACGCGTCGAATCGCTTCGGTTACAAGACCGCGGACTGCGCCAAGGGCCCGCTGATGGATTATTCCGACGCCGTGGCGGTGCGCTTCGTCGTCGAGCAGTTGAAGAAGCACGCGGCTACCAAGAAGGCTGCTGAACTGCGGATCTCACCCAACGTCCGGTACATCGCGCGGGATGAGGAAGGCGCGGAACACCCGGAGATCGAGGACAACCGGCCTCTGATGAAGGAATTGCAGGGCCTTGGATTCCAGCACCAGGGTTTCGATATGAACTTTGCCAACATCAACTGGATGTTCGTGAAGCAGCTCGACGGGATCGCGGATTCCGAGGAACTCATCATGGGCATGAACTACCGGACCCGCAAGGCCATCCGTAAGGCCGAGAAGAACGGCGTCTACCTAGAACAGGCCACCCTGGAAACACTGGACGACTTCTACAATGCCCTCAGCACGGCAGGGGATGAGAAGGGCTTCACCTACCGCGAACGCGAGTACTACGAGCAACTCCTCCGCAACACCTCCGATGAGTTCACCAAGCTCATGATGGCCAAGATCAATATCCCTGAGTATCGGGCGTCCATCACCGAGCGCCTGGAAGCTGAATCCAAGACGTTGGCCGAGCTCAAGCGTGAGGTCGAAGAAACCGGCAGCAAAAAGAAGGCCAACCGGATCAAGGTTGTACAGGACCTCGTGGACAGCTACGAGCGGAGCCTAAAGGACATTGAACGATTCCCGGACTCGGTGGGCGTGGCCACCGTTGCCGCCATCCACTTCGCATGCTCAGGTGATGAACTGGTGTGCGTCATAGGTGGAACCGTCCAGGACTACATCTATTTCAACGGCGCAACATCCCTTTACTGGGGCATGATGCTCCACGCGCTGAACAACGGGTACTCCCGTTACAACTTCTATGGCACGTTCGGAATCCAAGGCCAGGACGAGACTGGTCACGGCGGTTACGAATTCAAGAAGGGATTCGGCGGCGAAGTGGTCCAACTGGTTGGTGATTTCGTGGCGCCCGTGAATCCCTTGGCATTCACCGCGTACCGCACGGCCAGGAAGCTTGCAGGGACTGTCCAGACGGTTCTGGGAAGATTACCAGTAGAGAAGTTGCCCGTACTGAGGAAACTCCGGAGAAACCGCTGATCAAAAAGGCGCTGATCAAAAAAGCAACGGGAGGATCGCTGCGTGACTGAATGGCCCGAAGGGTCCGGCGGCCGTCCGCCAACGGATGGCTTGCCCAAGACCCAGCCGCTGCGACCATCGCAGGTGCGGCAGAACGTCACCGCAAAACGCATGCTGATGCGCTTGGTTCAAGGGGACAGTCCGCCCACCGCGCCCATGAATATCGTGGACCGGCTGGCGGGAAGTCCTTACGCCAATCCCACCATCCAGGTGGCGGGCGTGGATGCCTCCGCCCGGAAAACGATCGACTTCGCCCTGCATTTGGCCGAAGTCATGTTCCGTTACGGTGCCGGTGCCCTTGAGGTTGAGACCAGCATGATTGCCGTGACAGCAGCCCTGGGCCTCAAAAACGTTGAAGTGGACATCACCAACCAGTCGGTCGCCATCAACTACGCGCCCAAGGACCAGACCCCCATTACGCTTCTTCGCGTGGTCCGTTCCTGGACGAATAATTATGCGGGACTCGCCCAGGTCCACCAGCTGGTGACCGACATCATCGCAGGGGGAGTGGGCCGTGACGAAGCAGTTCGTCGCCTGAACGGCATCATTCGCAGCGCCAAGCCGTTTCCCCGCTGGATGGTAACCATGGCCTTCGCAGTATTTGCCGCGGTCTTCGTGGGCGTCCTGGGTGGGGGCCTCGGAGCGTCCGCCGTTGCTTTCGCTTCCAACCTCATGGTCAGCCTGCTGGCACGTCGACTGACCAAGTGGCGGACCGCGGATTTCTTCGTCACCATGGCGTGCGCGTTCCTGGTGACCTTTATCGCGTTGATGCTTCGATGGGCCGGCGTAGACATCGCGCCATCGATTGTGGTTGCTGGCGGGATCTTGCTGTTGTTGCCTACAGGTCGGCTCGTTTCAGCCGTGCAGGACGCCATCAATGGCTTCCCCGTCACAGCCGCGGGACGGTTCCTCTCAACATTGCTCACCTTTGGCGCCATCGTTGCGGGCATCGCCGTCGCTGTGGTGGTGGGAACGGTGATGGGAAGCGCGGTGCTGGACGTCACCCAAACATTCCCGGACGCGTACCCTTTGTGGGGCAAAGCGGTCTTGATAGCCATCGCTGTGCTGGCCATCGGTGTTACCGAACAGACCCAGATGCGATTGCTCCTCCCGACGGCGGCCGTAGGTATCGTGGGCTTCTTTGTCCTGTGGGGGGTCGGCCAAGGGGGTGTCGGGGACCGCCTGTCTCCGGCCGTTGCCGCCGTCGTCATCGGATTGTTGGCCAGGGTCCTCGCGCTCAAACTGGGCGCCCCGCAGCTGGTGGTCGCTGTTCCGGCGGCACTGATCCTGCTTCCCGGGCTAACTATATTCCGCTCCATGTATGTTTTGACCGTTGAGGGTGGCAACATTTTGGTGGGCGCCGGAGGCATGCTGAATGCAGGTGCGATTGTGCTCGGGGTGGCAGCCGGAATTGTGCTCGGTGACAACCTTGCCAGGCCGCTGACCAAGGGGCTGTCCAGCAATGAGCGGCGCCGGGTACGGCGGCGTTAGTTCCTGAAAGGCCTAGATTTTGCCTACGGGCAATTTCTTCTCGGCTTGGAATACTTCCTCCACGCGGCCCTGCGCCCAGTACCCCGAGAGGGAGACCTGAGAACGCTCCAAGCCCCTTTGGCTGAAGAAGATCTCGCGGAGACCCTTCATATAGCCACGCTCCCCATGGGCGAACACGTCTACCTGGCCCGGTAACCACTCGATGCCGCGGAGCGACTCAAGCAGCAGCTCGCTGGATCCGGCGGGTACTCCGCGGCGGAACAGCCAGTGAAGTTCGACGCCCGGGGGCCCCGCGATCGGGAGAATATCGGCCTCGCTGTCCACCTCCAGGAACACCATGCCCCGGGCTTCTTCGGAGAGGGACTCGACGCAGGCTGCGATGGCCGGAATCGCGGCGTCGTCGCCGGCAAAAAGATGCCAGTCGGCGTCCGGCGCTGGGCTGTAGGCACCACCGGGACCAGTGAAGATCAGGTCGTCTCCGGGTTGGGCGGCGGCGGCCCACGGTCCAGCCAGGCCTTCGTCGCCGTGGACCACAAAGTCGATGGCCAGTTCCTTGACTTCCATGTTGACCCAGCGGACGGTGTAGGTCCGTGTGTGCGGCCACTGCTCGCGGGGCATGGTTTCCCGGATGGCCCACAAGTCCAGCGGCAGTTGGTAGTCGACGCCCGGCTGCGGGAAAACGATCTTGACGTATCTGTCTACGTGCTCGTTGTTTTCGTAGTCCGCGAAGCCCTCTCCGCCCGCCACAATCCGCACCATGTGGGGCGAAAGGAGCTCTTTACTCAGCACTGTCAGGTTGACCTGCGGGCGGGTTTTGCGTGTGGCAGAGGATGTCGATGGGAGTGCGGCGTTCATAGAAGCAAGCCTAGGCCACTGCGTCTCAGCAACCGCCCCCTCGTTGTGGGGCCCGCTCTGCAGCCTAAATCACCCTCCAACCCTGCAGAGCGGGCCCCACAACGGAGCAAGGGCGACCCTCCAGCTCGTGGGGCCGCCACTCGTGGCGCCGCTACTCGTGGCCCTTTAGAGGACCGGGAGTTCCCAGTCAATCGGGGCGGCGCCCTGCTCGCGCAGCAACTCATCGGCCTGGCTGAAGGGCTTGGAGCCGAAGAAACCGCGAGAGGCCGAAAGCGGACTGGGATGGGGAGACGAGATGGACGGGGCACCTCCCAGCAGGGGTTCGACGGACAACGCATCTTTTCCCCACAGGATCGCCACCAGCGGGCTCTGCCGGCCCGAGCCGTCGGTGCGTTCCGCCACCGCCGTGACGGCCGCCGTCGTGATAGCCTCCCAGCCTTTCCCTCGATGCGAGCCGGCAGCTCCCGCGGAGACACTGAGGACCCTGTTCAAGAGGAGGACGCCTTGATCGGACCAAGCGCTGAGGTCTCCGTGGACACGGGGCGGCAGGCCAAGGTCATCGTGGAGCTCGCGGTAGATGTTTGCCAGACTTCGCGGGATGGGCCGGGTCTGCCTGGCCACGGCGAAGGAAAGTCCGACGGCATGTCCCGGCGTCGGATACGGATCCTGGCCGAGTATCAGTACCTTGACATCGGCGAGGGGGCGCCGGAACGCCCGCAGGAGGTTGTCCGCAGAGGGCAGCACTTGGATGCCGGCGTCGGCCTGGGCCGCGACGAAAGCGAAAACGTCGCGGAACTGTCCTTCCAGAGGAGATAAGGCAGCCGCCCAGTCGGGCGCCATCAGCTCATCCAACGGCCTGCCCACCAGTTCGGCAAAGCCAAGGTCCGGCACCGCCGCCGGTTCAAGATCAAAGAGAGCATCCTCGCCAGTCACCACGCCATTGTCTCCTGCGTCCGGCGCCCATGCGAATGACAGCGTTGTTATTCGCCCCTAACATGGGGGTAGGTCTTTTCCCATCTGAGCGTCGAAGGAGCCTGCCATGGCCGAACCAGCACCGGATCCGATGGCGCAGCAAGCCACCGACTTTGACCGCGCGGACTTTGTCGGAAATACCCGCCCTGATTCCCCGCTCAGTGAGCGGGATCAGCAGATGTTGTCCTTGGAAAGGCAATGGTGGAAGTACTCCGGCGCCAAGGAACAAGCCATCCGTGAGCTGTTCGATCTCTCGGCGACGCACTACTACCAGATCCTGAATGCGCTGATCGATACGGAAGATGCGTTGGCGCACGATCCCATGCTGGTCAAGAGATTGCGTAGACTACGTACGTCCCGCCAGCGCGCGCGGACTGCGCGCCGCTTGGGGTCCGACGCGTAAAACGCCCGGCTGATCTGTCAGCAGCAACCAGCAAGGACAACGCTTCACCATGACCAAATATGCCAGGGACGAGTTCGACCAGGTCCCAGAGAACAGCTCCCGGCAAGGCGTCCACCGCGACGCCCAAGCAACGTCCCGGCCCGCTTTGTGGCCGGTCCTCACCGTCGGGGCAGTGGCCTTGGTGCTTGGCTTGGTGGCGTTCTTGATCCTTCCGCGCCTTGGGTTTGTGGCACCGAGCGCAGCCCCTGGCGTTTCGACGTCGGCACCCCGCCAGAGCAGCGCGCCGCCGTCGGCGGCCCCCAGCGCATCGAGCAGCGCCCCGGCTGCGTCCCCGGCGCCCAGCGCGACGCCGTCCGAAACTCCCTCCGCGACCCCGACGGCGGCTCCCGTGGACAAGTCCACCCCGGTGGCTGTCTACAACGGTGCCGGCACGGCCGGTTTGGCCTCCAAGGTCGCCGGCTTGGTCCAAGGCGGCGGCTGGACCTTGGGTACGGTGGGCAACTGGGGCGGCCTGCCACAGAAATCTTCCGTCATCTTCTATAACGCGCCGGCCCAGAAGGCTAATGCCGAAGCTTTGGGTACCCTTCTCGGGATCCAGCAAGTAGTCGAGGCCCCTGACGTCCAGCAGCCGCTCGTGGTGGTCGCAGGCCCGGGCTACCAGTAAGCGCCGGGTTACCAGCAAACGCAGGGTCACCAGTAAACACGGCACCATCCCGGTTAAGCCTCAATAACAAAAGCGATGCACTTCGCCAGCGCGGCACCGCGTTGCGATCACAGTGGTTACAGTGGATTAACTCCGGCCCGGAGATCCCGGCTACCGGACTTTGGCTACTGTGAAAGTGGGCATCATGGCTTTGGGAACCGTCAAATGGTTCAACGCCGAAAAGGGTTACGGCTTCATCACTGTGGATGATTCCGGCGACGACATCTTTGTACACTGGTCCGCCCTTCAAATGGACGGATTCCGGGCCCTTGAGGAGGGCCAGAGGGTTGAGTTCGAATTGGGGGAGGGGCAGAAGGGCCCCCAAGCGGAGAGTGTACGCGTCGCCTAAGCCGCGGACACTGGCGGCGGACGCCGGCAGGAACCTTTTCGTTTATAGCGCAGCGTGGAGCCGCTGCTTGCACTCTCCCCGGGTGAGTGCTAATTATTGAGTTAGCACTCCAACGGTTCGACTGCTAAGTGCGGCCCGGTTAATCCGGCCCAAAAGCTAGCGAACCGGCGGGGGATCAAGAAACACCTTTTGGTGGGGTGAGGTCCGGAAGCGCGCGGCATACAGAGGCCGCAAGCGAAAGGCCGTCCGTCGCGGGCACTCCATCAGACAGGTACCTTCTTAACGACTGTCCCGAAAGGACTACCGCCGTTATGGCCAAGATCATTGCATTTGATGAAGAGGCACGCCGCGGCCTCGAGCGGGGTTTGAACATCCTCGCAGACGCCGTCAAGGTCACCCTCGGTCCGCGTGGACGCAACGTCGTCCTCGAAAAGAAGTGGGGCGCCCCCACGATCACCAACGATGGTGTTTCCATCGCCAAGGAGATCGAGCTGGACGATCCTTACGAGAAGATCGGTGCGGAACTGGTCAAGGAAGTTGCCAAGAAGACGGATGACGTCGCTGGCGACGGAACCACCACCGCAACGGTTCTTGCCCAGGCATTGGTCAAGGAAGGCCTGCGCAACGTCGCGGCCGGCGCTGACCCGCTGTCCCTCAAGCGCGGCATCGAGAAGGCTGTTGAAGCAGTCATCAAGGAACTGCTGTCCTCGGCCAAGGAAATCGAAACCAAGGAAGAGATCGCAGCCACGGCTTCCATCTCCGCCGGCGACCCGGAAATTGGCGCACTGATCGCCGAGGCCCTGGACAAGGTGGGCAAGGAAGGCGTCATCACGGTCGAGGAATCCAACACCTTCGGCTTGGAGCTTGAGCTCACCGAGGGCATGCGCTTCGACAAGGGTTACATCTCCGCATACTTCGTCACCGACGCTGAGCGCCAGGAAACGGTCCTCGAAGACCCGTACATCCTGATCGTGAACTCCAAGATCTCCAACGTGAAGGAACTCGTTGCAGTCCTGGAGAAGGTCATGCAGTCGAACAAGCCGCTGCTGATCATCGCTGAAGACATCGAGGGCGAGGCCTTGGCCACCCTGATCGTCAACAAGATCCGTGGCACCTTCAAGTCCGTTGCCGTCAAGGCTCCGGGCTTCGGTGACCGCCGCAAGGCACAGCTCGCCGACATCGCCATCCTCACTGGTGGCCAGGTCATCTCCGAAGAAGTTGGCCTCAAGCTCGAGAACGCCGGCCTCGAACTCCTCGGCACCGCCCGCAAGGTCGTTGTCACCAAGGACGAGACCACCATCGTTGAAGGTGCCGGCGACGCCGAGCAGATCGCTGGCCGCGTGGCCCAGATCCGCGCCGAGATCGAGAACTCCGATTCCGACTACGACCGCGAGAAGCTGCAGGAGCGCCTGGCCAAGCTGGCCGGCGGCGTTGCAGTCATCAAGGCTGGCGCGGCTACCGAAGTTGAGCTGAAGGAACGCAAGCACCGCATTGAGGACGCTGTCCGCAACGCAAAGGCTGCCGTTGAAGAAGGCATCGTTGCCGGTGGTGGCGTGGCCCTCATCCAGGCCGGCGCCAAGGCGTTCGCCAACCTCAACCTCGAAGGTGACGAGGCAACTGGTGCCAACATCGTCAAGGTTGCCATCGACGCTCCGCTCAAGCAGATCGCTTTCAACGCTGGCCTCGAGCCGGGCGTTGTAGCGGACAAGGTTCGCGGCCTGCCCTCCGGCCACGGCCTGAACGCTGCCACGGGCGTCTACGAAGACCTTCTGGCTGCCGGCGTCAATGACCCCGTAAAGGTCACCCGCTCGGCTCTCCAGAACGCTGCTTCCATCGCTGGTCTGTTCCTGACCACCGAGGCAGTGGTTGCTGACAAGCCCGAAAAGAACGCCCCGGCTGCCGGTGGCGACGACATGGGCGGCATGGGCGGCTTCTAAGCCCTCCCGCTCTTTGCAGTAAGAGCATCACGACGGCGGTCCCCACCATTTGGTGGGGGCCGCCGTTTTGCTGTGCCCGAGTACTTTGTGTGGTCTTTGAGCTGCGCGTTTTAGTGTCAGTAAGGTCTGGCAGGATTAAGTCCATGACGATTATTGCTGCCGCCGACGGGTCCGCCCTCGGTAATCCTGGGCCGGCCGGTTGGGCCTGGTACGTTGACGATTCCTGTTGGCGGGCAGGGGGATGGCCGCATGGGACCAACAACCAAGGCGAGTTGATGGCTGTCCTGGACTTGTTCCGGTCCACGGCGCATGTTCCCGACCAAGATTTGCTGATCCTGTGCGATAGCCAGTACGTCATCAACTGCATCACCAAGTGGATGCCGGGTTGGAAGCGGAAGGGGTGGCGGAAGGCAGACGGCAAGGCTGTCCTGAATGTGGATCTGCTCAAGGACATCGATCAAGCCATCACCGGACGCAAGTACACCTTTGAATGGGTAAAGGGCCATGCCGGGCATGACCTCAACGAAGCGGCGGACGAGCGTGCACGCGCGGTGGCCGTTGCTTATCAGCAGGGCGTAGCTCCCCGCAGCGGGCCGGGCTTCCCGGGAGCTCCGGCTGCGGTAGGTAGCGAGCTTGGGGACCGTCCTGCCGGGCTGCAGAGCCCAGCCGCGAAGCCCCAAGCGCTGGCCTCGTTAGCCCAGGGCACCCGCCAGCAAACCCCCGCCGGTCAGCAGCAATCTCGGGCAGGGCGGACATCCTGGCCGCATTCGGAGCCGACCCTTTTTGGCGAGTCCGGAATCTTTGGCCAACCTGACCTTTTCAGCGAACTCGACGAACAAACTTCGGTGGTGCCGCCGTCAGCCGAAGACACGGTCTTGGCGTTGGAACGCGAGATGCTCAGGCCGGAGGTGCGGGCGGACATCGGCAGGATTGGCGTTTTGCTCCACCCGGACTTTGCCGAGATCGGGAGCTCCGGCCGATTTTGGACCCGGGATGCCATGATGATGGCCCTGGAGGAAGATCCCGGTGAACCCACTGAGCTAGAGCTCCTGAGCGCAGATCGCCTGAACGAGGACACCATACTCCTGAACTATCGCAGTCTGGCACCTGCAGGAGCTGCTTTACGCAGCTCCGTGTGGATGCTGGACCGGGGCCAATGGCGGCTGAGGTTCCACCAAGGGACACGTGAACAGTAGCGGAACGCGCTAGCCGGCCGGACCAGCCCAATCAAGACCTGCGAGGGCCGCCTTCAAGGGGGAAGAGAGGGGCCCCGCAGGAGTCATCTCGGCCGATGGCCGGGCAATGAAAAGGCTAGAAAGCGAAGCGCTGTGTGTTGCCCTGTTCCACCTCAAGGTAACTGGTAGCTGCTGAGGAGAGCGCGGCGTCAATGGACGCAAGCGACGCTTCCACCTTGCTCTGGGTCAGGGACCACTCCACGAGGAGTGCTTGGAAATTGGTAGCGGCCGAGCCCTTCCAGGTGGCCTGTAGTTCCTCCAAACCCCGCCTCATGGCTTGGACGTCGGTACTGACTCTGTCCACTGTTGCCTTGACGTTGGCGGACTTGAGCTGGAGCAGTTCGGTATCGACGGAGATGACGCTCATAGGGGATGCCTTTCGACGAAGATGTTCCGCTGGATGCGGCGGGTTGCGTGGCCACACCAATCAGCCTAGGTATCCGGCACCCTGGGCAGTACCAGCCATCACCTCTATGTGGATAACGGTCGGTGGAACAGCTACGTGGACAAAAGCTCGGCGGGCTCTTCGTGGAAGGGGAGGCTGACCACCATGGTGGCACCGCCGCCGTCGGTCTCTTTGACCCGGACGGAGCCGCCGTGTGACCCGACGATCGCAGCAACGATAGCCAATCCGAGTCCGCTGCCACCGGTTTCCCGGGTGCGGGACGTGTCCGCCCGATAGAAGCGCTCAAAGATCTTGTTGGTTTCTTCTTCGGGAATGCCGGGGCCGTGGTCCCTGATCTCTATGACCGATTCCGCGCCGGTGGGAGTGTGCTGAACTCCCACAGCAAGTTCGATGGGACTTCCCTCCGGCGTGTATCGCAGGGCATTGCCAACGAGGTTTCCGATGACCTGGCGGAGCTTCGCCTCGTCGCCCTGTACGGGGGCGGGGGTTGGTGCAGCGCCGGCAAGTCCTTGCAGCGTGATGGAACGGTCGCCGCAGGAAGCCTTGGTATCGACCACGGCGTCGTTGGCTAGGAGTTGAAGGTCCACCGGTTTGAGCTGCAAGGGGCGCTGCTCATCCAACCTGGCCAAGAGCAGCAGGTCCTCCACCATGGAGCCCATCCGTTTTGCTTCGCTTTCGATGCGCCCCATGGCCATGGCAACATCTTCCTCGGTGGACAAGGCGCCATGGCGATACAGCTCGGAGAAACCACGGATGGTCACCAAAGGAGTGCGGAGTTCATGGGAGGCATCAGCGGCGAAGCGGCGCATGCGCCCCTCGGACGCCGCACGCGCAGCGAACGAGGCCTCAATGTGGGAGAGCATGGTGTTCAGTGACCTGCCCAGCCTGCCCACCTCGGTGTGCGGGCTGTCGAATTCCACGCGGCGGGAAAGGTCACCCGCAGCAATGGCCGCAGCTGTTTTCTCCACCCGTGCCAGCGGCCGGAAGGACCGCGCGACCGTCCAGGTGGCGATGAAGAATGCCAGCACCAGCGTCAGCAAACCAACGCCCACCACCACCAGGAGGGCGTGCTCCATGACCTTGTCCACAGGGGTAAGGGGGAGCCCGATGATGACAACGCCGCTCTGCCCGTTGGCGACCACTCCCACGGCAACTACACGCCAGTTGGTACCGGCCGTGCCCCTGACCTGGAAGGGGACATTGCCGCGATCCTTGGCTTCGGCCGGAGTGATGTTGGAGATCGCCGGCCGGTCGTTCTGGCTTCCGCCGAACGGGTAGGGGGCAAGGTTGGGTACGTAAAGGGTCAGCGAATAATCGGTGGGCACCGCAGTGTTGGGCTCAGACAGCTTGTCGAAGGATTGCTGGTCCTGGGCCAGCGCTACTGCGGCCTTGAGCTTATCGTCCACCTGGCCTTGCAGATAGCTCTTGACGAGGGTCAAGGTGCCAGCGCCGGTGGCCGCCAGCGCCAACAGCAGCAGTCCCATGATGATCGCGACCAGCTGCGACCTCAGGGACGCCGACTTCCAGCGTTGCAGCAAGGTCAGCGCTTCTCTGCCGTCCGCAGCACGTAGCCGACGCCGCGCTTGGTCTGGATGAGGGCGGCAGCGTCAGGATCGATGTCCACTTTGCGCCGTAGGTAGGAGATGTAGGACTCGACGATCGACGCATCACCGTTGAAGTCGTACTCCCACACGTGGTCGAGGATTTGCGCTTTGGACAGGACGCGGTTGGGGTTGAGCATCAGGTAGCGCAGGAGCTTGAACTCTGTCGGCGAGAGCTCGATGACCGTCCCGCCGCGGCGGACCTCGTGGGCGTCGTCGTCCAGTTCAAGATCGTCAACCCGGATCACGGCGTCGTCATCTTCAAGCGGCTGCGTCCGCCGGAGGACCGCCCTGATACGTGCAACTACTTCGTCGAGGCTGAAGGGCTTGGTGACGTAGTCATCGCCGCCCACCGTGAGGCCGGTGACCTTGTCCTCGGTGTCGTCCTTGGCCGTGAGGAACAGGACCGGGAAGTGCTTGCCCGCCGCGCGAAGGCGCCGGGTGACGGTGAAGCCGTCCATGTCCGGCAACATCACATCCAGTACGGCGAGGTCCGGAGCATGGAGTTCCGCGGCAGCCAGGGCCTCGCGACCGTTCGACGCAGCAACGACCTCGAAGCCTGCAAAGCGCAGCGACGTGGACAGCAGCTCGCGAATGTTGGGTTCGTCATCGACGACAAGCAGCTTTGCTTCCGGACCGTTCTTTTTCATGCATCCATGATGCTCCCAGTTTCTGGGAGTTTTCTGGATACCGCATGTGTGCTTACTGCGCGTCGCCGTTGGTGCCGCTGGTGGCGGGCCCATGTGGATTCGCTGCCGTCACCGGCCGAGTATCAGCCCGAGGCCCAAGGCCACCATCGTGACGGCGATGGTGCCGTCAAGGATTCGCCAGGACAGGGGGCGGGCGAAGAAGCCGCGCAGGAAGCGCGCTCCGAATCCCAGGGAGCAGAACCAGAGGAGACTTGCAGCCATGGCGCCGGCGCCGAACCACCACTGCAGGGCAGCCCCCTGTGCGCTGGCCAGCGAACCAATGAGGGCGATGTCCAAGTACACGTGTGGATTAAGCCACGTCAGTGCCAGCATCGTAGTCACGAGGGCAATCGCGCCCCGCTTAGGTTCCCCCGGCGCTGGAGCCGCGTCCGCGCTGAGCGATTGCGGAGTCAGCGCACGCTTGGCCGCCATGACGCCATAGGTCACCAGGAAGGCCGCGCCAACAAAGCGAAGCACGACGACGGCGGTAGGCGCCGCCGTCACGAGGGCGCCGACGCCCAATACTCCTGCAGCGATAAGGACGGCGTCGGACAGGGCGCAGACCGCAACAATCGGAATTATGTGCTCCCCGCGGATTCCCTGCCGTAGAACGAAGGCGTTCTGAGCGCCTATGGCAACGATGAGGGCCAGTCCCGTGGCGAGGCCGAGGCCGGCGGCGTGGAGAAAGTCTTGGTAGGTCACTCGTTCAAGCTACTGATAGACGGGTGCATTAGACCAGCTAAAGAAACTTCGTTCGCATAAGATCTGCTTATGTCCAGTTTCTCGTCCGAGCAGTTGCTCACGTTTGCCACGGTCCTCTCGGAGGGCACATTGGATGCTGCCGCGCGGGTACTGCACATCACGCCGTCGGCCGTTTCGCAGCGCCTTAAGGCCTTGGAGCAGTCGGCCGGCAGGGTTTTGCTGCAGAGAAGCAACCCCGCCCACGCCACTGAAGCCGGCGAGGTGGTGTTGCGTTTAGCGAGGCAGGTGGCCCAACTCGAGGCGGACGCCGGGCGGGAATTGGGGCTCAGCCTGGACGGGGCGCAGGTGGCTGTCCCCATCGTGGTGAACGCTGACTCTTTGGCGGTCTGGTTTTTGAAGGCCCTGGCCCAGGTCTCCGACGAACTCAACCTCACCTTTGATCTCCATCGCGACGACGAACAGTATTCCACCTCGCTGCTACGCTCCGGGACGGTCATGGCAGCGGTTACGTCAACACCTGAGGCCGTTCAGGGGTGCCGCGTGGAGAGCCTCGGGGTCATGAGGTACCGAGCTGTCGCGCGACCCTCCTTTGTAGAGCGGTGGTTCTCCGAGTTTCCGCAGGGGATGGACGCCAACGTCCTCAACGCAGCACCTGCGGTCGATTTCGATCGGAAAGACACATACCAGTGGGCGTATGTGCAGGCACTCGGCAGAGCGAAAGGGGCTGTGGTTCCTGAGGGCAAGGGACCGCGACACTATGTACCGGCAACCCAGGACTTTGCGGACGCCATCCGTCTGGGGCTTGGCTGGGGCTTGATCCCCGAGGCCCAATGCGCACCGGATATCGCCAGGGGCCGGCTGACGGAACTCTTTCCGGACCGCCCCTTTGATGTGCCGTTGTATTGGCAACGGTGGAAGACGGCATCCCCGGTCCTGGATGCGCTCAGCGAAACCGTGCGGGCGGTCTCCGGACAGTACCTGCTGCAGATGCCCTGAACAGGGTCCGTTGAAATTCAGAACACGCCCACGGATGCTGCTAAAAATGTCAGTGCCCGGTTCCACACTTGAGACATGGCAAACTCAGCAGCTCCAGTAAGCATCCACCAGCTCCAAGACCTCGAGGGTGTCGAGTTCCACGTGACTTACCTGGACACCGATACCGGCCGGGTCCGCCGCGAAGACTTCCAGGACCTCGCCGCGGCGGAACGCTTTGCCAGCGCCCAACTTCGCGACGCCGACTGCTGGGCTGTCGTGGACCACGTCAAGGTCGCGGCCACCAGCAGGATGGTTGCATAGCGGCTGCCATGGTTGCGCAGCGGTCGCCCATGGTTGCCTGGCAACTGCGCACGCATCAAGTTTGGAGCCGGTGTTCCGGGTTCCTCAGCAATGACGGAACACCGGCTCTCGCGGCCCAAGCCGCGCGGATGGCGGTCCGAGGCAAGTTGCTGGTCGCCCGATCGATGGGCCAGACCACAACTGCCCGCCACCAAAGCAGGAAGGAGACACTGACAACAGCAAGCAACGGATAGTTCCCGCGTACATCACTGATCCAAGCGTGGACCACCGGGCATTACGCAGGTGGCGTGCTCGTGGGAATATCGCAGGATTTCAGGCCCGTAAACCGTCGGCTCCCTGGCTACGGGCTACCCCCACCGCCGACGACTGGCCGCCAAGTTGCCTGGACCAGGGGCAACGCTTCAGGGCGGAAAGCTTCACTTCGAATCGTAAAGTCGCTGGAGGCTAACCGCAAGACCCCCGGCTGGGATAACAGTGGCTACTGGCCTTGCTCGATGCCCTTCCCAACGTCTTTGGCGTCCATGATCCGGTACGCGTAGCCTTGCTCAGCCAAGAAGCGTTGGCGTTTGGCCGCGAAGTCCTGGTCCAAGGTGTCCCGGGCCACCAGCGAGTAGAAACGCGCGGCACGGCCGTCTTTTTTGGGACGCAGCAGCCGACCCAGCCGCTGCGCTTCTTCCTGGCGAGAGCCGAAGGAACCGGAGACCTGGATGGCTACCGAAGCTTCTGGCAGATCGATCGAAAAGTTGGCCACTTTGGACACCACCAGCGTGGTGATTTCGCCCTTTCTGAAGGCGTCAAAGAGGCTCTGGCGTGCTTTGACCGTGGTTTCGCCTTTGATAAGCGGGGCACCCAAACGCTCGGCGATCTCGTCCAGTTGGTCAATGTACTGCCCGATCACCAAGAGCTGTTCGCCTTTGTGCACGTCAACGAGTTCCTCCACCAGGGCAGTCTTGGTTTCCGAGGTAGCACAGAGCCGGTATTTGTCCGCGTCGTCGGCCATGGCGTAGGCCACCCGTTCGTCCCTGGGGAGGTCTACCCGTACCTCCACGCAGTCCGCGGGCGCGATATAACCTTGGGCCTCGATGTCCTTCCACGGGGCGTCATACCTCTTGGGGCCAATCAGGCTGAAAACCTCGCCTTCACGGCCATCCTCCCGCACCAGGGTTGCAGTTAGTCCCAGCCGACGGCGGGCCTGGAGGTCTGCTGTCATGCGGAAGATCGGGGCGGGCAGCAGATGGACCTCGTCATAGATGATGAGCCCCCAGTCGTGGCCGTCCACGAGTTCCAAATGCGGATAGAGGCCTCCGCGCTTGGTGGTAAGCACCTGGTACGTGGCAATGGTGACAGGCCGTACTTCTTTGACGGCACCGGAGTACTCGCCAATCTCATCCTCCGTGAGTGAGGTCCGCTTGAGCAGCTCATCCCTCCACTGCCGGGCCGAGACCGTGTTGGTCACGAGAATGAGCGTGGTGGTGGAGGATGTTGCCATCGCTGCGGCGCCCACGAGCGTCTTTCCGGCACCGCAAGGAAGTACCACGACGCCGCTTCCGCCGGCCCAGAAATTCTCGGTGGCCACCTTCTGGTAGGGGCGTAGCTGCCAGTTGCTTTCATCAAGCCTGATTAGGTGCGGCTGCCCATCGACGTACCCGGCCAGGTCTTCCGCCGGCCAGCCGAGCTTGAGCAGCAGTTGCTTCAGCTGACCACGCTGGGAGGAATGGACCACCACGGTTTCGCCATCGATTCTGGGCCCGAGCAGCGGGGCGATCTTCTTGGCCCGGATGACCTCCTCCAAGACTGGGTAATCGTCGGTGCGCATCACCAAGCCGTGCTGGGGGTCTTTCTCGAGGCGAAGCCGCCCATAGCGGGACATGGTTTCTTCGACATCGATCAACAGCGAGTGCGGCACGGGAAACCGCGAATACTTCAGCAGCGTGTCCAGCACCTGCTCGGCGTCCAATCCGGCAGCCCTCGCGTTCCAGAGACCCAGAGGAGTCAAACGGTAGCTGTGCATATGTTCAGGGGCACGCTCAAGTTCGGCGAAAGCGGCGATGGCATGCCGGGCCTCCGTGGCCAGCTCATGATCCACCTCGAGCAGGATGGTCTTGTCACTTTGAACGATCAGGGGACCGTCGGTCACGGTTGATTCCTCACTAGCACGGCTTGGGCGAAGGCAGCCGTCATGAATGCACTTCTCCTGCGGGTTCCACATCGATAATCCGATGAATTGACAGCACACGCTCTGTTTCTTTGGCGGGATCGAATACGCGCACACGTCCACCGGACACGGACACTGGAACAACGGTTTCAGTGTTTGCATTCCCCAAGCTGTCCACCACATTCATGGTCACAGCCTGCTTAAGCCGGATGGCCTTTTGGAGTGTTTCCAGCCCCAGTTGCGTGGCAGTTTCACCGGTGGAATCAGCCGGAGCCGGCTGTTGGCGCCGCAGAACCGACAACTGCGCCTCGACGTCGTCGTCAGGGGGAGCTGTGCGCGGAGCCGTATAGACGGGGCGGACACTGCCGGGACCCGGCGCCGTCCGCTTGAAACGTACGACGGCGGGTTCGGCCTCTTGCAAGGCAGGGGAGAGTCCCAGCTCACGCAGCACGCGCGCCGTTTCGCGCGGGCTGGCCGAAGAGGTCAAGACAGTGGGCGCGATACGCACCAGGCTCAGGGCGGACGTGCGGGCTTCGCGCAGCAGGTCCATAATGGCTGTCTCGTCATCGCTTTGAATGAAGCTGGCACTCGTGCCGATCCGCAAGCGGCCGTGCCTGGACGCTGTGTCCTGCACGAGGTACGCCAGCGGTTGCGGCACCGGGGTTGCGGAGTGTTCGCGGAGGAACGCCAACAGCGAGTCCGCATCCTGTCCGGCGTCGAGCGCCCTGCGGATGGTGGTGGGGGAGAACCGGTAGATCGACGCCGGGCCCTGGCCTTCGGCGTCGGCCATTAACAGGAGTGTCTCGCTGAGTTCGGGGGCCAAATACCCGGGTGCCACGGCCGTGAGGTCCGCCTGCAAGAGGATGTGGTTGACGGCAGCAGGCAGGTGTTCGCCGAGGATATCGAGTGCGCGCTCAGGTTGGCCGGCCGCGATCGCTGAGCCCAACTGCGTGAACGCACCGGAGCCCATCAGCCCCAGGATTTCCGCCTCTTCCAGGATCCCGCGGACCAGCGAGCTGAACCGGCGGGCCATCCGGGGCTGGGCCCACTCGGCACGCTGCAGCACGGCCTGGGCATCCAGGACAGGCGCCTTGCCGTCCGGCGCGGCTGCTTCGGCCGTGAGTTCGTTGAGGATTTCCAAGATCCTCCGCCGGACCACCGGGGCGTCGGGACGCTGGGCCTCTGCGGACAGCACGTTAATGGTGGCCGAAGCCCCTCCCGGGTGGGCTGCAGACGTGGGACCCGCGAGCCGTTGACCCACCAATGAGGGTGCGCGCTCACTGGCCAACCACGCGTTGACAAGCCATAGCCACTGCTCCTGCCGGGGCAAGCCGAGCCACTCCAGGGACGGTGGCTGTACCCACGACGAGCTGTCCACATCCAGGCGAACAAGTCCCGCCAAAGCGCACAGCTCAAGCAGCACCGCAGTCTGGTGCTCGCCGCAACGGATCGATTCAGCCAAACGGCGTAGCTCGCGGACGCCCACCCCACCGCTGCGAAGCGTAGCCAAGGGTTGCTCACGGACCGCGAAGAGCAACTCCCCGGCCAAGCGCAGCGTCTCGGCGATGGCGCCCATGGCCGCGTTGCGGCGAAGGGAGGCACTGGTGCTGCCGAGCTCCGGCGCTGGCGGTGAGAGCGTGAAGTCCTCCACGATGTAGCCGCCACGAAGAGCCAGCCCCACGCTGTGGGGCAACTCCACGTGGCCAGCGTCCAGGGGGACTAAGAGACTGCGCGCCAGTAACCAATCGATAGGTCCGACGTCGGAATTCTCGTGGGTTACGGAAGCCCGGCGTTGCGCTTGGGGCACAGCGCCCATGGCCCAGTCGCCGAACTTTTCCAATAACGCCAGGGTACGTTCGGGGGCTGTGGCCAGAATGGCGTGCACTTTCTCCGGCGTTGCCGTCCAGCGTTGCAGGGCGAGCGCCGCGTCCATGGGGGTGCTTGCCGCTTGTATGTCTTCGCCGCTGTGGTGGAGTTCGGCCACGAGTTGGACCACGCGCTGGGCGTAAGCAGGCTGGAGCCGGACCAGTTCCGTATAGCTACGACCCAACCCCGCGGGGTAGATGCCGATCACGTCCTTAAGGCTTCCAACGGGAAGGTAGAAGCGCTGCCGCGCTGTCGCGGCCGGCGACCCCGCGGGCGGATCCGCACGGTGGACCAAGGCCAGCTCCTGCAGTTTGGCGAGGAGGCGGTCCAGGGCCGTTAACGTGGACCCGGCGATGACTTTCTTCAGCCCGGCAGCTGAAACGCTGTGGCCGGTATCGGTATTGGTGCAAAGGTGCAGTGTTTCCAGGACCTGCATTTCCGGTTTATTCAGCCGTTCCAAGGCCCGTTGCACACTGACACGTGCGCTGGCCCGCGCTGCCAGGGCGGCGAAATCCGGTGCCATGGGGGAGATCAAGTCCGGTCGCGCAGCAAACAACGCCCGCAGCGAGTTATCGCTGCGCGCTTCCAGTTCCTTGCTGAGCGCGCGAATAAGGGACATCAATCCAACGTTACCGCCAGTGGAGCGCCGCTGGTTGTTCGCGGACTTTCTTGGGGGTTGTTATCGCCGGTATTGCAGGCTCATGCCGCGCTACTGGCGGCGGCGCTCCCGGATGGCACCCAGCATCACCAGGGCAGCGAGTACGAACGCCAGCGGCAATCCGTACAGCGCCGTTGACGTGACCCACACCGGTGCCACACCGCCGTCGAACGCCACAGCCATGACAACCCCGACGGCGGCGAGGGACACCGCTGCTACCAGCGCGGCCAAAACCAAGAGGGGGCGGCGAGGGCCCGGAGAAGTCATATCCCAACGCTAGCAGCAGCATTCGCAGGAGGGTTTAGCACGAGGAGGCACCCCTCCACTGCCGCCGCGGGCGTGCAAAGCGGGAATAGCGTGTCCGGCAGGATAACCTTGGAGGAACAGACCAACACGGACCGGGCTGCCACCCTCGATCCCGCAGAATCCTGCGGATGCGGTGTAGGCCCGGCGTGTCTCCCAGAGCAAGAACGAAGAAGGTTGATTACGTGCCTACCGGCAAGGTCAAATGGTATGACAAAGAAAAGGGCTTCGGGTTCCTCGCGGCCGAAGACGGGCAGGAAGTATTCCTGCCCAAAACGTCGCTGCCTGCCGGCGTCACCGAACTGAAGGCTGGAACGCGGGTCGAATTCGGCGTCGCAGATGGCCGTCGGGGTGCCCAAGCATTGGGACTGCGCGTACTTGAAAAGACGCCGTCCGTTGCCAAGGCCAAGCGGATGGGAGCCAAGGACCTCGCGCCCCTGGTGCAGGATCTGGTGACGGTGCTTGATAACTTGTCCGGCACGCTTTCTGCAGGGAAGTACCCGGAGGGCAATAAAGCCAAGGCCATCGGTATGGCGCTCCGCAAGGTCGCCGACGAGCTGGAAGCCTAGGACCCCGCATGACACCCGAATCCGCACAGGATGCGAAGGCCGGAAGGCGCACGGGCTTGCCCTCATGGCGCACGGGAAAGCCGGACGCATTCCTCGCAGCGGCCGTGGATACCGCCCGCCAAGCAGTGGAAACCATAGCCAAGCCGGGTGAAATTGGCGCGCACATCGGCGCCAAGTCAGAAGGTGACCGCGTGGTGACCCACTTGTTCGAGTCCAAACTTGCCGGTTACGGCGGCTGGCAATGGTACGCCGTGGTCACCCGCAATTCGCGATCCAAGGTGGTGACCGTCAACGAACTCGGACTTCTTCCGTCTGAGGACTCCATCCTGGCACCCGAATGGGTTCCGTGGGCCAAGCGTGTTCGGCCGGAAGATGAGAGGCCCTTGGTGGAAGAAAGCGTTGAAGAGGTCTCCGAGGAGTCCGTCCAAGCGGACGAGGACGACGCTTCGGCGTCCGATGACGACGCGTCGGACGACGACGAGGCCTCCGACACTCTCGAAGAGTCCGGTGCTGCCATGGACGAGTCCGGCACCTCCGACAACAACGGAGCTGGCTAGGTCTTCACGACGACGGCGGACCTCGCCCGGGCGTTAAAGGCAATCGGCGCCGTCCGGACCCAACCGAACGACGCCGACCCATGCATGCGCGGCAGGCGCGCCTGAGGCTACTTCTTCAGCTCGCCCACCACGTAGTCGATGCTGGCCAGGAGCGCGGTGACATCATCCGGCTCGATGGCCACGAAGGTGGCGATCCGGAGCTGGTTCCGGCCAAGCTTGCGGTACGGTTCGGTGTCTACCACTCCGTTGGCGCGCAACACCTTGGCAATGGCGGCAGCGTCAATGGAATCGTCAAAGTCGATGGTGGCGATCACGTTGGAGCGGTCCTCGGCGTTGGCCACAAACGGCGTGGCATATTCGGACGCCTCTGCCCACGAGTAGATGCGGCCGGCTGAATCAGCCGTGCGTTTGCTGGCGAAGTCCAGGCCGCCGTTGCTGTTCAACCACTGCACCTGTGCATCCAGCGTTACCAAGGTGGACAGGGACGGGGTGTTGTATGTCTGGTTCAGCTTGGAGTTGTCGATGGCGGTCTGCAGATCCAGGAAGTCCGGAATCCAGCGGCCGCTCGCCTTGACGCGGGCCGCGCGTTCCAAAGCGGCGGGGGAGAACAGTCCCAGCCACAGGCCGCCGTCGGACGCGAAGTTCTTCTGGGGCGCGAAGTAGTAGACATCCGACTCGGCAACGTCAACGTCCAAGCCGCCGGCCGCTGACGTTGCATCGACCAAAACCAGCGCCCCGTCGTCGGTACCTTCAACGCGCTTGACGGGAGCGGCGACGCCGGTGGACGTCTCATTCTGCGGCCATGCGTAAACATCCACGCCTGCCTCGGCTGTGGCGACGGGACGGGTGCCAGGCTCCGATTTGATAATGGATGACGCGTCCAGGAAAGGCGCCTTGTCAGTGGCCGCGGCGAACTTGGATCCGAACTCGCCGAAGGAAAGGTGCTGGGCTTTCCTCTCCACCAAGCCGAAGGCTGCGATGTCCCAGAACGCCGTCGAACCGCCTACTCCCAAGACGACCTCGTAGCCCTCCGGGGCACGGAAGAACTCGCTGAGGCCTTCACGGACCGAGCCCACCAGGTTCTTGACAGGGGCTTGGCGGTGCGAGGTGCCCAGAATGGTGGTGGCTGCGGCAGACAATGCCTCGACCTGTTCCGGACGGACCTTGGAGGGTCCTGCGCCGAACCGTCCGTCCTTGGGCAGCAGGTTGGCGGGAATGGTGATGCTGTTGTCGCTCACGTTGGCTCCATGGGGTATCGGTTAGAGGGGGGTCGTGGCAGGTGGCATCTACTGCCCCTTCGACTCCCCAATTCTGCCCGAACACCCTCCTTGGCAGGAACCTGGAGTTGTCATAGTCCGCCACGTGGAACGCACCCAGACCATATGCAACCGGTCCCGTTGACGGAATTATCAAGAGTAATTCCTAATAAGCTAGGCTGGTCTTGCGTTAAGGGCGGGCGAATCAAGCCCCGCCCACCGAGTTGGGCGCGGTACGGTGGAGCTACGCAAGAGACTGCGTTCGAGGAGAGCTGAGCGGGATGACGGATCTGATCGATACCACTGAGATGTATCTTCGGACCATTTTGGAGCTTGAAGAAGAGAACATTGTTGCCCTTCGCGCACGAATTGCCGAGCGTCTCCGACACTCCGGCCCCACCGTGTCACAGACCATCGGACGAATGGAAAGGGACGGCCTGGTCATAGTTTCCAATGACCGCCACCTGGAACTGACCCAAGCGGGCCGGAAGCGGGCCACCGAAGTAATGCGTAAGCATCGGCTGGCCGAGCGGCTCTTGGCAGATGTGATCGGATTGGATTGGGCCTACGTCCATGACGAAGCCTGCCGTTGGGAACACGTTATGAGCGAACGCGTCGAACGCAGGCTTTACGAGCTTCTTGAGCACCCCACCGAATCTCCCTACGGCAATCCGATTCCAGGGCTTGAAGCAATCGGTGGTTTGGCCGCCGTCCCTGCGGGCCGGCCGGATGTCAACCTTTTGCAGGCCATGGACGGTTACGGCTCCGATTCGCGGGTGCTCATCAGCCGCCTCGCCGAACCTATCCAAGTGGAGCCGGAGCTGTTGACCCAGTTGGATGAAGGCGGAATCCGGCCAGGAGCATTAGTGTCACTGGAGCGAGTGGGCGAGTACATCTCCGTTCGGGTCCCCGGCATTGAAGGCGCCTTGGAACTCCCTCCTGAGGTCGCCGGCCACGTCTTTGTTTCCCTCGGCTAATACGCCGGGCGACATCTAGCGCGGCTGCAATTCTCCCGCTGCGGCACGGCTTAGCATCACCCTTTCCTGTTGATAACGAATTTATTACTGGGGGACTTAATCCCCTATAGTTGATTATTGGCGCCGATACCAAAGCGTTACCTGATCCGGAGCCAAACTCTGCCAGCGGATCAGGTGTTCCACCCCTTACTGGCAGAGGCGGGGGAACCACTAGCGGCTGTCTAAAGAAGCAGCCTTGGGGTGAAGTCCGCAGCAGAAGTGCCCACTGATACAGGTCCTCCTGGGGATACCTGTGTGCCGTGAGCGCTGAGCGCGGGCCGGGTCTTTGAACTCTCTGACTCGAATCCGACAGCTAACTTCGCAGGCTTTTCAGAGAGGAATAGAGTTTGACATCGCAGAACGTCAGGGGCCGCCGTCGCGCATCCGGCCCTGCTGCTGAGGTGGGGCCTGCCCGCGTTGCTACGGAAATCCGGCCCCGCGAAGCCAGCCGCCAGCGCCGTCGGAAAGGTCCGCTGCGTCAAGTGGCCGACTTCGCCGCAGCCAGCGGAGTGGGTCAGAAAGCCGGCATCGCACTTGCTGCTACCGGCTTGGCACTGACAGTCGGCCTGCCAGGCACCAGCCCGATGATGGCTACCTCGGACTCTGGCCAAACCGAGTCTGCGCTGTCTGTAGCCGGTACCCAGCCGGAGGTATCCGCGGCGGCATCGGCCAAAATCGACTTCAGCCGTGCTGCCGTTTCCACGGCAGCGGATCCCGATGGCAAGCTGAAGCAGCTGCTGAGCGCCCAGTCTGTGGCCAGCATCCAGCGTTCATCGTCCCAAGGCACTTTGGGTGCCCCCTTGGACACGCTCGTCACGGCATCGCCGTTCGGTTACCGCGTCAGTCCGCTGACGGGCGGCACCGGTGACTTCCACCGCGGCCAGGACTTCGTGGCGCAGTGCGGCACCGCGGTCCATGCTGCCGCGGCCGGCAAAGTAACTTTCGCAGGATGGCACGAGTACGGTGGCGGCAACCGTGTGGTTATAGATCACGGAAACGGCTTGGAAACTACCTACAACCACCTGTCGTCCTTCAACGTCAAGGTGGGCCAGACGGTCAGCCGCGGCGACGTTGTGGCCCTCAGCGGCACCACGGGAGCCTCCACGGGCTGCCACCTCCACTTTGAAGTCCAGGTCAATGGCGAAGTCGTTGACCCCATGGGCTGGCTCTGACCAACGTGATGGCCATCTCTCGATTCCGTGAGGCCGCTCGTGACCTGAATGTGACATTCGCGTTCAACTGTTGTACCGTACATAACGCATCGGCTTTTTAGGGGGCCGGTGCACTTGAGTGGATTGCCTAGCTCTGCCACCGCTCGAGTTCCGTTCGCAAAATCGTCTGGCAGGGGCGGGGGAACCACTTCTGGTCTTCGCAAGAAGACCTTGGGGTTAAGTCGCAAAGCTTCTCTGAAGCAGCGCGGCCGGATGACTCCCATCCGAATCCGACAGCTCACCTCGCAGGCATTGGGAGAGGCTACCTACGTGTCATCACGCACTACCCCTGCGCGCCACCGCGCCCAAGCGGTTCGAAAGAACCCCTTGAACACTCTTTCCACGGCTGTTTCTTCCAACGCAGGTACAGTAGGCCGCCAGGCCGTCGTGTTGGCAGCAGCCTCCGGTCTTATTCTCAGCGTTGGTCTGCCCGCACAGGCTGCCGACACCGGCGTTTCCGCTTCGGAAGCTTCCGGTACCCAGCAGATGGTAGCCACGGCAGTGGTAACCGCGGAGCCCACCGCTAACGTTGCCTTCGAGAGCCCCGTTGTGGCCACTCAGGAGGCTCCGAAGGTTGTCCAGGCGGTCGCCGGGACTCCCGATGCCACAACCCAGACCACTGCAGGCGCCACAAACAACGCAGGCACTTCGGAAACTGTTACCGCACAGTCGGCCGTAGCCAAGGATGGCGTTTCCAGCGCCGCCGCTTCGGGCCTGGCAGCAATCGCCTACACCGGCATCGGCCACCCCTACGTTTGGGGCGGCACCACGCCCAACGGTTGGGACTGCTCCGGCTTCGCCCAGTGGGTCTACGCCCAGGCAGGCATCAGCATTCCTCGCACGAACGCTTGGACCGTCATGAAGCCCACCAACACTCCTGCTCCTGGCGATCTCGTCATGCAGAATGGCGGCGCCCACGTTGGCATCTACGTTGGCAACGGCATGATGATCAGCGCCTTGAACCCGAGCCAGGGCACGTTGCTGCATGCAGCAGCTGCCACGGGTACATCCTCCTTCTTCACTCTCCGCTAGAAAAATACCCAGTTCACGACTGAGCAGCATTCCCCCAAGTGCTGGTCGGTCACTACCCGCGCGTAACCCCATAGCGCGGATACGAAAGAGAAAAAACATCATGATCAGTGCAAACAAGGTTGCACGGCACCGCGCGGAAGCTCCCAAGACGAGCTCGCTTGCCGTCATCGCAAAAGCAGTCAGTGAGAACGCAGGTGGCGTCGGCCGCCAGGCCGCAGTAATTGCCGCCGCTTCAGGCCTTGTCCTGACCAGCGGTGTAGCTGCCAACGCGGCTGATACGAACGTTCAGCGTGAGTCGACCTCCACGTCCACGCTCGACGTCCAGTCGGTAGCGCAGGCAACGATCGCAGCTGATTCCACTGTTGCCATCTCTTACGAGAGCCCCGTGATCACCACGGTCGAAGCTCCGGCCCCCGTGGTTGAGCAGGCTCCTGCCAAGGCGGAAGCTGCGCCGACGGCTGCTGCGCAGACCACTGCCCCCGCGACCACCGCCACCACCGGCGGTAACGCAACCCTGGCTGTGAACTCCACCTCCAGCGCAACCAAGGCTCCGGTTGCCTCCAGCGGCCTCGGTGCTGCAATTGCTGCAGCCGCCTACGCGCAGCTGGGCGTGAACCAGGACTGCACCATGCTGGTCACCAACTCCCTGGCCGCCGTGGGCATCCACTTCCACGACTGGCCTGCTGGTTACCTTTCCCTCGGCCGCACGGTTAGTGCAGCAGAAGCACAGCCCGGTGACCTCGCCTACTACGCCAACGGCGGTTTGGCCGGCGAGGCCCACATCGCCGTGTACGTAGGCAACGGCATGGCAGTCCACGGTGGCTGGGACGGCTACACCACCAAGCTGTTCAGCGTAAACGTAGGCTCCGGCCCGGTGTTCATCCGCGTCAACGGCTAAGTTCACCGCTTCGGAACACCCTGCTGGCTCCATGCCGGCGGGGTGTTCTGCTTTAAACCGGTGTGTTCTTCTTGAACCTGCAGAGGATGCTCTCGAACGCCGCACATGGGGCGCCTAATCCTGAACACCGCACAAATTTTTGCCGACATCGCACGTGAAACGACAGATAAATTCGTTGATATGGCGTAGAAGTGCTTACCCTTATGGTGTCGATCCACAGCCCGTACATGCAGAGGGCAGCCGGCCCTCGTGCCCCTGACGGGTGCGGCCGTGAAGAGGTACGTGCATGCGCACACTCGTTCTGAATGCTGGATATGAACCGCTGGCGGTTGTAACTTTCCGCCGGGCGCTGGTCCTTGTGCTCACTGGGAAAGCAAGCGTGGTAGCCGAAGGCGACGATCCCGTCGTCGGGCCGCAAGAGATTCTCGGAAGACCTTCCGTGATCCTCCTCAACCGCTACATCCGACCCAAGTACAACCGGGTCACCGCCGTGAGCCGGCGCGGTGTTCTTCGCCGCGACGGACACCGCTGCGCCTATTGCGGCAAAACAGCACACACTATTGACCACGTCCACCCCAAATCCAGGGGCGGCGCGGATTCTTGGGAAAATTTGGTTGCGGCGTGCCTTAAGTGCAATAACGCCAAGAGCGATCACACGTTGGCGGAAATGGGCTGGAAACTCCGTTTTAAACCCGGCGTGCCCCAAGGAGCAATGTGGCAGATCAAGGAACTTGAGAAGCCTGCCCCGGACTGGGATCCCTTCCTGTTGCCTGAATCCGCTGCCTGACATACGGGATCGCGGCTTACGGTGAGTCCGGCCCATGACCGGTAGTGTGGGCGGATGGAATTCGACGCCATAATTCTCGCTGGCGGCAAGGCCACGCGGCTGGGTGGTGCGCCCAAGAACGAACTGCGGTACGACGGCGACACCCTCCTGACGCATGCCCTGCGCGCTGCCGAAGGTGCCGGTGGAGTGGTGGTTGTGGGACCATGCAGCTTGGAGGTCCCTGAGGGGATCCTCAGTGCGCGTGAAGAGCCCGTTTTTGCCGGGCCAGCCGCCGCTATCGCGGCCGGGTTGGATCGTCTTGACGCCAACGGTGGTTCCGCGCCCTGGACGTTGGTACTGGCATGCGACATGCCACATGCTGTTCGTGGCGTAGCCCCTTTGGTGCAGGGGCTCCAATCGGAGCCGGGCGTGGATGGTGCCATGGCGGTGGCCACCGATGGCCGGAAGCAGCCGCTCCTCGGGATGTACAGCACGGCCGCCCTCCAGCGGGAAGTTAAAGCGGCACGCGATTCGGGTAGGTTGACCAACTCCTCTGTTTTCGGGCTGCTTGCTAGGCTGAACCTGCTGACTGTTGCCGTCCCTGCCGGATCCACCGATGACGTAGATACTTGGGCGGACGCAGCGGCTTTGGGCATTGAGGACCTTGGGCATTGACGATGAGTTGGAGGCGGACGTGAAGAGCCAGGAAGAGACGCTCGAGGAATGGTGCCGCGTACTGTTGCAGGCTTTTGAGCTAGAGGGTGTGGAAGTAGACGTCAATGGGGTCCTCTCCGTAGCAGGGGTAGCCGCGCATTCGGTGGTGCGGCCTGCGGCACCCCTGACCACGTTCATCGCCGGTTATGCAGCGGGCATGGCCCGGGGCATTGGCCAGGCAACCGACGCCGACTCCATGGCTGCTGCCTTGGATGTGGCCCGGAAAGCTGCCATTGACTACACGGAGCCGGGGACCGAAGCGGAATGACCGAGGCCCCCCACCCGGGCCACCACGCGGCACATACGTGGGCTGAGGCCCGGCAGCGTGCCTTTGAGGTCGCCACCCCGATTCCGCCGAGCCCGGTTCCGCTCCGGCGAGCCCTCGGGCGCGTCCTGGCCAAGGACGTCGTGGCAGTCCAGGACATGCCCCACTACGCATCGTCAGCCATGGATGGCTGGGCAGTGAACGGCAGCGGGCCGTGGATCTTGAGCGAGCGGGACCACAGGCTGGCGCCGCACCAAGCCAGCCCCATCGTCACCGGAGGACTCATCCCGCCCGGTGCCAAGGCGGTTCTCCGCAGCGAAAGCGGCGTCATTGCCACCGATGATGACGGGCTGCCTGTCCTTGTCTTGGGCGGGGCCGCAAAACCGGGTGAGCCCCGCAACGGGCAGCACATCCGGAAGGCCGGGGAGGAAGCCGCTGCAGGTGAAGTGCTGATCAAAGCCGGGACTGTGCTAAATCCAGCCCATATAGCGTTTGCCGCCCTTGCCGGGCTGGACGAACTCAACGTGCTCGGCAAGCCCTTGGTCAGATTCCTGCTGACGGGATCGGAAGTGGTGACCTCGGGTGTCCCACTGCCGGGGCAGGTCCGGGACACCTTCGGGCCGCAACTGGGAGCCGTCGTCGAAATGTTGGGCGGTATCGCGGGCGAACAAACAAGGGTGGGAGACGACTACGGCCAGTGGCTCGCTGCGCTTCAGGAGCCCGAACCACACGTGGCTGGAGCGGAGCTCATCCGCCCAGAACCAGCCGTTGAAACGGAAGTTCCTGCCGACGTCGTCATCACCACGGGCGGGACGGGGGGCTCGGCGACGGACCATCTCCGGCGAGCCGTGTCCGAGCTGGGCGGCCGGTTGCTGATCGACGGGATCGCAATGCGGCCAGGCCATCCCGCGGTGCTTGCAGAGCTCCCGGACGGACGGTTCATACTCGGCCTGCCGGGCAACCCGCTGGCTGCCATGATGGCACTTCTTACCATCGGTGGTCCGCTGCTGGCAGCCCTGGGCCATGGTCGCATGGACACCGCGCAAGACGTTCCCTGCGGCACGATGATCGACCCCGATCCGGGACGGACCCGCCTCATGCCGTTCAAGCTGCTGTACGGCTTGGCATCTCCTGCGGGTCATTCAGCCGCCGGAATGATGCGCGGTCTGGCGGCCGCCGACGGCGTCATGGTGGTCCCGCCGCACGGCGTGCAGCTGGGAGATATGGTCCCGGCTTTTGCATTGCCCTGGGGCAAACCACTTCCTTCGCCCAAGCCTGCCGAGGACAAACCCCGCAAGCCGCCTGTGCGGGCAAGGGGTAAGGCGCCGGCAGGGCCTGTGGACTGGAGCGCTTTGGACGCTTGAGGCGTTTGTTGGACTGAGGTGGCCAGCGGTGGTGCGGCTTGCCATGATGGACTCATGAACAGGGAAGAACGGAGCGTGACATGGGACGCGTGACCCAGCGCCGCAAGGTGCACAAATTTGTCCTGGACGGCTCCCCCCAAGCCCTGGAACACCCCGTCCGTTACAAGGAGGACGTCCTTGCGGTGGAAGAACCCCTAGAGATCCGCCTTGGGGACATGTCCTTCTCCGTGACCATGCGGACGCCGGGGGACGATTTCGACCTCGTGGCCGGATTCCTGGTTTCCGAAGGCATCATCTGGGAACCCTCGCAGTTGATCTCGGAGCGTTTCTGCGCAGGAGAAGACGAGAACGGGGTGCAGACGTTCAACGTGGTGGACGCGCAACTGAGGCCTGACGTGGCACTGCCGGCCACCGGACGGAATGTATACACCTCCAGTTCGTGCGGAATTTGCGGCACGGATTCCATCGAGGCGGTCCGGAAGTCCTCGCATCACAGCCCTGCCGACGACGATCTGGTGGTTCCGGTGCGTACGCTCGCCTCGCTCCCGGACAGGCTTCGGGAGGCTCAGGCTGTCTTCGCGAAGACCGGCGGGGTCCATGCCGCCGGCCTTTTCAAGATCCACGACGACGGCGGGGCGGAACTGCTCTGCCTGCGCGAGGATGTGGGGCGGCATAACGCGGTGGACAAGGTTGTAGGCTGGGCGCTCCGTGCGGGCCTGTTGCCGTTGCGGGGGATGGTACTCCAGGTATCCGGCCGGGCCTCATTCGAACTCGTGCAAAAGGCGGCCATGGCCGGTGTCCCAGTACTGGCCGCCGTTAGCGCGCCGTCGAGCCTTGCCGTGGAGCTTGCCGAAGAGTCCGGAATCACCGTGGCCGGATTCAGTCGGGGAGCAAGCCTGAACGTCTATACCGGCCGGGAAAGGATTTTGGCCGAAGGTCCGGAATGACGCGGGCCGGGTACGGCGAGCCTCGCCTGGCGTTGCTTGGTTATGGGGCCGCAACCACGTAGATTTTATCCATCGATTGGAACCGCGGACGGGTTGGAATCGCCGCCTGCGTCAACTCGCGGGGAGCATGCTGCCAGCCTCGACCGAAAGCTGATGCCCAAAGGGGAATTCATTGCACGATGACCGCCGGATCACTGAACAGCGCCTGGACAGGTTTGTCAGGGATCGCCTTCTTCCGGCCATCTATGGCAGGTCCGTGCCACTGCGCCTCAGCAGCTGGGAAGCGCCCGATGAACCGGTTCCGGCCGCGGAGGCTATCAGGCAGGTGTTCAGTCCGCAGGAGCACGGAGCACCGTGGGGCAGGGCGTGGAGTACCAAATGGTTGCGCTTACAGGGCGAGGTTCCCCAGGGATGGGGCAGCGGCGACGCCACGGCCGTGGAGATCGTGGTGGACCTGGGCTTCACAAGCGACGTACCCGGTTTCCAATGCGAAGGCACGGCCTGGTCCGCTGACGGCAGCATCATCAAGGCCATCTCGCCGCGCAATTACCACGTTCCGCTGAAACTGCTGGGTGGCGGAATGTCCGTGGACTTCTACGTGGAGGCCGCTGCAAATCCCGATGTCTCACAGGGGTGGTCGTTCGCTCCCACACCGCTGGGCAGCAAGGCAACGTCCGGCCAGGGGCCCCAATACCGGTTGGGCCGGATCGCCATCGCGGAACTGAATGAGACAGTCTGGGAACTGAACCAGGATGTCTGGACGCTGAACGGTTTGATGCACGAGCTTCCTGTGGAGCTACCGCGCCGACAAGAGATCTTGCGGGCGCTCGAACACATGCTTGATGTCATGGACCCGGACGACGTCGCGGGGACGGCTGCAGCGGGCCGGGAAGCATTGGCCGAGGTTCTCAGCCGACCGGCCTACGCTTCTGCCCACCAACTGCTGGCCACCGGACACGCTCATATCGATTCGGCGTGGCTATGGCCGGTCCGTGAAACCATCCGCAAGTGCGCCCGTACGTTCTCCAACGTGGTGGCATTGATGGAGGAGAACCCGGATTTTGTGTTTTCGTGTTCCTCCGCCCAACAGTTGGCCTGGATCAAGGAATATTTCCCGGAGCTCTTTGTCCGCATCCGGGAAAAGGTGAAATCCGGGCAGTTCGTCCCTGTGGGCGGAATGTGGGTGGAGTCGGATACCAACATGCCTGGCGGGGAAGCCATGGCCCGCCAGTTCATCGAAGGCAAAAGCTTCTTCCTGAAAGAGTTCGACGTCGAATGCCAGGAAGCCTGGCTGCCCGATTCCTTCGGATACTCCGGGGCCCTCCCGCAAATCGTCAAGGAGGCCGGTTCGCGTTGGTTCCTCACCCAGAAGATCTCCTGGAACAAGGTCAACCGCATGCCCCACCACACCTTCCTGTGGGAAGGCATCGACGGTACCCGGCTCTTCACGCACTTCCCGCCGGTTGATACCTACAACGCCGAGTTGCATGGGCGGGAACTGGCCCACGCGGAGCGGAATTATCGTGAGCATGGCCGCGGCACCATGTCCCTGGTTCCGTTCGGTTATGGCGACGGCGGCGGCGGGCCCACCCGGGAGATGGTGGCCGCCGCGCATCGCACGGAAGACCTGGAAGGCTCGCCCAAGGTCCGGATGGGGACAGCAAAGGACTTCTTCATCGCTGCTGAGGCCGAATATGCCAACCCACCGGTGTGGGTGGGGGAGATGTACCTGGAGATGCATCGTGGAACCTACACGAGCCAGGCCAAGACCAAGCGTGGTAACCGTCGCAGTGAGCACCTGCTGCGGGAAGCGGAGCTGTGGTGCTCTACCGCAGCAGTCCGCCTCGGTGCCGCTTACCTCTATCCCCGGGACGAGCTCAAGCGGCTGTGGCGGCTGGTATTGCTTCAGCAATTCCATGACATCCTGCCAGGTAGTTCCATCGCTTGGGTGCACCAGGACGCTGAACGGAACTACGATGCCATTGCCCGCGACCTTGAAGCCATCATCACCGAGGCAGCCCAAGCCTTAGTGGGGCACGGCGGGACGGAATTCCTTCTCAATGCCACGCCGCATCAGCGCGACGGCGTAGTGGCGCTGGGGGCCGCCGAAACCCGCGCCCCCGCCTCAACCGTTCAGGTGACCGAAGCGGACAGCATCATCCTGGACAACGGAATCATCCGCGCAGTGATGGACGCCAACGGCCTGCTCACCTCCTTGGTGGACCACGCCAGCGGCCGCAACGCGATCGCCCCCGGCCAGGCCGGCAACCTCTTGGAGCTGTTCCGGGACACACCCAACGAATGGGACGCCTGGGACATTGAAGAGTTCTACCGCCGCAACGTCACGCCGCTCACGCACGCGGACGCCGTCGTCGTCGAACGGACGGCTGGCGGGGTGGTCGTTGTGGTCAAGCGCCAGGTGGGCACGTCCGCCATCACGCAGCGCATAACCCTCGACGCCGGTTCGCCGTCGCTGGGGATTGCTACCACCGTGGACTGGCAAGAACGCGAAAAACTGCTGAAGATCGCCTTCCCGCTGGACATCAGGGCGGACCGTTCAGCGTCCGAAACGCAGTTCGGGCACGTGTTCCGGCCGACGCATACCAACACCTCCTGGGACGCGGCAAAGTTCGAGATCTGCGCGCACCGTTGGATCCATGTGGCCGAACCGGGTTACGGCGTGGCCGTCAGTAACTCATCCAGCTACGGACATGACGTCACCAGGGCCGTCCGCCCGGATGGTGGAACCACGACGACGGTGCGCACCTCGCTGCTGCGTTCTGCCACCTTCCCGGACCCGGACGCGGACCGCGGCGAGCACACGCTCGAACTGACCATCCGCCCGGGAGCCAGCATCGCGGACGCAGTGGAGGAAGGCTACCGGACCAACCTCAAGCCCAGGTTCGTCGCTGGTGGCCGGCCGGTAGAGCCTCTGGTGTCCGTGTCCAACCCAGGGATAGTGGTCGAAGCCGTGAAGCTGGCCGAGGACGGATCGGGCGATGTCATCGTCCGCCTGTACGAATCCCTGGGAGAGCGTTCCACGGGCACGGTCACGCCCGGATTCGCTGCGACAGCGGCGACCGCGACGGATTTGTTGGAACGGTCCCCGTCAGCAGACGTAATAGCAGCGGTTGGAATGACAACCGGCGGAGTGGCAGCGGTTGAAGCGGCAGAGGATTCTGCCGTCCACTTGGTGCTGCGTCCGTTCCAGCTGGTGACTTTGCGCTTCAGCCGCTAGCTGTCCACCTCAGACGTCGTGCTGGAGGCGTTTGACGAAGAGCTTGGTCCGTTCCTGACGGGGTGCGCGCAGCACCTCTGCCGCCGGACCGCGCTCCACCACAACACCGCCGTCCATGAAGATAACCTCATCGGCGACATTTCGGGCGAACGCGAGCTCGTGGGTCACGATCACCATGGTCCATCCTTCTTCGGCGAGTTCCTTGATGACACCCAGGACGTCGCCCACGAGTTCGGGATCCAAAGCCGACGTCGGCTCGTCGAACAGAAGCAGCTGCGGCTTCAAGGCGAGAGCCCGCACAATGCCCACCCGCTGTTGCTGCCCGCCTGAGAGCTCAAAGGGATAAGCGTCACGCTTATCGGCGAGCCCCACACGCTCCAACAGCCGTTCTGCCTCGGCGATGGCCTCGGAGCGTGGCCGCTTCTGGACCTGGACCGGACCCTCGATGATGTTCTTCAGCACGGTCATGTGCGGGAACAAGTTGTAGTGCTGGAACACCATGGCGCTGCGGTCGCGGAGCTCCGCGACGTCCTTCTTGCCTACCTTGGCAGCGAAATCGATGGATAGTCCCGCGGAAGAATCACCATCGACGCCGGTCCCGCCGAAGGTGACCGTTCCGCCGTCGGGAGTTTCCAAGCCGTTCAAGCACCGCAGCACCGTTGTCTTACCCGAACCCGAAGGTCCGATAAGGGCCACGACCTGCCCGCGGTGGATATCGATGTCGATATCCTTCAGCACCGTGTTGCTGCCAAAAGCCTTGGCCAGGTTCCTGGCCTTCAACACGGAGGGGGAGGAGGAATGGTTAGTGGGCGACATAGCGGTCCAATCTCCTCTCCACGGCGGACTGCGCCGTGGACAGGACCAAGCAGATGACCCAGTAGACCAAGGCTGCCTGCAGGTACAGGGCCATGAACTCCTGGCTGAACGCAGCAATCTGCTGGGCGTTCCGGAACAGTTCGGTGACCAGGATCAGGGACGCCAGCGACGTGTCCTTGACCAACGAGATAAAGGTATTGGACAAGGGCGGGACAGACACCCTGGCGGCCTGGGGGAGAATGATGCGCAGTAGGGTCTGCGGGCGGGACATGCCGATGGTGTGGCCGGCTTCCCACTGCCCCTTGGGCACGGACAGGATCGCGGCGCGGATGATTTCGGCAGCGTAGCCGCCGACGTTCAGGGAGAACGCGATGATGGCGCTGGGCCACGGATCCAGTTTGATCCCCATACTGGGCAGGCCGTAGAAGATCACGAACAGCTGCACCAGAAGTGGCGTTCCGCGAATCACGGAGACGTAGAAGCGTCCGATCCCTGCAAGCAGCCAGTTGGGGCTAAGCCTCAGGAGGGCGACCACCAGTGCCAGTACCAGGCCGAAAGCAAAGGACGCCAGGGTCAGGGGAATAGTCCCCGTCACTGCGCCGGTGATCAGCGGGCCGAAGGAACTCCAAACGAGGTCCCAGTTCATCTACTTGGTGACGTCCGAGCCGAAGTACTTCTCTGAAATCTTAGCGAGCGTCCCGTCAGCCCGGAGATCATCCAGGGCCTTGTTCACTGCGTTGGTGAGTTCGTTCGCGCCCTTCCGGAAGGCCATGGCGCTTTGGCTCTTGTCCGGTGCCTCGGCGGCGACTTTCAGTCCCGCATTCGGGTTGGTCTTGGCGTAGTCGAGGTAGGTGAGCTTGTCATTGACGGTGGCGTCCACCCGTCCCTGCTGAACCAGTGTCACGGACTGGGCCCAGCCTTCAACGGCCTGGACGTTTGCTCCGGCTTGCACAGCCATCTTGTAGAAATTGCTGGTCAGCGACTGGGCAGTGGTTTTGCCCTTCAGGTCAGCGAAGCTCTTGATGCTGGAGTTATCGGACTTGGTGACGACGACGCCGGTGGAAACGGTGTACGGCGTCGAGAGGTTGTACTTCGCTTTGCGGTCATCGTTGATCGAGATTTGGTTTGCGATGGCATCGAAGCGCTTGGCGTCAAGGCCGGCAAAGATACCGTCGAACTGGGTTTCCTGGAAGGTGGCTTTGACCCCCAGCTTCCCGGCCACGGCCTTGGCGATTTCGACGTCGAAGCCGGTGAGGTCGCCTGCGCCTTCAGCATGGAAGGTGAAGGGGCGGTACGTTCCCTCAGTGGCAATAACGAGTTCGCCCTTGGACTTCACGTCGGACAAGGAAGTATCTCCACCCGATTGTGCTGATGTGGAACCTCCACCGCACGCAGAGAGTGCCAGGGCGGCGGAGGCCAAAGTGGCTGCGAGGACAGAGCGGCGTGTGTGAACGGTGGTCATGGAGCAATCTTAGTCATCGTGACGGGCCGGTCCGGTCACCTGCCATGGGAAACGAAGAGATGCTGCCTGATTGCCGCTTAAAAAGGCTGAGTGGGGGCGGTCCCCAACAGTCCGCCACCACTCATCCCCCCAATTGCGTTCACATGAGCGCCACTTCCGCCGGAGACCCGTTCCCTGTCTCCGGTGTTGGGTCGCTGCCTCGTTCACACATTCATGATTGTGCCACGATCTAATGCTTTTGTGAAAGTCCTAAACCGAAATTTTACGTTTACGACGCGCGTACGCCTTGGAAAGCCATATTCCCGCTAGGCCCAGCGCGGTAGCGAGCACCGCGGAGTAGTTGATGAGCGAGCGCAGCCATAGGTGGACTGCAGGGATCAGCGGGAACAGTTGCGATACCAGCAGGAGGGCCAGGCCCACGAAGAGGAGCGCGGCTGCGCCGCGCAGTAACGCCGGGGGTCGTCCTGTGACAGTGCGCCAGATCGCCGGCAGCAGGCACGCGGCAACGAATCCGGGATAGAAGCGACCCAGCGCCGCGTAGGCCTCCATGGAAGGTCCCCACGTCAGCCCGTTCATGCCCACTGTGGATCCCCGCGTGTCCGTGATGACGAAGAAGAACGTGGTCAGCCCCACCGTGAGGCCGAGGACGGTCAGCCCCCACGGGCCACGGATGGCGCGTTCGGCCGAGGCGGAAGCGAACCCCATGGCGATCTTGACACCCATCAACAGGAACGTTCCGTACAGGAGGAAACGGAGGATGAGGTTGGTGACATTGACGCCGCCGAGCACAGCGTCCAGCGCCAGGTAGGGGCCTTCGATGCTGAGGAGGATATCCAGGGTCATCAACGCGAAGATGTAGAACAGAACCCGATTTTCACCCCGCAACAAGCTTGGTAGCCGAGCAATGGTGATAGCCAGACAGACCACGAGCGTGGCCCAGGGCAGGACAGCCGTCATCCGAGGTTCTCCCAAATCCGTTCAGTGCGTTCGTGGTCTTGTTCTTGGCGGCGCAACGTTTTGCCGAGGGCTTGGAGCCGCTCTCCGGCCAGCGTCACCAGCTCGCCCTGCGTCATGGCGTCCAAGGCTTCTTGCCGGGCGTTTGGCGGCCACCCCGCCTCCGCCTCAGTGATCAATCCGCCGGCCACCAGCCCGCCAGCGGGTCCGACGCCGGCAGCGCGCGAAGTAGCGATGGCCAGTTCCGGGGGAAGCCTGTTCGCGGTCAGATGTGCCGAGAAATTCTGTGGCGCGATTCCGGTTGCCTGGCTGACCCGGTGCCGCAACTCGCCGTCGTCGATCGCGTCCACCCAGTTCCGCACAGCGGTGGGATGCGGTGTGGCGGACAGGACCATGGCCGGGATGGAACCTGGTTGGCTGCGTTCAACCACTGCCCGGAGCAGGTCAACTGTTGCTATTTGGCTCACCAGTTCGCCGGCTGTGGGAGGGACCGGGTCACCTCGAAGGACGGCGTAGAGATCGAAGGTGGCGAGTGCCTGCACCGGGTTGATGTCAAAGCCGCGGCTGATGCTCACCAAAGTGGACTCCGCCACCTTGCCGCGGACCAGTTGCTGAGCCAGCGTTGTCCGTTTGATCCCGGCAATCCTGCAGACGTCCGCCGTGCTGGCATGTGGCGCAACGCCATGGAGCCAGCGTTGGAACGACTTGGACTGTAACGGCATGTGGGTCTTTCCGGGATGAAGTTTGGGCCGGGGTGATGTTCGGGCCACGACGATTTTACGCCGACGCCACATTGAATTATGCTTGATGCTTGAACCCGTTGGTCCGTACACCCCCCAAGTCCGGACCAACGGGTTTTTCCATGCCTGCGCATATCGCGGCCTGAATCTCGCGTTTTGAGGACTGACAATGACTGCAACCTTGGTGGCCAAGGATCTCGCAGGTGGTCATGGCCACCGTACCCTCTTTTCCAAGCTGTCCCTGACCGTGGCTCCCGGCGACGTTGTGGGGGTCGTTGGCGCGAACGGGGCCGGCAAGTCGACGCTGCTGCGCATCCTCGCGGGCGTGGACCAGCCCCAAGAAGGGGCCGTCAGCTTGGCGCCGTCGGATGCCTTCGTCGGCTGGTTGCCGCAGGAACATGAGCGCGTAGAGGGCGAGACCATCGCGGCCTACATCGCCAGGCGTACCGGCTGCGCCCAAGCCACCGCAGAGATGGAGTCCTCGGCAGAAGCGCTCGGCTCGGGTGCCCCTGGATCTGATGATGCCTACTCGTTGGCGTTCGATCGCTGGATGGCGTCCGGAGCTGCCGACATTGACGATCGGATTCCCGCCGTCCTTGCCGACCTGGGCCTGGAACTTGGCGCGGACGCCCTGATGACCGGGCTCTCCGGTGGCCAGGCTGCCCGCGTTGCGTTGGCCGCGCTGCTGCTTAGCCGATTCGACGTCGTGCTTCTTGACGAGCCGACCAACGACCTCGACTTGGACGGCCTTGCCCGCCTTGAGGCCTTTGTCCAAGGTTTGCGGGGCGGGGTGGTCCTGGTATCACACGACCGTGAGTTCCTGGCCCGCTGTGTCACAACCGTGGTGGAACTCGATCTTGCCCAGAACTCCGTTGCTGTGTACGACGGCGGCTATGAGGCTTTCCTCGAGGAGCGGGCTGTGGCTAAACGCCATGCCCGTGAGCGCTTCGAAGAGTTCGCCAACACCAAAGCGGATCTGGTGTCCCGCGCGCGCACACAGCGGGAATGGAGCTCCCAAGGTGTACGCAACGCCATGAAGAAGAGCCCGGATAACGACAAGATCCGCCGCGCGGCGAGTACTGAGTCCTCCGAGAAGCAGGCTCAGAAGGTCCGCCAGATGGAGTCCCGGATTGCGCGGCTTACCGAGGTGGAGGAGCCGCGCAAGGAATGGCAATTGCAGTTCAGCATCGGCCAAGCACCGCGTTCCAGTGCCGTCGTGGCCACCTTGCGTAACGTCGTCGCACGCCAGGGCGACTTCACGCTGGGACCGGTCAACCTCCAGCTGAACGGCGGTGAGCGAATCGGTATTACGGGCCCTAACGGCGCCGGCAAATCCACGCTGCTGCGCCTGTTGCTGGGTACACAGGAACCCGACGACGGCGACGCTTCCATGGGTGCCTCGGTGGCCATTGGCGAGATCGACCAGGCCCGCGGGCTGCTCGACGGCGAACGGCAGCTCGGTGACGCCGTGGAGGCTGTGCTGGCAGACTGGAACAGTGCAGAAGTTCGCACGCTGCTGGCCAAGTTCGGTCTCAAGGCGGACCACACCTCACGCACGGTGGATTCGTTGTCCCCGGGTGAACGGACGCGTGCCGCGCTTGCCCTGCTCCAGGCCCGGGGCGTGAATCTTCTAGTGCTCGACGAACCTACCAACCACCTGGATCTTCCGGCAATCGAGCAACTCGAGGAGGCGCTGGAGGGCTACGAAGGCGCGCTTTTGCTGGTCACCCATGATCGCCGGCTTCTGGAGAACGTGCGGCTCGACTCGCGCTGGCACTTGGAAAACGGCCAAGTCCAGGAATTGCATCACACCTCAAGCCAGGAGAAGTAACCAATGAGCATGGACCGCGTGGCTTGGAGCTCGCTGTACAACATCACCACGGCGAAGAGTGGCTCACAGCCATTTTCCCGGGCCACCCTGAAGCGGGTGCTGGGTTTCGCTGCTCCGCACAAAGCAAAGCTGATCGCCTTCGTCATCGCCTCAATCGTGGCCGCCTTCCTGGCTGTTGCCACTCCGGTGCTCGCAGGCCAGGTAGTTGGTGCGCTAATCGCTAAGTCCGGAGTGGACAAAGTAGTGTGGCTTGCCATCCTGATCGCCATCGTGGCTGTTGGCGAGGCCGGTGTTGGGCTCCTGACCCGATGGTTGTCCTCCACGATCGGTGAGGGCGTCATCGTGGACCTCCGTACCCGCGTGTTCGATCACGTGCAGCGGATGCCCATTGCCTTCTTCACACGAACCCGGACCGGCGCGCTGGTCAGCCGGCTGAACAATGACGTCATCGGCGCGCAGTCCGCTTTCGCCGGAACACTTTCCGGCGTGGTGAGCAACGTGGTGGCCCTGGCTTTGACTTTGGCCGTCATGCTCAATACTTCGTGGCTGGTGACGGTGCTCGCCATGATCCTGCTGCCGATCTTCCTCGTTCCGGCCCGGCGCATGGGTTCCAAATTGGCCGATCTGCGGCGCGAGGCGGCAGCGCACAACGCGGCCATGGGCACCCAGATGACGGAGCGCTTCTCAGCCCCGGGCGCCACCTTGGTGAAGCTTTTCGGCCGGCCGGACGAGGAGTCCCGTGAGTTCGCGGCCCGGGCAGGCCGTGTGCGGGACATCGGCATCCGCATGGCAATGCTCCAGTTCACGTTCGTCACCGCCCTGACCCTGGTCTCGGCGCTTGCTTTGGCTTTGGTGTACGGCCTCGGTGGGTGGCTGGCGCTCGGCGGGCAGTTGGCGCCCGGCGACGTGGTGGTTCTGGCCTTGCTCTTGACGCGCCTCTACGCTCCGCTGACCGCGCTGTCGAACGCCCGGGTTGAAATCATGAGCGCTTTGGTCAGCTTTGAAAGGGTGTTCGAGATTCTGGACCTGCAGCCGCTCATCACGGAAAAGACGGATGCCGTGGCTGTTCCGGCAGGGCCGGTTGCCGTGGAATTCGACGACGTCCGGTTCTCCTACCCTTCCGCGGACAAGGTCTCCCTTGCTTCCCTTGAGGATGTCGCCACCCTGGATACCAGGGGCGGCGAGGAGGTTCTCCACGGGATCAGTTTCAGGGTGGAACCGGGACAAACGGTGGCCCTGGTGGGTTCCTCCGGTGCCGGTAAGTCCACCGTGGCCCAGCTGCTCTCGCGGCTGTACGACGTCGACTCCGGAGCCGTGCGTTTGGGCGGACACGGGCCAGGCGCCGGCGTTGACGTGCGCGATCTCCGCTTTGATTCGCTGCGGGACACCTTGGGCATGGTGACCCAGGACGGGCACCTGTTCCACGAAACCATTGCCTCCAACCTCCGTCTCGCACGGCCCGGGGCCACCGAGGAAGAAATGTGGAGTGTCATCCGGCGGGCCCGGTTGGAGCCCATGGTCCGGTCATTGCCTGACGGGTTGGAGACCGTGGTGGGGGAGCGGGGTTACCGGCTTTCCGGCGGCGAACGCCAACGTCTCACCATTGCCCGCCTGCTCATCAAGCAGCCGCGCGTCGTGATTCTTGATGAGGCGACTGCCGCGCTTGACTCCACCAACGAAGCAGCAGTCCAAGCAGCCTTGGGGGAGGCGCTCGAGGGGCGCACCGCCGTCGTGATTGCTCACCGCCTCTCCACCATCCGTGCCGCGGACGTCATTCTGGTGGTTGAGGACGGAACGATTGTGGAGCGCGGTACCCACACAGAACTGCTGGCCGCCGACGGCCGATATACGGAGCTGTACCAAACCCAGTTCGCTGAGGCCACCGCGGCTGTCCAGGAAGCGCTGCCCGAGCTCTAAGCCATCTGCCAGCTGCTGGGCCCCGTCTGCGAGCTACTTGGGCGGGGTCAGCAGCGGGATGATGTGGTCGGTCAGCAAGGGGGCCAGGTCATCGGGCAGGGGAGCGGCGACGTCCAGCCACCGAATCTCCGCGATCTCCGCGGACGGGTGTGCCTCCCACGTTCCGGGCGCAGTGAAAACCGTGGCCTCGATGTTCGTGGCAGCTTCATTGGCGGCGGCCGCGAGCCACACGCCCAACGGTTCAAGATCCGCCGCCGGCACGTCGATGCCGACCTCCTCGGCGAGTTCCCGCGAGGCAGCCTCGGCGGCGGTTTCGCCCTGTTCCGGCTTGCCGCCGGGGTGCATGAACTTGTCCGTGCCGCGCTTGCGCACGGTCAGCAGGTGGCCTTCTCTGTTGTAGACGCAGACGGCGCTGACGATGATTAGGTCCGTGTCGGTATGGCGCACATTTACCTCCCGGAGTCGATTCTGCTCAGGTGCGATGTGAGCAACAGATCTTTGGCAGGGCCGCGCACGTCCCAGCTGAAGCTGAACGAGTCCGGCCCGAGGTAGCTGTAGTTGACGCGGTAATCGTCCGGATCGCACCAGTGCTCGTCCTGATGGCCTTGCTCGGAGAAGCTCATGACGTGGAATGGCCTGCCGTCGGGGAAGAATACGTCCATCGAGGCGGCATCCGGCCCGGCTTTGAGAACGTACTCGCGGAAGGCCGGGCCCGAGTGGGTAGGCCAGTGCATGGTGCCGTCTTCACGGTAGTCAAGGCCGCCGTCGAGGTTCTGGAGGTAACGCACGACGCCGGTAAAGGTGCCGCGGGTGCCGGTGGAGCGGTCCACGAGATCCCTTTTCACCCTCCAGTTTCCGGCCAAGTAGGACCGCAAATCCTCGGGGGGCTGCTGGTGGTTCAAGTGCCCTCGATTGGAATCGAACCAACGACACCGGCTTTAGGAGAGCCGTGCTCTATCCACTGAGCTACGAGGGCCTGTGTGTCCACGGCTCAAATCCCGCTGCTGGAGCTCCAGGTCCTGGACACGACTACAAGCATACAAGCTGGCAGGGCAGTGCTCGAACACCGCTAGGCTGGCTTCCATGAAAGGTCATGCGGCTGTAACGGCAGGAGCCGGCTCCATCCTTCACTCCGTCCGGCGGATCAGGGCAGACATCGGTGCCTGGGCGCAGCTAAGTGTGCTCCAGTACTTCCTTGCTGAAGCTGCAGTCATCGAGGCTTGGGCAGGACCCGAGCCGTACAGCAGGGCCACCGGACTCATCAGCGATCTCGGGGCCAAATATTGCGGCATATATGACGATCGCGCCGTGTGTTCGCCGTTGCACGAGCTGATGAACGCCTCCTTTGTGGTCCAAGGCCTGGCATTGATCTTCGGCGCCATCTTCCTCACAGCCGGCCTGCTGTCGGTGGCAGCCCGCCCCGGCGTGGAACCGCAACGGTTCCGGCTGGTCGAAAGCTCCAACAACCCTTCCGATGCCGCCCGGGCCAGGCTGGTTGCCCCGCCGTGGATCATGGCCGTAGCCATCCGGATTCTCACGGGAGTCGCGGGTGTGGGAACCGTAGTGGTGGGGCTGGTTCCAGAGGACCTGCATTCACCGTGGCACTTCGCCGGGGCGTTGATGTTCTTTGGCGGGGGAGCCGTAACGCTCCTCTTGTTGGGAATCCTGTGGTTCCGTCAGACCCCGGTCAGTTGGTTCCTGTTGGCCTGCGGTCTCGTTTCCCTTGTGGCTCTGGTGACGGGAGGCCTTACGCGGATGGAGGTGGCGGAACCCGGCCTGCTGGAACGGCTCATGGGATATCCCGTGACGATCGGCCTGGCCGTAGCCGGGTTGGTGATCGCCCGTCGCGTTCACAAGGCACGGAAAGAAGCTGCTCGCTAGCGCTGATCCCGCTGTTCCGCCCGAGCCTGTTCCGCCCGAGCCTGCTTTGACCGCTTTCGGCCGAGGTATACCGCTGCCGCGCCACAAAGGATGCTCAGCAGGAAAAGTACCCAGGAAGCAACGGTGACGGCCGAGGCCAAGGCCACCAAACCGGCGTCGGGCGTGGCCGCGGCCACCATCGAATCGATGGCGATGTTGGACCACAAGTGGGCCACCACGAAGAGCAGGGGAGCGGCCCACATGGCCCGTCGCCACGACCTGCGGGACACATTGGTCCCTATCAGCAGAAGCCAACTGAAGCCGAAGATCAGCGGAAACAGCGTCCCAGCGGTCTTGTGGAGATAGCTGAGCTGCCCGCGGGCGGCATCATCCATTGCGGCATGCAGGTGGGTGATGTAATCGGTCGAGAACCCACCGATCAGCGAGTCGGGCATGGCCATCCCGCCCGAGAGCTGAGTCATCTGGTTCAGCGTGAGCAAGTGCAGGTACCAAAAAAGGAACAGGCTGGCCACAACACCGGCGATCACGATCAGCTTTGAGTTGTTCGGCGCCTGCTCCGGCGAGCGCCCGGCAGGCGTGCTGGTGCCGGCGGCCGGTTTGATCACGGGAGGCGGGGTGTGATCCACAACCACTGCCTTGGCTCCGTGCTTCTTGATGCGCTGCGCTTGTGTTTTGGCCATGGTATTCATTATCCCGCCACATAAGCTGTAACCATGACCACCGGCAGGCACACCGCAACTGAACTGGACCCCACGCTCGATGACTACCAACTGGCCAGCGCCTTGGTTCGGGAAGCAGGCCAGCTCGCCCTCCTCATGCGCATGGGCGGGCTGGAAGGTGAACGGAAGACCTCGGTGTCCGACGTCGTCACGGCAGCTGACCACGCGGCCGAGGCTTACGTCATGGAACAGCTGCGACGCTGCCGCCCGGAGGACGGCATCTTGGGTGAGGAAGGCGCATCTGTTTCCGGAACCAGCGGCCGTACGTGGGTGATCGATCCTGTGGATGGCACGTACAACTTCCTGCACGGATCCACCTACTGGTGCTCCGCAATCGCGCTGAAGCACGACGACGGGACAGATGCCGGGCAGCGTACCGTTGACCCGTCCGTGGTGCTTGGCGCCATTTACCAACCGGAGTTGGATAAGTTGTGGCTAGGCGGCCAGGAGCACGCTGCCACGTTGAATGGCGAGCCCATCTCGGGTCCAGGCGGAGCCTCGGTTGCTGGGATCTGCGCCGCCACCTACATCCATCCCACGTGGCTTGCCGATCCCCGCACGGCCATGCCGTGGCATGCTGCCGCCGTTTCCGCAGCGTCGCTGCGCATGTTCGGTTCCGGCTCATGCGACTTGGGCCGCGTAGCCGACGGCGAACTCGGTTGCTGGTTCCAGCACAGCTGCCCGGAATGGGATTGGTTGCCGGGCAAGGCGATCGTCCGTGCCGCAGGTGGGGACACCGCCGTCGTGCAGGTCAACGGAATGAATTGGTTCGTCGCTGGAGGCCCGACGGCGGTTCGGGAGTTGAGCGCGGCGCTCACCTCAGTCCCGCAGTTTACCTAGCGCAGGCTCGCCGCGGGTGGCTGGCTTCTGGATGATCCGGGCCACCGCTGAGCGCGTGCGGTGAGCGTCCGTCGTGAGTGTCAGGGGCACCGCCTAGACTGGTAGGCACCATGGATATGTTGTTTGACCCTTACGCAAACGGACCCTTCAAAGCAGGCACCAAAACCGCAGTCAAGGCTGCCCCGGAGCTATCCCGCACTGGTGGAGGCTCCATGGCAACGCCTGCGCCCGCTCCAGAGGGTCCGGCAGCAGGCGGTTGGGGCAACCAGGCGTCCTCGGGACTCCCGACGGCGGATGCCCTCCTTCAGGGGTTGAACCCACAGCAGGAAGAGGCCGTCAAGCACGCAGGAAGCCCGTTGCTCATCGTGGCCGGCGCGGGTTCGGGCAAGACCCGCGTGCTGAGTAACCGCATCGCCTACCTCATAGCCACCAAGCGCGCCCATCACGGCGAAATCCTGGCCATCACCTTCACCAACAAGGCAGCGGCGGAAATGCGGGAACGCATCGAGGCTTTGGTGGGTGGCCGGGCCAAGTCCATGTGGATCTCCACCTTCCACTCCTCCTGCGTCCGGATTCTGCGGAGGGAGGCCGCGAGCGTTGGCCTGAACTCGAATTTCTCCATCTATGACTCGGCCGATTCCCTGCGCCTGATCACCCTGGTCTCAAAGAACCTGGATCTTGATCCCAAGAAGTTCGCCCCCAAGGCCATCCAGCACAAAATCTCAGCGCTCAAGAACGAACTGATCGACGCCGATTCGTACGCCTCTTCTGCGAACTACAACGACCCCTTCGACACGGCCGTGGCCGAGGTCTTCAAGGGTTACACGCAGCGATTGCGCCAGGCCAACGCGATGGACTTCGATGACCTCATCGCAGAGACTGTCTACATGTTCCGGGCTTTCCCTGCGCTCGCAGAGTCTTACAGGCGCCGGTTCCGCCATGTCCTGGTGGACGAGTACCAGGACACCAACCACGCCCAGTACGCGCTGGTCAGGGAAATCGTGGGCACGGGAGCGGACACCGACGTCGAACCGAGCGAACTCACGGTGGTGGGCGATTCCGATCAATCAATTTATGCGTTCCGTGGCGCCGACATCCGCAACATCGTGGAGTTCGAGGCAGACTATCCCAACGCGCGCACCATCAAGCTCGAACAGAACTACCGCTCAACGCAGAACATCCTCAGCGCTGCCAACTCGGTCATCTCCCGCAATCCCAACCGCCAGGAAAAGCGCTTGTGGACCGCGGAAGGCGACGGCGAAAAAATAGTGGGCTACGTGGGGGAGAACGAGCACGACGAAGCCCAGTTCATCGCCAAGGAAATCGACCGCCTGCAGGACGAGGAAGGCCTGCGCCCTGGTGACGTCGCGATCTTCTACCGGACCAATGCCCAGTCACGGTCCATCGAGGACGTCCTGGTCCGGGTGGGCTTGCCGTACAAGGTTGTTGGCGGCACCCGGTTCTACGAGCGCAAGGAAATTAAGGATGCCCTGGCGTACTTGCGCGTGTTGGTGAACCCGGACGACGACGTCAACCTCCGGCGCGTGTTGAACGAACCCAAACGGGGGATCGGCGATCGCGCTGAAGGTGCCGTGGCGGCCTTGGCTGAGCGGGAACGGACATCATTCATGACGGCCGCCCGCCGCGCAGACCAGGCACCTGGCATGGCAACCCGCTCCGTTAACGCGGTGCTGGGCTTCGTTAAACTGCTGGACGACCTTGCCGAAGTCGCGTCCGGTTCAGGCGCGTCGGCAGCACTTGAAGCCGTCCTTGAGCAGACCGGCTACCTTGCCGGGCTTCGGGCCAGCAACGACCCCCAAGATGAGTCGCGGGTTGAGAACCTCGCCGAACTTGTGGCTGTGGTCAGGGAGTATGAGCGTGACAACCCGGAAGGCTCGCTCGGCGAGTTCTTGGAGCAGGTCTCGCTGGTGGCAGACGCTGACCAGATTCCGGATGCTCCCGGTGGGGACATTGATGCCGCAGTGGCTGAGGCCAAGCGCATGGGAGTGGTCACGCTGATGACCCTCCACACGGCCAAGGGCTTGGAGTTTCCCGTCGTCTTCCTCACGGGCATGGAGCATGGAATTTTCCCCCACCAACGCTCGGCAACGGACCCGAAGGAGCTCGCGGAAGAACGCCGGCTCGCCTACGTGGGCCTCACGCGTGCTCGGAAACGCCTCTACGTGACGCGCTCAGAGGTCCGCAGTATGTGGGGCCAAAGCCAGTACAACCCTGCCAGCCAGTTCCTCGAAGAAATCCCCTCCGAGCTCGTGGAGTGGAAGCGCGAAGGCATGAGCCGCCAAGCAGGCGGCTGGGGGAGTGCCCCCATCGGCTCAAACCGGTACGGTGGCTCGTTCTGGGGTGCCGGAACCTCCCGCGGCGCTGCCGCCAGCCCCACCGCAGGATTCGACGCCGACGTCCCTGCCGCCGTCGTCCGCAGCAGGGTTCAGCCCCAAAAGGAAGTCATTTCCGTGGTGGTCGGGGACAAGGTGAACCACACGAGCTTCGGCAACGGCGTGGTGCTGGGTATCGAAGGCGCAGGGGACAAGACGGTTGCCAAAGTGAAGTTCGACGTCGGCGAAAAGCGCCTGCTGTTGCGCTACGCGCCGTTGACGAAATTGGACGTATAAGAGCGTGATTCTGCGGCATTTCTACACGTGATAGAAGTGTAAGGTTACTCACTTAACAGGTAGTGTGTAGCTGGCGGGACTCCTCAACGGGCTAAAGTTCCGAGAGGACCTTACGCAATGTGACTGGCTTTAAACCCGGTTGTTTACCGCGTACTTTCCGCAGCTGGCTAACGCGGTCATCGCGGTTCCCGGCTGAACAGAAAACTACTTCGACGTAGAAGGACACTAAACCGTGGACCTGTTTGAATATCAGGCGCGCGATATGTTCGAGGCGCACGGTGTACCCGTGCTCGCTGGCATCGTGGCGCACACCCCTGAAGAAGCAAAGGCAGCTGCTGAGAAAATCGGCGGCGTAACTGTCGTAAAGGCACAGGTTAAGGTCGGTGGCCGCGGTAAGGCTGGCGGCGTCAAGGTTGCCAAGACTGCCGAAGAGGCACTTGAGTACTCCACCAACATCCTGGGCATGGACATCAAGGGCCACACCGTCAACAAGGTGATGATCGCCCAAGGCGCGGACATCGCCGAGGAATTCTACTTTTCGGTCCTCTTGGACCGCGCCAACCGCAACTACCTGGCCATGTGCTCGGTTGAGGGCGGTATGGAAATCGAGCAGCTGGCAGTTGAGCGTCCCGAGGCTCTGGCCAAGGTTGCCATCGACCCCGCTGTCGGCATCGACCAGGCCAAGGCCGACGAGATCGTCGCAACAGCAGGCTTCCCCGAGGAATTGCGCGGCAAAGTTGCCGACGTCATCCTGAAGCTCTGGGATGTCTTCAAGAAGGAAGACGCAACGCTGGTCGAGGTCAACCCGCTGGTTCGCACCGGTGCAGGCGAGATCGTTGCTCTCGACGGCAAGGTTTCCTTGGACGAGAACGCAGACTTCCGCCACGTGCACCACGCCACGTTGGAGGACAAGGACGCAGCTGATCCGCTCGAGGCCAAGGCCAAGGCGCAGGACCTCAACTACGTCAAGCTCGACGGCGAGGTCGGCATCATCGGCAATGGCGCCGGTCTTGTGATGTCAACCCTCGACGTCGTTGCTTACGCCGGCGAAAACCACGGCAACGTCAAGCCCGCCAACTTCCTTGACATCGGCGGTGGAGCGTCCGCTGAGGTCATGGCCAACGGACTGGACGTCATCCTCGGCGATGACCAGGTCAAGAGCGTTTTCGTGAACGTGTTCGGTGGCATTACCGCGTGTGACGCCGTCGCAAAGGGCATCGTGGGTGCGCTTGCTGAGCTTGGTTCCTCCGCGAACAAGCCGCTGGTAGTTCGCCTCGACGGCAACAACGTTGAGGAAGGCCGCCGCATCCTGACCGAGGCCAACCACCCGCTGGTTACCCTGGCCGCCACCATGGACGAGGGCGCCGACAAGGCCGCCGAGCTCGCCAACGCAGCTAAGTAAAGGGACCCGAGAATGTCTATCTACCTCAACAAAGACTCCAAGGTCATCGTTCAGGGCATCACCGGCGGCGAAGGCACCAAGCACACCGCCCTGATGCTCAAGGCCGGCACCAACATTGTTGGCGGCGTCAACGCCCGCAAGGCCGGCACCACGGTCATGCATGGCGAGAATGAAATCACGGTCTTTGGCACCGTCAAGGAAGCCATGGCTGAGACGGGCGCGGACGTGTCCATCGTCTTCGTCCCGCCCGCATTCACCAAGGACGCCGTCGTCGAAGCAATCGAAGCAGGCATTGGCCTGGTCGTTGTCATCACTGAAGGCGTACCGGTCCAGGATTCCGCCGAGTTCTGGGCGCTGGCCCAGTCCAAGGTGGACGCCGACGGCAAGCAGGTCACCCGTATCATCGGCCCGAACTGCCCCGGCATCATCACCCCGGGTGAGGCCTTGGTTGGCATCACCCCGGCCAACATCACGGGCAAGGGCCCCATCGGCCTCGTGTCCAAGTCCGGTACGTTGACCTACCAGATGATGTACGAACTCCGCGACCTCGGCTTCTCCACCGCGATCGGCATCGGCGGCGACCCCATCATCGGCACCACGCACATCGACGCCTTGGCTGCGTTCGAAGCTGATCCCGAGACCAAGGCCATCGTCATGATCGGTGAAATTGGTGGTGACGCTGAAGAGCGCGCCGCTGATTACATCAAGGCCAACGTCACCAAGCCGGTTGTCGGCTACGTGGCCGGCTTTACCGCTCCCGAGGGCAAGACCATGGGCCACGCAGGCGCCATCGTGTCCGGTTCCGCCGGTACAGCACAGGCAAAGAAGGAAGCTCTCGAAGCTGCAGGCGTGAAGGTCGGCAAGACGCCGTCCGAAACGGCCACGCTCTTGCGCGAAGTTTTCGCCACGCTCTAGTTCCCAGAACGCCAGTACGACGACGGCCCGGTGCCTTCCCACGGAAGGTACCGGGCCGTCGTCGCGCGTTAACCACTCGTTGTGGGGCCCGCTCTGCATGTCAATCGCGCGTCCGAGGGAGCAGAGCGGGCCCCACAACGAGCCGTGCATAGCTGACGCGGGCCGAAGAGTCTGGGGGAAAACTCCGGCCCGCGCCAGGTTCATGGAGCCGGTCAGCCGATGATCTTCATCGACTGCCAGCCAGTGCCAAGGCTCGTGGGGGTGCCGAATCCTCCACTTCCTGTGCCCGGATAGAGCCAGAGCGTGTCGCCGATGCGGCCAATGACGTCGTTTTTACCGTCGCCGTTGAGGTCCCGGGGGCCGGCTATGGCTGTCCGGTCGCTCCAGCTTGTGGTGATCTTGCTCCACGTGCTCCATCCGCCCGCTCCGTTTCCGAGGTACAGCCAGAGGGAACCCGAGCTGGCGCCGCGGGCCAGTACGTCCGGCTTCCCATCACCATTGAAGTCGCCCGTGCTGAAGATCGTATCCATTACGTCCCAGCCGGTGCCGACCGTCGTCGGCGTCCGGAGCCCGCCGGTGCCGGTGCCTTGATACAGCCGCAGATCACCGTTGGCGCGCATCGCCATCACGTCAGGGATACCGTCTCCGTTGAAGTCCCCCGGGGAGAACAACTGCGTCAGGAGGCTCCAGCCGGTACTGACCTGGATCCTGGGTCCGAAACCGCCTGCGCCGTCACCCGGGTACAGCCAGAGGACATCTCCGGCCCGGGCCAGCAGGTCTGGCTTGCCGTCTCCATTGAAGTCTCCCGGAGTGATCACATCAGTCACGGTGGACCAATTCGAGGCAGGTATCGCGAGCTGCCGCGGCAGCAGGCCGCCGGCGCCGTCACCCGGATAGAGGTACAGATTTCCTGAGGCATCCGAGGCCAAGACATCGGCTTTGCCGTCCCCGTTGAAATCATGGGCCGACGGCGGCCCGGCTGCTGGGACGCTGTACGTCTGCGTTCCGACGGCGGACGTGTTGCCGGCGGTGTCCACGCCAATGTACTTCAGGACCATGGCCGAGTTGCCCATGGTGATGGGTCCTGTGTACTTGAAGTCCGTGGCAGACGTGGTGGCCGAAGGGGCGCTGCCATCTTGCGTGTAGTAGATCGTGGCCGGCTCATTTGCCGTCAGGGTGATCGTTGCACCGCTGGCCAGGGCGCGACTGGTGGGATTGGCAGTCACCACAGGAGCGGTTGTATCCGGTGGCACTGTATACGTCTGGGTGACGACGTCGGACACGTTGCCCGCCGTATCACGGGCGAAGTACTTCAAGGTCATGGGGTCAGGACCGTTGAAGGTTATTGGCGAGCTATATACCACTCCCGCCGTCAGCGGATCGCTGCCGTCGGTGGTGTAACGGATCTCCGCCGGCTCGTTTGCGGTCAAAGTGATCTTAGTGCCGGGCGTGTAGGCCCCGCTCAAGGGATTTGCCGTGACCACGGGTTTAGTGGTGTCTGGGCCGGTGGAGTACGTCTGGGTTACTACCGCGGACGAGTTATTCGAGGAATCCACGGCGAAGTACTTCAGGGTCAGCGCACCGTTGAGGGTGATCGGAGTGGTGTACTTGCTGCTGGCTGCCGTGGGAGTTGATCCGTCGGTGGTGTAGTAGATCGTCGCGGTCTCGTTGGTGCTCAAGGCAACTTGTTGACCTGGATTGTATGTTCCTCCGGCTGGAGTGGCGGTCACTACGGGAGCAGTGGTGTCTGTTCCCAAGTAGGTCTCGAACTCGGCCAGCCCGACGTCGGTGGTGGTAGAGCTGACGGAGGTGATGTTGAACCGGACGGAGCTAACGGTCCGTGCCGGGAACTTGATGGTGAGCCCTGATCCATTGTTGGGCAAAGCCGGTACCTGCACGGTGCTTCCATCCGAGAACTGGAGATTTCCGCCGGTCACTTGGTTGTTGAGGTCAGGGCGATCGAACAACGTGACTGAGCCAATGGTACGGGTCGGAGCGTAGTTGTACTGGATCCAAGCCCCCGCTTTTTCTCCCGACGTCACCCATTCGCGGGTAGCGTCCATCGGAGCTCCCCAGTCGTACCCGTCGCGCGCCTTTTCGGGACTTTGGTCCGGTCCCTTTTGGGAGGAGGCGGTGACAGTAGCTCCTGTGGACTTGTCCGCGTTGCCCGTCCATTCAATGGCTGTGATGTACTGCCGCTTGAGCCATTGGTCATACGGCGAATCCGGGCAACCTTCGCCGGGCGAATCACAAATGTACATGTCATAGCCGGCAAACTTCACGAACGTATCCACCTTGGCGGTGAGCTCCGCGCCCGTGACGTTTTGTGGGTACTCGTCAATAACGTAGGCGTCGTAGGCCGTCGCCGTATGTGGTCCGGTGTAGCTCCGCGAGGCAAGTTGGGCGAACTTGGCAGTGGCCCAGTGGTCGCTGTGGTCATACGGTTGCTTGTACGTTCCGGTCCAATCCTGAGTGCGGAATGTGGTGGGCTGGAAGTCGGCGACCAGGCGGTTCAGCGTGTTCTGGAACTGTGTTTTGGTGAACGTCGCGGAGTTGTCCACCGGTCGGATGGCTGAGAGCCTGCCGTCCCAGAGCTTCAAAATGCTTTGGTCGTTGTACGCGGCGCTACCGTCTCCGTTGGGGAAACCATCGGGCAACCGCATGAAGATCACAGAGATATTGGGAGCAGCGTTGAGGGTCTCCTTGGTCAGCGCACGGTTCGGCAGACCGGCGTCGCCTATGGTCCAAGAGTCGGCGACGCCGGCCATCTTGGCGTAGCTGGCCCGGATTCCTGCTTCGAGGCTGTGCCAGTAGGAGGGCCCCTCGCCTGCCTCGCCAGCGGTGGTGTACACGGTCTCGAGGCAACGCTTGGCCTGGATATCACGCATGAAGTCCGGGCTGAGGAAGATCAGGTCGTCGTCGGTATGCGCAACAATTTGCATTGCGCCGCCCGCGCCCGAACATGACGGACTGGCAGCAACAACTGCTGGCGCGAAGCCGAAAACCAGGGTGGTCAGGCCAAGCGAAAGGCCTGAGAGGAATCCCAAAGCGCGCCTGGGTATGGAGGCGCGCTGGGACACAGAGGAATCACGGCGAGCGTGGGAGGAAAAGTGGGTGCCGCCAAGCGGACGGCGAAGGGAATTTGAACGGACCACAATCATGCTCCTTGAGCAGATGTTGGGCCCCCCAGCCGGCAAGCTTACGGCGTCCCTTTCGACGCCGATTCAATGGCATTGGCTACTTCAACCGCGTTCCCCGAGGTACTAAGGACGTGGTGCGTGTCACGATACTCCCTCCGCTTGGATCTGGAAAGTGCCCGGCTGGCCCCAGATTCACGGTCATCGGTCCCTTAGGCTAAACCCATGAATCGAACCGGAGCTTTGAGTCCGAGCCCCCGGACACTCGACGTCGAAAGCGTGGCCCGCTTCGATGAATTGGTGAATGCAGGTGCTCGCTCCCTCCACGGTTGGCACGCACAATCACTGGATCTTCGCGGCCGTTCCCGTGAGCTCAAGGCCCTCGACCCCCGCGGGGCTGTTTTCTTGGGGTGCACGTTCGACAATGGTGTGGAGGAGAGCTTGAGAAGCCGCGGTGCGCTCATCTTTCCCCAGCTTCGCGGTGTCCCCTTCAACCCTTACCGCGCCAGCCTCTACAGTGCGCAGGAACTCTACGAGGACATAGCCACCGAGGAATACGAGTCCACACTGGACGCCCGCGTGTATCAGTGGAGCATCCTTCCAGGCCGGCGTGGAAGCCTGGACTCAACACTCGCTGCCGCCCTCCATGACCACGCGATCGGCGATGCCTTGGATGAGTTGCTGGAGCACGGAGTTCTCGCGGGAAGGAAGCTCGTGGGTGTCATGGGCGGGCATGCTGCCCAGCGTGGCACCAGCGAGTTCACCGACGCCGCCCGGTTAGGCCGCCTGCTGGCCCAATCCGGCTTCACTGTCGCCACAGGAGGCGGTCCGGGCGCGATGGAAGCCGCCAACTTAGGTGCCTACCTTAGCGGAATGCCCGACGCCGATTCCGCGGCTGCCCTTCAGGCGCTCGGCGCAGTGCCCGGGTTCCGGCCCTCGGTGACGGCTTGGGCGCGTCAGGCGGCCGCCGTCGTCGAGCGTTATCCCCAAGGCACGGCGACGCTGGGGATTCCGACATGGTTCTACGGCCACGAGCCGCCTAACCTCTTCGCCACCCACATCGCCAAGTACTTTGCCAATTCAGTCCGGGAAGCTATCCTCCTGGAACTCTGCAACGGAGGTGTCGTCTACCTTCCCGGTGCGGCCGGCACAGTCCAGGAAATCTTCCAAGATGCCTGCGAAAACTACTACGGCACACCGGAAACGGTCACTCCCATGGTGCTGGTTGGCCGCGATTACTGGGTCAGGGATTTCCCGGCGTGGCCCATGGTGCAGAGCCTCGCGGCGGGCCGTCCCATGGCGGACCGTATCTTCCTGGTGGATACCATCGAGGATGCGCTGGCGGTCCTGACGCGGTAGCCCTCAGATGTCCTTCCGGCAGGGCGCTGATGCCAGGCGGTAGAGGCCGTTGAGGTCCCCGGGGGCGAGGCCATCCGGGGCGCCGATTTCCGGGTACATGAGTTGGACCGGATCATTCACATGGTCCAGCCCCATCACGTGCCCCAGTTCGTGTTGCATGACGGCCAGTACGTAGTCCTTGCCGCCCTGTTCGGCGAGCAGTTCGGTGATCTGGGGAGTGTCCAACTCCAGGCTGCCGGTGATGTAGCTTTTAGGCCCTTTGTTGAGCGAATACATGGTGCTCCCGCCGGTCCCTATGACGTTCCCGGCCAAGGCCGGAGCCACGTCCGGAGTTGTCCAGGAGATGAGTAGGGGAGCCCAGCGGTCACCGTATTTGGCCCGCTGATACGGTTCGCGGTGGGGCACTGGAAGCTCGTCCGTGCTGCCATCATTGACGAACCTGATGCCGGTGGCGGTCGAAATCTTCGCGATGGCAGTGCTCAGGAGCGCGTCGCTCCCGGGCGGGGCGGTGGCGTTGTTCACCACATAGTGCAGCGGCCGGCATGGCGAGTACCCCACGGGAGTGCCGTCGTCGTTAGTGGCCAGGAACTTGTATGAGTCGCTGGCCGCAGCTGGTGCGGGAGGCGAGGCCAGCGGGGCGGCCGCCTCTTCACGGCCCGGCGGCGGCGCGTTGTCTGCCCGCGGAGGCGACGGATGGACGATTCCTGCTTGCGGGGAAGCCATCGCGCTGAAGGGCGGGAGCAGTTCTTTGAATCGGGGGTTGCCGTGAAGGAACAGGCCGATGACGACGGCAAGCACCGCCGACGCTACCACCAGGAGACTTCGCGCCGCCGCCTTAACGCCTCGGTGTCTCGGCCGATTCAAACTCAGACGATCAAGGCGCCGAATAGCAGCCCCAGCCCGTAAGTGGCAGCAGCCGCACCGAAGCCGATAGCCAGCTGCCGGAGGCCGCGGCTCAGCGGCGATGTTCCGGAGAGTAATCCGACGACGGCGCCCGTGCCCATGAGTACGATACCCACCAATACAGCGGCTACTGTCAGCGCTCCCAAGCCTGTCATGCCAAGCAGGAAGGGGATGACAGGCACGATAGCGCCGGAGGCGAAGAAGCAGAAACTGGACATGGCCGCGCCCCACGCAGAGCCCACGGTTTCGTGATCGTCGGTGGGCGGCTTCTCCGGCTGCAACGACAGGCTGGGGTCACAGTCGCAGGTGAACAACCCCATGCGTTCGGCTACGCGGTGCTCGGCTGCTTCCCGTGTCATCCCGCGGGCCAGATAGACCAGAACGAGTTCGTTGTGCTCGATGTCCAGGGAAGGGGCCGCTGTCAGCGTTGCCTGGGTTGGCAAGGTGGCGTTGAGAAGCTCGCGCTGCGACCGCACGGACACGTACTCCCCGGCGCCCATCGAGAGCGCACCGGCAAGGAGCCCGGCCACGCCACTCATGAGGACCACTGAGCTGGATACGCCCGTGGCGGCCATGCCCATGACCAGGGAAAGGTTGCTCACCAGGCCGTCGTTGGCGCCAAAGACAGCCGCGCGGAAGGATCCGGACAGCCGGTTCCGTCCCCGTGTGGCCAAGCCGCGAACAACTTCCTCGTGGATTTGTTCGTCGGCCACCATGGCCGGGGTTGCAGCCGGTTCGGTTCCGTAGGGGGAGCGGCCTTCTGCACGCTGCGCCAACGCAAGGACGAATACCGAGCCGAAGTGCCGGGCCAGGAATCCGAGGAGCCGGCTCCGGTTGGACGCGGCCTTGGGCATCCCGGCGTGCTCGCCCAGGAGTTTGAGCCAGTGTGCCTCGTGCCGGCCCTCAGCCTCGGCGAGGGCCAGCAGGATCTGACGTTCTTCGCCCTCTCGCCGCTGTGCCAGTTGCCTGTACACGGCTGCTTCTGCTCGTTCATCGGCCAGGTATTGCCGCCAACGCCGCAGATCTGCTGCGGTGGGAGGCTTGGGGGCGGCGTCCGGAGCGGGGCTCGACGAACCGGGGGATTCTTGGTGCGCTTGCACGGTGTGTCTCCTGTGCTGGGTGGGGTAAAAGTCGGCCCCTTTGCACGCACCACTGTACCTCTTATCGGCGTCGAATTTTGGCCGGTATTCCTTAAACGGAATGTTCGGCGCACCTCAATTTCGCGCCATCCTTGACCGCCGATTGCGACGGTGCTCAGATGGAAGGACACCGGCGGGAACTCCCCGCGTTTCGGATGAGGGCTCTTGCCAGCCCACGGGATGGAGGTCGCATCATGAACTCTATTGATCCAACTGCGAACTACCCTGAGCGGACACGCATCGAGTCAGACCCGGCCTACGACTACAGCGAAGACCAAGAGGTTGACCAGCCTTGGGTGGAAGACGTCGACGCACCCGAGGACGATGAACGGGTGGTCCCGATTGATGAAACCGAGGAATTCCGGGGCGAAGAGGACGACATCTAGCCGGATTGCCCGCCCACGCCGTCCCCTCCGGCCCAGGTTACTTGGTGGTGACCGGGTGCAGCGCCGGGGGCAATTCCTCTGAAACCGCCCCTGCAACGCGGGCATCCCATGCAGCCCGGACCGCCGGATCCGTGGGCGGCGTGAGCAGTGAGATGACCACATAGGCGGTGAAAGAGGCAGCGAGGCCGTAGTAGATCGGTTCGTTGGCGTAAACGCCGTCCTCGCTTGCGATAGCGCCGGTGGCAAACAGGATCAGCAGGCCCAAGGTGAGGATCGAGCCAATGGCCATCGACCACGCTGCGGCTATGCCTGTTCCGCGTTTCCAGACCAATCCGCCGAGGATTGCCACCAGAAGTCCACCCACCAGGATGTCGTAGGCAATGGTCAGGGCTACCACAACGTCCTGTGCCGCCATCGAGATCAGTACGGCAACAACGCCCAGGCCCAGAACCCAATAACGGTTGGCCTTGACATCGTGCTCAGGATTTTCGGTGTCGTCGGTGGAGATCGTCTTACCGAACCAGCTGGCAACGAACGGTACGACGTCGGCGCGAGCCACCGTTGCGGCAGCGATCAGGGCACCCGATGCGGTGGACATCATGGCCGCGACAGCAGCTGCCATGACAAGGCCGCCGATTCCGATGGGCAGGATGTGGGTGGCCACCTCTGCGTACACCACGTCTTTACCGAGGGTGGCGACGTCGATATTGGGAAGAGCCACCCGGGCAGCCAAGCCGATCAGGGCACCTGCCACACCATAGAAGATGCAGTAGACGCCGGCGGTGGCGCCTCCCCACCGTGCCACCGTGGGGGTTTTGGCGGTGAAGACGCGCTGCCAGATGTCCTGTCCGATCAGCAGGCCGAGGGTATAGACCACGAAGTACGTGATGATCGTCTGGACACCGATGCCATCGATCTGGAAGAAGCTGGCGTTGACCCGTGCGCGGATCCCGTCGAAGCCACCCGCGGCGTTAAGGACGAAGGGGAGCATCAAGAAGAAGATGCCCACCGTTTTGATGATGAACTGGACCTGATCGGCCAAAGTGATGGACCACATGCCGCCGACGGTCGAATATACGAGGACGATGGCCCCGCCGATGGCGATGGCCAGCCAGCGCTCCCAGCCGAACAGGACAACGAAGATGGTGGCGTAGGCCCCGGTGGAGGTTGCGCAGAGCATCAAGGTGTACGCGAGCATCACGATGCCGGAGGTCTGTGTTGCCTTGCTTCCGTAGCGAAGGCTCAGCATCTGGGACACCGTGTAGATCTTCAACCGTTGGATGGTTCCGGCAAAAAGCAAGCTCAGGAGCAGCACGCCGGCGCCGATCGCCACCACCAGCCACATGCCGGAGATACCAAACTTGTATCCGAGGCCCACGCCACCAACAGTGGATGCCCCGCCGAGGACAACGGCTGCCATGGTGCCCGTATACAGGAAGGGTCCCAGGCGGCGCCCTGCCACGAGGAAGTCGCTGTTGTTCTTGGTGCGGGACTTGCCCCACCAACCGAACGCGAGCATGGCCAGCAGGTACACCACCACTATTGCGATGTTTAGAGCCGAAGATTCCATGGATGGTCCTTGAAGCTAATGCACGGTGGGGAACGACGCCGCTCCTGCAAAAGTCCTGCGGGCGTGGGTCTCCGTGCGGGCGAGGGGGAGTGGCTGAATGCCTACCAGTCAACACTTGTTGCCTGTGAGGATATGTTGTGACGGGCGCAACAGTCAAGCAAGGGCCTCCAGCTGTGCGGCAGGCGACTCCCGCGGACCGATCCGGCTACTATTGCTCCAATGAATGGGCCGGAGTGTAGGCCTGAAAGGTTCGTGAATGAAGGCTCTTCCCGTTGAACCGAGCAACGTACCTGTTGCCATAGGTTCCAGAATCCGTGCTGCCCGCCAGGCCCAGCGACTCACCATCGAACAAGTGGCAGACGCCACCGGCCTCACCAAGGGCTTCCTGAGCCGCGTGGAGCGCGACCTGACGTCGCCGTCGGTCGCGTCCCTCGTGACACTGTGCCAAGTCCTATCCGTCTCTGTGGGCGATCTCTTCATTGCTCCTGAGACCCACCTGACCAGGCGAAACGACGGTCCCCGGATTTCCCTCGGCGGCCAGGGCATCGTGGAACGGCTCTTGACCGCCCGCTCGGAACGCCGCCTGCAAATACTCCAGGCCACCATCGAACCGCGTGGGCGTGGTGAGAGTGAGTTGTACGCCGTGGACTGCGACGTCGACGTGCTGCATGTGGTTAAAGGCCGGATCAAGCTCGTCCTGACCAACGAGGAGTACGACCTCGAGGAAGGGGACACTCTTTCCTTCCCCGGGCGGGAACCACACACCTGGATCAACCCGACAGACCATCCCGTAGAGGTGCTCTGGGTTCTTGTGCCCGCGGCGAGCCGGTAGCGCGTTCCTCAGCCCACGTGGACCCAGGGGCGCCGGGTGATGTCCGGCTCCGCTTCCCGCAAGACCTCGCGGGTGACTGGCGCGATCTCGCCTTCTCCGAAGAACAGGAACCTGCTCAAGTTGGAGATGGGATTCCCCTCAGTCCAGCGGAAGTAGATGTGAGGCATGAATCCGGTGACGTCCCGGATGTGCAGCAGGACCGCGGCCACGGTGTTGGGAACGTTGTTGCTGTGGACCTCGAGGATTTTGAAGCCGAACCGCTCTTTGCCCACCACCTGGAGCTCCTGCTCAAAGTCGGAACTGTCGTCCACGATGACCTCGATGAACAGAACTTCGCTGTCCACGGGTAGGTGGTTGGCCTGTTGGGCGTGCTGGAGCTTTTCCCTGTATCTGTTGGCGCTGAGGCGTTTCGGTTCGTGGGCGATGATGCGCACGGGACCATCAGCGTTCTCTGCCGTGAATTCCAACGCTTTCTGGTCCATCTTGATGTAGGTGGCGCGCAGTTCGAAAGCCCGCCGGATACGGGATACAAAGCTCACCACCATGATTCCCAGGATGAACAAAGCTGCGATCTTCAAGCCATCCGGGCGCTCAATGGAGTTGACCACGGTGGTGTAGACAAATGCCACGGAAACGATCCCAAAGCCTATGACTTGTCCCCGCTGCTTCTTCCGCCGGGCGGACAGCGTCACGGCAATGGAGGCAGAAGTGATCAGCACCAACACTCCGGTGGCGTAGGCGCCACCCTGTGCGTTGACGTCGGCTTTGAAGATCAGCGTGACCACAAAAGCGATGACGGTGAAGACGAGCACCAAGGGGCGCAATGCCCGGGCCCACGCGGGAGCCATTCCATACCGCGGCAGGTACCTCGGCACGAGGTTCAGCAGTCCGGCCATGGCAGAGGCGCCTGCAAACCACAGGATGGCAATGGTGCTGACGTCGTACACGGTGCCGAATCCGTCGCCCAAATACTTGTGCGCAAGGTAGGCGAGTGCGCGGCCGTCCGCCTTTCCGCCGGCGTCGAACTCCGCAGCGGGGATCAGCATCACGGTGGTGAAACTGGACGTGATCAGGAACGTACTCATGATGATGGCCGCCGTGGTCAAGAGTTTGTGGGCTCCCGTGATCCGGCCTGCAGGATTGGCCTCTGTGTCGGCGTCGTGTCCCTTGATTTGGGGCATTACGGCAACGCCGGTCTCGAAGCCGGAAAGACCCAGGGCAAGTCGTGGGAACACGAGCAGCGCCAAAGCAAGCATCATGATCGGGTCACCGTGTGAGGTGGTGAGGCCCGTCCACCAGTCCGGAATGACTCGGGAGTCGCTAAAGACATGGCCGATGGATACGCCCACCACCACGAGGTTCAGGGTGAGGAAGAGGCCAACCAAGACGACGGCGACGTTGATGGCTTCCTTGAATCCACGCAGGAAGACGATACCCAGCCCGGCAATCAAAGCGAGCGTGATGACCACCTGCTGGCCTTCGAGGAAGTCCGGAGCGAAAGGATTCTCGATGAGGTGGGCGGTGGCGTCAGCGGCAGAAAGCGTGATGGTGATCATGAAGTCCGTAGCAGCGAAGCCGAGCAGCGCCAGGACGAACAGTTTGCCGCCCCAGCGGGGGAGCAGGCGCTCCAACATCGCAATGGAGCCTTCTCCCCGGGGACTCTCCTTGGCCACCCGGCGGTATACGGGCAAGGCGCCCGCCAATGTGGCGATGACGAGGAGAAGCGTGGCCAACGGGGACAGGAGGCCGGCAGCCAATGCCGCGATGGCAGGCTGGTACCCGAGTGTGGAGAAGTAGTCCAGGCCGGTGAGGCACATGACTTTCCACCACGCTTGGGGTTTGTGCGACTCCGCAGGGCGGCCGTGGGGACCTTGCCGCTTGCCCGAGGTTTCCGGCATTCCTTCCAACAACCACGATTTGAGGTTGAAGGGAATCTTTGGCCCGGTGGCCGGATCGGCCGGAGGCCTCGTCAGCGTAGTCACATGGTCCTTTCGTGCAGCACTGTGCTGCGTCCGCTAGGAGCGTATGGCTGCCGCCGGCGTCGAACTGCCGTTTTTTATGGAATCTTTACGTCGTGTGTGAGCGGGATCTCATGTGTTTCACGGGACTGTGCTTGGGGCTTCACTTGTGGCTGTGCTTGTAAACAACTGATGCATGCTACGAAACTTTGAGTGTATGATGGGTGTCACAGAGAACTGATCCCATTTCACCGATCCACTAAGGAGTGGCGCACTTTGGAAGAGCTCCGCATTGAGGCCAACGGCAACCTCGGCCCTATCGATTCATCCCGCATTCCGCGCTACGCAGGTGCTGCCACCTACGCCCGGTTGCCGCGTTTGGACCAGGTCTCCAAGGCGGACGTCACGGTAGTCGGCGTTCCTTTCGACTCCGGCGTTTCCTACCGCCCGGGCGCCCGCTTCGGCGCCAACCATGTTCGCGAAGCCAGCCGGTTGCTGCGCCCGTACAACCCGGCGTGGGACGTCAGCCCCTTCGAAAACATCCAAGTCGCCGACGCCGGTGACATGGCGGTAAACCCGTTCAATATCAACGAGGCCATCGAGACCATCCAGCAAAACGCATTGGACCTTACGGCAAAGGGAAGCAAGCTGGTCACGCTCGGTGGCGATCACACTATTGCCCTTCCGTTGCTGAGGGCCGCTGCCGAGCGCGCTGGAGAACCCATCGCCATGCTGCACTTCGATGCGCACTTGGACACCTGGGACACCTATTTCGGTGCTGAGTACACGCACGGGACCCCGTTCCGTCGCGCCGTCGAAGAAGGAATCCTGGACACAGAGGCCATCAGTCACGTGGGCACCCGCGGCCCCCTTTATGGCAAGAAAGACCTCGACGACGACCACCGCTTCGGCTTCGGGATCGTCACCTCAGCGGACGTCTACTACCAGGGCGTCCTCGAGACAGTCGCAAAGATCCGTGACCGTATCGGCAACCGTCCCCTGTACATCTCCGTGGACATCGACGTCCTGGACCCGGCCCACGCACCGGGAACCGGCACCCCTGAGGCCGGCGGCATCAGCAGCCGCGAGTTGCTGGAGATCATCCGCGGCTTCCGCGGCATGAACCTGGTGGGCGCGGACATCGTGGAGGTCGCCCCGGCATACGATCACGCAGAAATCACCGGTGTGGCGGGCAGCCACGTTGCCTACGAGCTCGTGACCCTTATGGCGGACAACGCAGTGGAACGCGATCGGCACGGCGCACCCAACGGGTACGCACAGCAGGCTCTGGGCGCCCGCATCGAAGAATTTGCGCAGGCATCCGGGGCGCAGGCCGGCGCAGCGAGCGCTTCCACAATCGGGGCCGAGCAGCGATGATCGACGTCGATCCCACAGCGGCAGCGGCGGCCGATGGAGTGTCGGGGACCGGCCAGCGCAATGGTGGGGACCTCGTCGTCGAAACCCTTGAGGCACTCGGTGCCAAGACCGTTTTCGGGATTCCGGGCCAGCACGCGCTGGGACTCTTTGACGCGATGGGCCGCGGCAACCTGCACTTTGTCTCTTCCCGGGTGGAGAACAACTCTGCGTTCGCCGCTGACGGCTACTCGCGTGCCACCGGCGAAGTCGGTGTGCTGTTCCTGTCCACCGGCCCTGGCGCGTTGACGTCCCTGGCCGGTTTGCAGGAGGCCTATGCAACGGGTGTTCCCATGGTGGTAGTGGCGAGCCAGATCCCCCTGGATGGCCTCGGTGCGCGCCGGAAGGGCATGCTCCACCAGCTCGATGACCAGAAGGCCTCGGCTGCGAACGTCACCAAGAGCCAGCGGTTGATCCAGCATGCCTCCGGAATCCCGTCAGCCATCCAGGACGCGTGGACCGAGGCGATCTCCTCGCCGCAGGGACCCGTGTGGATCGAAATTCCCCAGAACGTCCTGCTGGACCCGATCGTTGTCCCGCCCGTTGAGGACGCGCTCGCCGAAGCCTTCGACAACCCGCCGCGAGTCGAGCTGATCCGCGAGGCCGTCAAGTGGCTCTCGACGGCGGAACGTCCGGCCATCATTGCCGGCGGCGGCACACGTCGCGGCCGGGCGGAGAAGTCCTTGCTCTCCATCGCGGAGCAGCTACGGGCTCCGGTCATCTGCACGCCGGGTGGAAATGGGGCGTTCCCTTGGACCCATGAGCTGTCCCTGCAGTCCTGGATCGAGGACCGCTACATGACCGACGTGCTCGAAGATGCCGACGTGCTGGTGGTCATCGGATCGTCGCTGGGCGAGGTAACGTCCAACTACTTCACATTCGAACCCCGCGGCCGCATCATCCAGATCGACGCCGAGCCGCGCGTCCTTGAATCCAACCGGCCAGGTTTGGGTATCCGGGCCGACGCCGGCCAGGCTCTTGCAGCGTTGGACGAAGCCCTGTCCCAGGCAGGTCCGGGGGACCGGTCGTTGCGTTCATGGCATGGCACGACGCCGGAACACCTCACCAAAGAGACGCTGGCAAAGGTCCGGGCCCGCCTCGAATCACAGGATCTGGCCAAGGAACTGAAGTTTATGGCCGATATCCGCGAGGCTGTTCCGGCTGACATGCAAACGTTCTGGGACATGACCATCTCCGCTTATTGGGGCTGGAGTTGCTGGGATGCCCGGCAGGGTCAGTTCCACTCCGCCCAAGGCGCCGGCGGCCTGGGTTACGGTTTTCCGGCGGCCATCGGCGGCGCGGTGGGCTTGGAAACCACAGGCAAGCCGAGCAGGGTGCTGGCGGTGTCCGGCGATGGATCGTCCATGTACTCCATCTCCGAACTTGCCACCGCCAAGCAGCACAACATCCCGGTCACCTGGCTGATTGTGGACGACGGCGGCTACGGCATCCTCCGTGAGTACATGGTGGGAGCCTTCGGGAAAGCCACAGCCACCGAGCTCGCGCGCCCGGACTTCGTCAAACTTGCCGAGTCCTTCGGAGTCCCGGCGCGCCGTGTCGCACCAGAGGACGTCGGGGACGCGCTTAAGGCGTCCTTTGAAGGCGATGGACCCAACGTCGTCGTCGTGGAGACGCTCCTGAAGATGTTCGGTCCCACGCATTTGGGCGACTAGCTTTGTCCCCAGCCAGCCCCCTCACGGATGTTCCGTGCGGGGGCTGGCCCATTTTCGGCCTCATCTTCTTTAGTTTCCCAAAGCAATCATTTTAAGCTATGGTTGCTTAGGGCAAATAAAAAAGGGGTATTGGCAATGTCTGTCGGATCTGCCACGGCAACCGATTTGGTACATCAAATTTTTGATCTGCAGCGGACTCTGCGCTGCGTGGTGATGGCGCATCAGTCAAAGGCTGGCGACGTCGGAATGGCGATCCAGGGCGTCATGCGGTTCATCGGCGAAGGGGAAACCCGTGCCACCCAACTCGCTGCGCGCCTGGGTGTCAGCCCGCCGGTGCTGAGCAGGCATATTGCCGAGCTGGAAGATCTCGGGTTCGTCACCAGGCGGCCGGATCCAGCAGACGGCAGGGCCCAGCTTCTCGCGTTGACAGAAGAGGGCGCCACCAAACTCCGTGATTTCGAGGAGCAACGCAGTGTCAGGCTGCGGGACTACTTGGGCGGCTGGAGCGAGGAAGACGCCCGGGACGCATCCGAGGTGCTGCAGAAACTGACCGATTCACTCAAAGACTCACTCCGGGCAACGGCGGCCGGTTCCACTACGACGAACTACACAGTTTAGGAGCCTGGAATGGCTAAACCATCAACTCACACCCCCGTGGCGGCCGCCGCGATGGGCACTGCCGCGCCCATGACGCACCGCCAAATCATGGAGGCATTGACCGGCCTCCTGGCAGCATTCTTTACGGCAATCCTGAGCAGCACCATCGTGTCCAACGCGCTGCCCACCATCATGTCCGAGCTCAAGGGCACGCAGACGGACTTTGCCTGGGTTATCACTGCCGCCCTCTTGGCGAACGCTGCCACCACTCCCATCTGGGGCAAGCTTGCCGACCTGTTCGACAAGAAGCTCCTGGTTCAGTTGAGCATCGTTATTTTCGTCGCCGGTTCGGTCATGGCGGGCCTTTCCCAGACCATTCCGCTTTTGCTGACCGCCCGCGTCATCCAAGGCGTGGCACTGGGTGGCCTCACCGCCTTGGCCCAGGCCATCATCGGTTCCATGATTCCGCCAAGGGATCGCGGTAAGTACTCCGGATACATGGGCGCGGTCATGGCTGTTGGTACAGCCGGCGGTCCTTTGCTCGGTGGTTTCATTGTCGATAGTCCGCTCGGATGGCGCTGGACGTTCTTCGTCTGCGTCCCGCTTGCCGTCGTCGCGCTTATCCTGCTCCAGGTGACCCTGAAGATCGAGCACATCAAGCGGCCCGCAAAGATCGACTGGCTCGGCTCCATCTTGCTGACTTCAGGCGTGAGCCTGCTCCTCATTTGGGTTTCCTTCGCTGGCAACCCGGACTACTACGACTGGATCTCCTGGCAATCCGCCCTCATGGTCGGCGGCGGCGTGGTGCTGTTGGGCCTTTTGGTTCTTGTCGAAACCAAGGTTGCCCAGCCGATCATCCCGTTGAAGATCATCTCGGAGCGCACCACGGCACTGGCTATCGTCGCTTCGGTGGCCGTGGGTATCGCCATGTTCGGTTCCTCCACCTTCCTGGGTCAGTATTACCAGGTTGCCCGGGGTGCCACGCCTACTGAGGCAGGCCTGCTCACGCTGCCGATGATTGCTGGAAACCTGGTCGGTTCGGTCGCATCCGGCATCTTGATCAGCCGGTTCGGGAAGTGGAAGCGGTTCCTGATCGCCGGATCCGTCTTGCTGGTGGGCGGCCTCGCCTTTGCCGGCACTTTGGATCACACCACGGCTCTGTGGCTGGTGGCCATCTACATCGGAGTCTTCGGCCTGGGCCTTGGCATGCTGATGCAGAACCTGGTCCTCGCCGTGCAGAACACCGTCCAGGCCAAGGACATTGGAACGGCTAGTGCTTCGGTTGCCTTCTTCCGCTCTGTCGGCGGCGCGATCGGCGTATCAGTCCTCGGTGCCGTCATGGCCAACCACGTCAAGGACTTGGCGGTCAGCGGGATGGCCAAGGCCGGGATCCCGGTGCAGGGTGGTGGGGCCTCCGGCTCCAGCATGGACCTGACGGACATGCCGGCTCCGATCCGCGACATCATGCGTGCAGCCTATGGTGACGCGACGGCACAGATCTTCATGATCTCCGCGATCATCGCCGTGCTTGCCTTCGTATCCGTGCTGCTGATCAAGGAACGCCCGCTCCGCCGCACAGTCGACGCCACCCCGGACAAGGAACTTATCGCGACGGCATCCGCCGAGGCCGCGATGTCCGTGGACACCGCGTCGATGGACGCAATGAAGCTGAGCGACACTGAGGAATCTCCCGACGACGTCGAACGTCCGACGTCGGGACGCCCGCTTTCCGGGACGGCACGGCGCGAGTCCGCTCCAGCCGATGGGCCGGACCTCGACTTGGAGTTTGCCCGGATCCTCACCCAGGAACGGCCAGGCAGTGCGGGGGACGTGAGGGAGTTGCAGGAGCAACTGTCCAGGACGCAGTATGTCCTCGCTGAGCAGCAGCTGCAGTTGAGCCGGGCGAACGTTGAACTGCAGGCGCGCCTGCGGGAGCAGCAGGCCATGGCCGAACAGCAGGCCCGCACCGCCGCCGAGCTCGCCGCAATCCGCAAGGAACTCAAGCGCGAGCGTAAGCAACACGAGCGTATGGCCCTTCTGCTCCTGCAGGGAGTGGAAGCCCGCTCTGATCACGGCAAGCACGCAGGCTAATTTCGATGCACACCAAGGCACCGGCTGGGATTCCAGCCGGTGCCTTTGTTGTGTGCGGGGACTTAAATACTCCGCTGGGATGATCTTTTGCCGTGGTTGTTTCGCCGCGGCAAGGGATTTCGTAGAGTGGGGAGGCTAATAGTGTCAGCCCTTGCTGCAAAACTCTCTTTTACTTCATTCACGCACTCTTTCTAAGGACCCGTGGGCATGCTTGTCACCCTTATACGGCGGTATTCCAAGCCGTATTTGCCGCAGATAGTGGCCGTCCTCATTTTTCAGTTGGCGTCCACCATCGCCACGCTCTATCTCCCTAGCCTCAACGCCAAAATCATCGATGAAGGAGTGTCCAGGGGGGACACCGATTTCATTTGGCGTACCGGGGCGCTCATGCTCGCTGTGGCCCTCGGACAAGTCGTTTCGGCCATCATCGCGGTCTATTTCGGTGCAAAGACCGCAATGGCGATCGGCCGCGACCTGCGCCGCGGTGTCTACCGCCAGGTCAGCAGCTTCTCGGCGCAGGACGTGAACCGCTTCGGTGCCCCAACCCTCATTACGCGCGGCACAAACGATGTCCAGCAAGTACAAATGCTGGTGCTGATGGGCCTGAACTTCATGGTCTCAACCCCCATCATGTGCGTTGGCGGCATCATCATGGCTCTGCGCGAAGACCTCAGCCTTTCGTGGCTGGTCTGGGTGTCCGTGCCCGTCTTGGTGGCCGTGGTGGGTTACCTTGTGGTCCGCCTCATGCCGCTGTTCCGCTCCATGCAGAAAAAGATTGATGCCATCAACGGTGTGCTCCGGGAGCAGATCATCGGCATCCGCGTTGTGCGTGCGTTCGTCCGCGAACCTTATGAGGTCAAGCGATTCGGCGATGCCAACCAGGACCTCACAGCAGTTTCGGTCAAGATCGGCAACCTGTTCGTCCTGATGTTCCCGGCCATCGGCATGATCCTGCACCTGTCCACGGCTGCCGTGCTGTGGTTCGGCGGCCACCGTGTTGATTCGGGAGCTATGCAGGTCGGTTCCCTGACGGCGTTCCTCCAGTACTTGTTGCAGATCCTGATGGCCGTCATGATGGGTACGTTCATGGCCATGATGATCCCGCGCGCATCGGTCTGTGCGGACCGCATTGGTGAGGTCCTCGACGTCGAGCCTTCCATCCACAATCCGGTCTCGCCGGTGGCTCCTGCCGAGAAGAAGGGCCGCGTTGAGTTCCGCGACGTCACGTTCAAGTATCCTGGGGCCGAAGCGCCGGTCCTGAGCAACGTCTCGTTCACCGCCGAGCCCGGCAAGACGCTGGCCATCATCGGCTCCACCGGTGCAGGGAAAACCACCTTGGTGTCCCTGCTGCCGCGGCTGTATGACGTGGCTTCCGGCCAAGTACTGCTCGACGGCGTGCCGGTCACCGACCTTGATGCCTCCGAGATCACCAGCCGGGTGGCGGCTGTGCCGCAGCGGCCGTACCTGTTCTCCGGCACCATCGAGCACAACCTCCGATTCGGCAAGCCGGACGCCACGGACGCGGAACTGTGGGAGGCACTGGAAACCGCGCAGGCGAAGGGCTTCGTCGCGGAGAAGTCCTCGGGGTTGATCCGCCGCATCGCCCAGGGCGGCACCAACGTTTCCGGTGGCCAACGCCAGAGGCTCTCCATCGCCAGGGCTTTGGTGACCAAGCCGAACGTGTACTTGTTCGATGATTCGTTCTCGGCCTTGGACGTAGCTACCGATGCCCGGCTGCGGAAAGCCTTGAAAGCGAAGACGCAGGACTCCACGGTCATCATCGTGGCGCAGCGGGTCTCCACCATCGCCGACGCGGACGAAATCCTGGTGTTGGATAACGGCCGCATCGTGGACCGGGGGACCCACGATGAACTGCTGGAGACATCGCCTACGTACCAGGAAATCGTTGAATCCCAGCTGAGCGTGGAGGAAGTGGCATGAGCGAGCAGAACCAGCAGAAGAAACGCGGCTGGGCTGCCAAGGCAGAGGCCGCGAAGAACGCCAACGCGGCCGCCGTGGCTGAGACAGCAACCGAAACGCTTGACGACGACGACTTCGTCGAGGAGGAGTACGTTCCCTCCGAGGCCGACGGCGGCATGTTCGGTGACGTTCCCGCCAAGAAGGCCAAGGCCTTCTGGCCGTCCGCCAAACGCCTCATGGGTTTGCTCAAGCCCGAAAGTACCGGCGTGTACACGGTGATCGGCCTCGTGGTGGTCTCCGTGGTCCTCAACGTGATCGCTCCCAAGATCCTTGGCAACGCCATGGACGTGATTTTCGGTGGCGTCATGGGCAAGCAGCTTCCGCCGGGCGTCACTCAGGCGCAATTCGCTGACCTGATGCGCCAGCAGGGCCAGAACAACTTCGCGGACATGGTCTCCAAGATGGAACTGACCAATGGAATCAACTTTTCCAAGCTGACATTCCTGATTTCGATCGTGCTTTTGATGTACTTCGTGGCCAACATCTTCATGTGGGCGCAAGGGTGGTTGCTCAACAGGATCGTCATGCGGGTCATCAAACGGCTCCGTGACGATGTCCAGGCAAAGCTCAACCGGTTGCCGTTGAACTACTTCGACACCCGTCAGCGCGGCGACATCCTTTCCCGGGTGACCAACGACGTCGACAACGTCCAGCAGGGCCTCCAGCAAGCGTTCTCGCAGTTGGTCAGCTCCGTGCTCACGGTGCTGGGCATCATCGTGATGATGTTCATTGTGTCCTGGGAGTTGGCACTCATTGCATTGGTGGCGCTACCTCTCTCCGGGATCGTGGCCGGCGTCATTGGCGCACGCAGCCAGAAGCTCTTCGCTGCGCAATGGAAGAACACCGGAACCCTGAACGGGCAGATCGAGGAATCCTTCTCCGGACACGACCTCGTCAAGGTCTTCGGCCGGGATGCCGACATGCTCGAGCGGTTCGACGAACGCAACGAGGCCCTTTACAAGGCGTCCTTCGGTGCGCAGTTCGTTTCCGGCGTGATCTTCCCGGCCATGAACTTCGTTTCCTACCTCGCTTACGTCGGCATTGCCGTGGTGGGTGGGCTGCGGGTCGCCTCCGGTTCCATGAGCCTTGGTGACGCGACGGCCTTCATCCAGTACTCGCGCGAGTTCACCCAGCCTCTCGGCCAGATTGCCGGCATGGCAAACATGCTGCAATCCGGGGTCGCCTCGGCGGAACGCGTCTTCGAATTCCTCGACGCCGATGAAGAGGTTGTGGAGACGGGAACCCGTCATCTGCCGGCCAAGACGGACGGACATGTGGAGTTCGAACACGTCTCGTTCAGCTACGTCGCGGACAAGCCCCTCATCGAGGACCTGTCCTTTAGCGCAGAGCCTGGCCATACGGTGGCAATTGTCGGCCCCACTGGCGCCGGCAAGACCACTTTGGTGAACCTCGTGATGCGGTTCTACGAGCTCAACGCCGGCCGGATCACCCTTGACGGTGTGGACATCAACGACCTGAGCCGGGCGGAACTGCGTTCCAAGGTGGGGATGGTGTTGCAGGACGCTTGGCTCTTCGGTGGGACCATCTACGACAACATCCGGTACGGCAACTTGGATGCAACCGAGGACCAGGTCATGGAGGCAGCCAGGGCCACGTACGTTGACCGCTTCGTCCGTGCCCTTCCGGACGGCTACCAGACCATCATCGATGAGGAAGGCAGCAACGTCAGCGCCGGTGAGAAGCAACTCATCACCATCGCCCGCGCTTTCGTTTCCAACCCCTCATTGCTCATCTTGGATGAAGCAACCAGCTCCGTGGACACCCGCACCGAATTGCTGCTGCAGAAGGCCATGGCAGCTTTGCGGACGGACCGAACGAGCTTCGTGATCGCCCACCGGCTTTCCACCATTCGCGACGCCGACACCATCCTGGTCATGGAAAACGGCAAGATCGTGGAGCAGGGCAACCACACCGCACTGTTGGCCCTCCAAGGTGCCTACTACCGCTTGTACATGTCGCAGTTTGCCGGTGAGGAAGACGCGGCTGTGGACGACTCGACGGCGGTGCACAGCTGAGCACGTCGACAGAACCCGGGCAGTCCGTGGCATCCCGGCGCATCGAGGTACTTGTGCCTATGCGCTGGGGTGACATGGATGCCTACGGGCACATCAACAACGTTCAGATCGTGCGCATGTTGGAAGAGGCCCGCGTTGCCGCGTTCGGGCCGCCAAGCGGCGCAGGCTTGCCTGGGGCCGAGCCGCCCGCGGCGCTGTTCAACGACGTCGGACCCGGCGTCATGACCCTGGTTGTTGAGCACAAAGTCCGGTATGTGCGGACCTTGGAGTATCGCAATATTCCGGCCGTGGTAGAGATCTGGGTCGGGGCCATCAAGGGCGCCAGCTTCGATCTTCACTACGTCATCAAGGATCCTGTCACCAGGGAGGACTGCGTGAAGGCCACCACACATTTGGCGTTCGTCAGCGAGGCCAGCAGCCGGGTCCTCAGGCTCACCCCGGAGCAAAAAGCCAAGCTGGAGGCGTACCAGGCATGAACCGCAGGGTGCATGGACTGTGAATGCCGTCCGTGTTAATCCATGTGCCCGTAGAGTTTCCTTATGAAACTGGAAATCGCCGTGGTGAGCGCTACCGGAGCAGGCACGGCCGCATCAGAAGGCGCGGACCGGGTTGAGCTCTGCAGCAGCCTGGAACTTGGCGGAGTTACCCCGAGCCAGGGGTTGATGGAGGCAAGCCTCGAACACGTCGATGGGCGGTTAGAGATCCATGCCCTGATCCGCTGCAGGCCCGGCGACTTCCGGTATTCCGCCTCGGATGTTGACACGATGGTCCACGAGACCAGACACCTTCTGGCACAAGGCGCCCGTGGCGTGGTGTTTGGGGCACTGACCGGCGAAGGGGACGTGGACCTCACAGCGACACGACGACTTGTGGACGCAGCGAGGGAGGCAAACGCGGACGCGCAGCTGACATTCCACCGGGCCATTGACCAAGCCAGGGATCCGCTTGCCGTGCTGGATGAGTTGCTGGGGCTGGGTTTCACCAGGGTACTGACGTCAGGGCATGAACCCAGCGCAGGTGCCGGTTTGCCCACCTTGGAGCGAATGGTTCAGCGCGCACACGGTGATGGGGAGATCATGGCCGGCGGCGGCCTGACACTGGAAGATATTCCGGCCATGCATGCCGCTGGGCTCGCCGCCGTCCACCTTTCAGCCAAGAAAGTGGTTTCCTCGCGGGCCGATTCCTCCCCGCAGACAGGGAAGCCCATCGACGTCGGCAGTCACGGCTGGGATCCGACGGCTTACATAGTCACCGACCGCCAGACCGTCCGTTCGGCCCGGGCGATCGTGAACGCCTTGCTGGTGCAACAGTGATGCGGACGCCTACGAGTCCAGCTATGGCACGGGTAGAGCCCTCCAACGTCACTGTCACCACCATCCCGCTCACTATGGCGGACGTGGGACGGTCGAACCCGTTGCCCCCGGTGGCATCGGAGCTCCAGCAGTCCTACCTGGTGGGCGCCGGCGTCCCGGAAGAACTTCAGGCGTCAACCAGATACGGCGGGGTGCCCAACATCTATCCCTATCTGACGCAGGACGGCTACACCCGGGAAGCAACACCCCGCGTGGTGACCGCCGTCGTTCTTGAAAACAGCAAGCTCAAGGTGACGGTGTTGCCATCACTGGGCGGCAGGATATGGGAGTTGTTCGACAAAACGGCCGGTAAGCACCTTTTGCACACGCACCACTCGCCCCAAGTGGCCAACTTGGCGCTCCGGAACGCATGGTTTGCCGGCGGCCTGGAATGGAATATCGGAACTCGGGGCCATTCACCCACCACCTGCGATCCGCTCCACGCCGCAATCGTCCACACCGCTGACGGAAAGCACATCCTCAGGCTGTGGGAGTATGAGCGGTTGCGTGAAGTGGTGTTCCAAGTGGACTTGTGGCTTCCCACGAACTCGGAGGTCCTGCTCGCGGCGGTGCGGATACGGAACCCGAATGATCATGACGTTCCCATGTATTGGTGGAGCAATGCTGCGATCCCGGAGACGGATGGGACCCGGGTGATCGCGCCTGCCGATGAAGCCTTTGGCAGCGACTACGCCGCCGCCATCACCCGTGTCCGCCCCACAGACCACGAAGGCTACGATGCCACCTGGTTGGTCAACAACCCACACGCCGCCGACTACTTCTTCGACATTGAGGGTCCGCAGCGGCGCTGGATCGTCGCAGCAGATGACGACGGCGACGGCTTGGCCATGATGTCGACGGGCCTGTTGCGCGGCAGGAAGCTTTTTGTCTGGGGGCAAGGCCGCGGCGGTAAGCGCTGGCAGGAATGGCTCAGCCCCGGTGCTGGTCCCTATGCCGAAATCCAGGGGGGGCTCGCCCAAACACAATTCGAACACTTGGCTATGCCGGCCGGCGCCGAATGGGCGTGGGTGGAGGCCTACGGGAACGGCCACCTGGATCCGGAAACCTCACATGGCCCGGACTGGGATGCTGCCGTGGCGCATGCGGGCGAACGTCTCGAGCACCTGACGCCTCAGGCATACCTTGAGGAGATGCTCCCGGCGGCGCTGCGTGACGGCGACGTACCGCCGTCGACAATGTTGTCGGTGGGAAGCGGCTGGGGCGTGGTGGAGCGGGCCCGCCGCCGGAAGACCGGCCGGGAGTGGATTGACGAGTCGGGCACGCCGTTCGTGAATGAGAGTGTGACCGGAGAGCAGCGCCCGTGGCTCGAGCTCCTCTCGGGGAAGGAGTTCGGCGAACGGCCGGACGTTGATGCACCAAGCTTTGTTGCCGGGGCTGATTGGGAGGAATTGCTGGCCACCGCCGGCAACCAAGCCAGCCCGGAAGCACAGTTTCACGTGGCCACCATGAAGCATGCGCGGCAGGAGCTGGCGGGCGCAATGGACGGGTATCGCGCGGTATTGGCGAATCGGCACGCCCGGGCCCGCACCACGGCACTCGCACACCGGGGATTGGGCTTGGCGATGATTGCTGCCAGTTTGGAGGGGCCGGACGGGCTGGACGGGCTGGACGGGCTGGAGGGGTTGGCCGAGCTCGTCAAGGGTGTCGAGGCGGACCCCTCAGCGGTGCCACTGTTGATCGAAGCGGTGACGCTGTGTATTCGCCACGGACACCCTCAGGCTGCCCTGGAACTGCTGGAGAAGAGCCCTGGGGCGGTGGCCGTCGTCGGGCGTTTGAAGTTCCTGAAAGCCGCGGCCCTTGCAGGGATCGGTGACGACGACGGTGCAGCCGCCATACTGCGTGGGGGCGTTGAGATTCCGGACCTGCGCGAAGGCGAGGACGCCATCGCGCACCTTTGGGAACGGGTATGTCCGGGGGAGCCCGTGCCCGAAAAGTACACGTTCGGGATGCGCTGAGGGAACGTCCTCAGAAAACCGGCGTACGGCAGAAAGCTTCCCCGTCGGGCTCGTGGGGCTGTGGATAGCCGGATGCTTGGGTAAGCCAAACAAGGTAAGTTGTCAGGGTGACTCCCACCGCCAAACCTGACCTTGACCGCGCCCCCGGGATCTCCAAGGAGATCGAGGATGCAGCGTGGTTTGTGCTCGGTCCTGCGCTGCAGGGAAAACCTTCGGCGTTGGATGGCAGCACTCTGACGTGGACGGCCGAAGCCGCTGCGGAGTTGCTCGAACGGCTGGAACGCGGGGTCGGGGACTCCAAAGCGCCCATGATGACCAACCTGCGCCAAAACCTGGAAGGCGCGTCCCGCGAGGCCAAGATCCTGGCTGTGGAGTTGCTGTTCCTGCAGTCCTTGCCGCTGGCCCACGAGGTCAAGTCCCTCAGGGTGAAGCGGGCACGCGTCGCAGAGGCTGCGTCCTGGGTGGAGCCGCCAATTGAGCTTCCCGAGGAACTCTACGAGGGATTGACGGACCACGGCGTCATCCGGGACCGCACCGCGGAGTTCAACTGGACCATTTGGGACCACCTGATGTGGCTTTGCCGCTTCGTCATCCATCTGGACACCCAAAGCACCGCGACCATCAACAAAGCCCTCGCGGATCCCCTGAAGTTCCACGAACTCGCCGCCGGCACCCCCGAGGACCAGCCCGCACTGCGGCGCAGCATCGAGTACCTGGTGTGGCCCAGCTACTTTGAGCCGGTGGTGGCGGACGTTGAGCGCCAAGAGATCCGGGACGCTTTTGCCTCGTTGGTCGGCGGGGCCAAGGGTGACTCGGATGAGGACATTACCGCGGACATCCACAGGATCCGGCTGCACCTTGACGAGCAGGCCGGCCAGCGGATCGATTGGTATGACCGGCAGTTGGTCAGCCAGTGGCGCAAAGTAGGCGATCCCGGCCGCCGGTCCTGGCTTCTTCGGACCCACCACGACAACGCCGAGTTGCTCGCCGCGTGGGCGGCCGAGGAGAAGGCAACCCTGGACGTGGAACACCTGCGATCACTGTCGGCCGGTGTGACCGCTGGCGTGGTGCAACGTGCCGTTGACGAGGATTACAAGCACTTGGGCTACGTGGAGAGGGAGGACACCAAGACCGCGGTTTTCGCCTTCCTCACCGTCATGAAACCAGGGGACCTCACGCTGTACCAGCATGCCGGCCGCGTGCGCGTGGGCGTCGTGTTGGGCGAGCCGGAACACCAGGAGGACAACCGCGGCATCCGCCGCAAGGTCCGCTGGTTCGAGGACAGCTATGCCATCTCCGAACTCCCTCGCCACGCACAGAGGCAGCTCTCCACCCCGGGCATCATCGTGGACGTTACCCGGGTCATCCAGGCCCTGCAGGAGCTGCTTCCCGTCGAGGCCGAAACCGACGGCGAGGAAGAGGTCCCGCCCACCGCCGTCGTCGAGGTTGTCCAGCAGGGTTTCCGCCCCCTGACGGAGGCGTTCGCCGAGTCCCTCCACATGGACCTGGAGCCCTTGCAGGAGATTGCGGAACTCCTTGAAGAGAACCGGCAGCTGGTCCTGTACGGTCCTCCCGGTACCGGAAAAACGTACTTGGCCAAGCACCTCGCTGCCGAGCTCGCGGGGGACAGCACCGATGAGCGTGTGAAGCTGGTGCAGTTCCATCCGTCATATGCCTATGAGGATTTCTTCGAGGGTTACCGACCCGACAAGACCGACGACGGCCAGGTCTCCTTCAAGCTCGTTGCGGGTCCGCTTCGCCGCCTTGCGGAGGAAGCAGCCAAGCCGGAGAACGCGCACAAGCCCTACTTCCTGATCATCGACGAGATGAACCGGGCAAACCTGGCAAAAGTCTTCGGTGAGCTGTACTTCCTCCTTGAATACCGGGACGATCGCATCTACCTGCAGTACAGCCCCAACGAACCCTTCAGCTTGCCGGACAACCTGTACATCATCGGCACCATGAACACCGCGGACCGATCCATTGCCATGATGGACGCCGCCATCCGCCGTCGCTTCGCCTTCATTGAACTCCATCCCAAAGTGGAACCGGTCCGGGGTTCCCTGCGCCGGTTCCTGCAGGCCCGCGGACTGGACACCCTCAATGCCGATCTTTTGGATGCGCTGAACGATGCGATCGATGATTGGGACCGAGACCTCATGATTGGGCCCTCCTATTTCATGAAAAACGCCGCGCAAAACCCCACAGGGTTGGGCCGTATCTGGAAATACGAGCTCATGCCGCTGCTGGAGGAGCACTATCACGGACAGTTGAACCGGGCGCAGTTGGAAGAACGCTTCGGCCTTGACCAGTTGCTGGGACGACTTGCGGCCCGCTGACCGCCGTCCTACGGGTGCAGTTCCCCGGCATGTGGTCATGGACGAGCTTTCCGGCGGCATGGTGGACAAGCTCGATCCCGAGTCCGCGGCATTCATCAACGCCAGTGGCCTGGCCAAGGTTTCGCCCATCGGCCTGGGTCTTTACCGGATTGAGCCCGTCGGAAAGGTCGGCTCCGTGCGGACCGCCTCGGTCCAACTTGAGGTTCGGCCCAAGGATCGGCTTGGCCTCAGCCGATTGCTCTTCCTGCTCAGTTACGCCGGGGAGCAAGGATTCGGCGAGCACTTAGTAGAGGCAGCGGAGCACCCGGATTTATGGAGCGCGCTGGCCGAATCACTGGCACAGCTAGCTGACCGGGCTTTGAGCCGGGGAGTCTTGCAGGGTTATCTGACGGTGGAGGAGTCCCTGCGGACGGTCAAGGGCCGCATCCGCATTTCGGACCAGATTTCGCGTCGCCCCGGGATGATGGTCCCGCTGGAAGTCTCCTATGACGAATTCACGGAGGACATCGCCGAGAACCGGATCCTCCGGGCCGCCCTGGAGCGGATGGGGCAAGTACCCGGAGTTCGTCCTGACGTCCTTAGCCGTTTACGCCAGCTCAAGGGAAAGCTCGACGCAGTCACCCGCCTCCAGTCCGGCGCGCCGCTGCCGCCGTGGCGTGCCAGCCGCATGAACGCGCGGTACCACGCCGTGTTGCGGTTGGCTGAGGTCATCCTGCGGAATGCTTCGGCAGAGGCCGGAGTCGGCAAGCAGCAGACGGCGTCGTTCGTGGTGGACATGGGGCAGGTCTTCGAAGAGTTTGTGGGGACGGCCCTGCGCAGTGCCATGAGCGCCTACCCAGGTGAGATGCGCCTGCAGTACGGGGCCATCCTGAATGAGGCTGTGCGTGACTCGGACCGCCTGACGGTAAGGCCGGACGCGGTACATTTCCTCGGTGGCCGGCCCGTGGTGGTCTATGACACAAAGTACAAGGCAGCCTCCGACGCCGGCGCCTCCGTAAGTGCCGACCACTACCAGCTGCTGGCGTACTGCACAGCGCTCCGGGTACCCACGGCGTGGCTCGTGTACGCAGGGTCCGGGGAGATCAAATTGCGGCGCATCCTTAACACGGACATCGACATCGTGGAGTACCCGCTGGACCTGTCCAGGCCGCCGTCGGAGATCCTGGCAGCCGTGGCGGACCTCGCCCAACAGTCGTGGGGCGAGGTAGTCCGCCAAGCGGTAGCAGACCTCCCCGGGGAGGACGGCTAGGCAGGCACCTTCACGGTGAACGTGGTTCCCCGGCCGGGTTGGCTGTCAAGGGTGATGGTACCGCCATGGGCCTCGACGATTGCCTTGCTGATGGGAAGGCCAAGGCCGACGCCGGGGATGGTGCTGTTGCGCACGCCGCCCGCCCGGAAAAACTTGGTGAACGCCTCCGCCTGTTCATCATCGGTCATGCCCATCCCGGTGTCAGTGACGCGGCAGAAGACGAAGTTCGAGTCCTCCCACGCCGCTACCTCCACGTCGCCGCCGTCGGGCGAGTACTTGATGGCATTGGAGACCAGGTTGTCCAGCACTTGTGCCATCCGTGAGGAGTCCACATGTGCTTCCAGGGCGTCAGGGACGTCCATGGAGAGACGGATGCCGGCCTTCGCGGCGCGGGGCTCGGCTGATGTGACGGTTCCCCGGACCAGTTCGGCCACATCCACAGCGTGCGGCTGGATGACGATGTGGCCTGAGCGCACTGACAGCAGGTCCGAGACGAGGGTCAACAGGCGTTCGGCGTTGCGGCGGACGATGTTCAATTGGGCTTTGGCTGCAGCGTCGAGTCCATGAGGATCATCAAGGATGAGTTCAACATAACCAAGAATGGATGTCAGGGGAGTGCGGAACTCATGGGAGACGTTGGCAACGAAGTCGTCCTTCGCGGCCAGTGCGTTGACCAGGTCCGTGACGTCGCTGAAGACCACCACGGAACCTGCAAACTTGCCGTCGTCGTCCGTCATGGGCCGGGCACTCGCGGTGAAGGCGCGCTGGTCTTTGGCTGTGCCAATCCAGATCAGCTGATCGGTGAATCGTTCCCCGAGGACCGCTCGCCGCACCGGACGGCGATCTGCCGCCAAGGGTGAGGTCCTGTCCCTATCGAAGACGAGCAACTCCGCCTCGGCGGGGTTCGGGTTACCTGGTGGCGCGGCAAGGGCATGTGTTTGGCGTTGCCTGCGGTTCATGAGGATATCCTGCCCGTCACTGTCGACGGCGACGACGCCCAACGGGAGCGCCTCCATGACGGTGTTCAGGAGCCGTTCCTGCGTGGTGCTGACATCCAACGCCTTCTTCAGTGCTGCATCTTTTTCCTTCAAAGCACGTTGCTGGCGCACCACACTCAGGGTCAACACGCTGACCGAAATGCCAATGCCAAGCATCAGGATCGGGAACAGAAGGGGCTTGGTGATGTCTTGCTCGGTAAGGGCGCCGCGGACGAATAGCGGCACCCACACTATTCCCAGAGGTCCGAGGAATGACATGAAGATTGCGAGCCTGGGGTAAAGACCGGAGGCGCACAGCCAAATAACCGGCAGAACCACCAGGACGCTGAGGCCGGTAATGGAATCCAGCGACCCTTCGCGGGCGAATCCTATGGAGACCATGTCCAGGATCGGGATGGAAAGGAAGCTCGCATAGGGCAGGCGGTCCCATGGCAACAGCACGCACAGGGCCAAGAGGATCGTCTGACTTAACAGGTAGATGACGAACAGTTCATTATCCAGCGTTGCGGGGAAATACAGCCACACCAAAATGGCGGAAATACACACACAAACGGACAACGGCAATTGGCTGAGGACCACCCGTATCCGGAGCGAATGTTCGTGGAATGAGCGCTCAAACACCAAGAGCTTCTTCTTCTCGCTGATGTCCCACGGCGAGGGGTGGGTCATGGCAGGACCACAAAGGTTGCAGAAGAAGTTCGATTCATGAGAATAGCCTAACCATAATGGATATACTGCTGAGGTTATCGAACGGGGCTGAGGGGCGCGATGAGTGAAGCACGTGTGGGGCTGGTCATTGAAGATGACCAGGATATTCGCGAGTTGGTTCGCGTCGTCCTATCCCAGGCAGGGTTTGACGTGCACGTTGCGTCCACCGGATCTGCCGGTGTGACCTCTGCCCGGGAGCTGAACCCGGACGTCATCACCTTGGACCTCGGGCTGCCGGACATCGATGGCTTCGAAGTCGCGCGCCAGATCCGCAAATCCTCCGACGCGTACATCATCATGCTCACAGCGCGCGCCGAGGAGTTGGACACCTTGATGGGCCTGGAAGCAGGTGGCGACGACTACCTCACCAAACCGTTCCGCCCGCGCGAGTTGCGCGCCCGCGTAGAGGCCATGATGCGCAGGCCGCGTGCGTCGTCCGAGTCCAAGCCAGTGCCGGAAGACCTGCCGGATCCGGAGATAACGCACAACGGCTTGGCTGTTTCCGCCGGCTCGCGCACCGCAGAGCTGAACGGCAGGGAGCTCAAGCTCACCCGCACCGAATTCGACCTCCTCCTCGCACTGCTGGAAACCGGCAGGATCGTGCGGACCAAGGCGGATCTGGCGCGTCGCCTGCGGAACGAACAGTACGACGTCGGAAGTTACGTCAGCGACGCCGACGAGCGTGCCGTTGAGGTGCACATGGGGAACTTGCGGAAGAAGCTCGGGGACAGTATCCAGACTCCGCACTGGCTGGAAACAGTCCGCGGTGTCGGCTACAGGCTGGCCCCGGCCGCCAGCAACAACCAGGTGGTCAGCAACAAATAGGCGACCTTAGGATAGCGGTGTCTCGAGCTCGTAAATCGTGCCGAAGACAAAGTGCTCCATTTCGGTGACCTGCGGCTTGAGCTCGCTCAGGTGTTGGCCGCTGGGCAGCAATCGGAGCCGGATTTCCATGTCGGTGGCGAGGCGGTTCATGCAGATAGCGCCCACCATGGCGCTTGATGTCTTCAGGCTCAGTACGGCGTCCATGGCATCTTCCATGTCCAGGTTTTCCAAGGCGCGATGAAGGCGGGATACCCGCCACGGCAGAAGCGCAACGTAATTTCGGACGAAGGCAAGGATGATGCCCTGATCGCCTCCCAGCTCCGCTTGAAGCTCTGTCAGGACGGTGTGGTCCACCAAGGAATCGGTGCACTCGTCATACTCAGACACCAGACTCCTCCCGTCCCGAAACAATAGATTCACGCTTCAACAGTAGGACTCGTGGAAGTGCCCGCAGGCCATCCGAGCAAAGATTGATCCAATCTTGAGCGGACTCAGAGGCAGACTTGATCCCCCTCTCCGAGAGTGGAAAAGTACCGAAGATATGGTCGCTGATTGGGGAGCACAGGCGTGGACGAAAGCACCGGAAAATGCGTGAACCAGAGGGCTCGCCCACCAGTGGGGATTGCGGCGGCCGTAGGCATTTGCCTCGTCGTCTTGCTGGGCATCGGCGGTTCCTCGGCGTACTCTCTCTGGGGCCAGGGCTCCGTCCCTGACCGCTCGACCCAGTCAGGAATGTCCTCACACGCCGGACGATAACTGGCTGTTTTTTCCCGCAGCGGCGTCGAGAAACGCCCTCATTCGGTCTTCGAGAGCCGAGCGGTCTCTGAGTTCGCATTCCCACACTGTCAACACTTCCCAGCCGGCGGCCTCCAGTTCCTGGCGCTTTTGGGCGTCCCGCTCGCGGGTGCGCGTCCTTTTGGCCGCCCAGAATTCTGCGTTGGCGGCCGGTGCGTGCTGCCCCGCTTTGCAGTCATGGAAGTGCCAAAAGCAGCCGTTGACGAAGATGACCTTGCGCCGCCCGGCAAAGACGAGGTCGGGGCGGCCTGGGAGGCGCGTCTGCCCGTGCTGGCCGTGCAGCCGATACCTATAACCCTTGGCATGCAGCAGGGAACGGACCAGCAACTCCGGCTTGGTGTCCTTGCCCCGGATTTTGGACATGTTGCTGCTACGCTGCTCCCGCGTCAGGCGGTCCCGTCCTTGGTCCACCACTGCTATGGCTTGAGCACCACCTTGATGCAGCCGTCCTGCTTCTTCTGGAACTTTTCGTAGAGCGCAGGTGCATCATCAAGTGAGCCCGTGTGGGTGACCAGGTGCATGACTCCCAGCGGATCGGCGTCGTCCTCTACCAAGGGGAGGAGTCGGTCAGTCCAGCTTCGAACGTTGCATTGCCCCATCCTCAACTGGATTTGCTTATCGAACATCGTCATCAGCGGCATCGGGTCTGCTTGCCCGCCATACACGCCGCTCAGGGAGATGGTTCCGCCGCGGCGTACGAGGTCGATTGCCGTATGGAGGGCTGCCAGCCGATCGACGCTCATCGTTTCCATCGCCACTTGGGCCGGCTTGTCCGGGAGCAGTGAGACGGCCTTGTGGAGGAATGACGCTACCGGGGAACCGTGGGCTTCCATCCCCACTGCGTCCACCACCGAATCCGGTCCTCGTCCCAATGTTTCCTCACGGATTTTGCCGGATACGTCCGGACTGTAGTCCATCGTCTCCACGCCGTGTGCCTCAGCCATGGCACGGCGCTCGGGGACGGGATCCACGCCAATCACCCGGAAGCCTTTATGGACGCCGATCCGGGCGGCAAATTGCCCCACGGGTCCGAGCCCCAACACGGCCAAGGTCCCTCCCTCCGGAACGTTGGCATATTCCACGGCTTGCCAGGCTGTAGGAAGGATGTCCGAGAGGAAAAGGTAGCGCTCGTCCGGTGCATCCGAGTCGACTTTCACAGGGCCATAGTCCGCGAAGGGAACACGCAGGTACTGTGCTTGTCCGCCCGGAACGGAGCCATACAGTTCCGAGTAGCCAAATAGCGCCGCCCCTGATCCCTTCGAGGTGACTTGCGTGGTTTCGCACTGGGACTGCAGGCCTTGGTTGCACATGTAGCAATGCCCGCAAGAGATGTTGAACGGAATGACAACCCGGTCGCCCTTCTTGAGCCGGTGGACCTCCGAGCCCACCTCTTCCACAATCCCCATGGGTTCGTGCCCGATGACATCCCCTTTGTGCATGTACGGGCCAAGGACTTCGTAGAGGTGCAGATCAGAGCCACAAATCGCAGAGGACGTGATGCGGACGATAGCGTCTGTCGGTTCCTGGAGAGTGGGATCGGGTACGTCGATGACGCTCACGCAGCGCCGGCCTTGCCAAGTAACTGCTTTCACGGTGTAGTACTCCCTGCGTTGTGGCTGGGTTGTCCCGCGCTGCAGGAGACCTCTCCAGCGAAGCAGAGAAGATGGGTCGGCACAAGGCATTCGCAAGAACAACTAGTAAGCAACCTGATCATTGGTTTACCATTACTGCAAGGGGGGAGTAACCGGGCAGAGCTGACCGAGGAGTGACCACATTGTCCACCACAAAGAAACCGTATATCCCGGGGGCCGCATCTCATGTTGAGGTGAAGGCCCTGGTCTGTTCGGCCTGCCATTCCGCAGACCACCTGAATTTGGAAATGATCGAATCCATAGAACCGCACCCCGGAGATCTCCTGGTGATGGTTTCCTACAAGTGCATGACGTGCGAGGCGTCCTACTCCCATACTGCGGCGTTCCATGATGTGGCCGAGGTCCTTAACCGGGCTGGAACAGTGTCCGGCCTTCTGCAGTTCGGCGGGGAATACTTTCACTGCGGCGAACCAATGAGCTTTGCTAACTCCTCGGCGCGGAGCCTCTACGCGCCCATGTCCACCGAAGAGGTGGACGACGGCCTCCTCGATGTCTACCTGCAGACCCGCGTGTTGCAATGCCGCTGCGGATTTCGGATGGAGCTACCCGCCTAAGTTCCCGGAGATTGGGGTGCTCATAGGGGTTGCGGCGCTGCGGCTTCGTTTAGGACGATGTGAGCAGGGGTACAGCTCGGGTAGAAGGTCAAGGGCGGCGCCGATAAAGGCCGCATAACAGGAGGTAGCCGGCATGGACACTGGACAAGTGGTACTGATCGTCGTCATCGTCGTCATTGTCATTGCGGCGATAGTTGTGGTCGCAACCATCGGCCGCCGGAAGAAGGCGGAGGTGAACCGCCGTCGAGCCGCTGAGTTGCGCGAGAAGGCGGACCAAGAAGCCATAGGCGCCCACCAGGCCAAAGCCGAATCCGCCCAAGCCGAAGCCGCCGCACTGCAGGCGGAGGTGGAAGCTAACCGCCTTCGCCGCGACGCCGAGCAGCACGCCCAAAAGGCTGACGAGGCCCACGGGCGGGTGGAAGAACATCTACGCCATGCCGACAAGCTTGATCCCAATGCAGGCAGGGACTCCGGTTCAAACGGCTTGCCCTCTGGTGGTTCCCGCACACATGACGCGGACCGCTCCGATGCCGCCGAAGGTGAAAACGTGACCCGCGACCGTGCAGGGCGCGACGGCGGTGCCACCCGCGAAGACGACGGGAACCGTTAGCTTTCGATCAGGCAAAAGGGAGGCGGGTAGTGAGCATCGTGGTGAGGAGAACAGGCCGGGACGTGCGCTCGAACGAGTCGAAAGCGAACCGGCATGCAGTGGATGTGGTTCTTGGACATTTGGGCGAGATTGGGCCGGCGGTAGCTGCGCTCCGCAGGGAATCCTCGCGACTTGCCGAATGGGGCGAGGAGTTAGCTCGCGTACGGCGGCGGGGAGGCAGTGTTTTCGCTGCCGGAAGCGACGGTTCGGCGCACGAGGCGGAACGCTTCACGTCCGAACTGGCAGCCCACGATCCCACGGGAGGCTCGGGCTTCAAAGCAATATCCCTGAGCAAGGACTCCGATGGCGCCGGAAGCCTCGCCGATCAGGTCCCGCACTTGGTGCGCGAGGGCGACGTCGTCGTCCTGCTGGCTGCCAGGGAAATCACTGATGATCTCCGGGATGCCGCGGCTGCGGCGAAATCTGCGGGAGCCCGCGTCTGGGCACTGACCGGCAGCGAATCCAAGGACCTTGACCGTTCGGTCAACGAATCCATTTGTATCAACACAGATCCGCCGCATGCCGAGGAAGCCCACTTGGTGGCTGTGCTGGCCTTGTGCGAGTGCTTTGACGACGCGCTCAAAGAGGGCCAGTCCGGTTAGCCGGAGTGTGATCTGCCCCTCCTCCGGAATAGTTGCAGGCGCCGTGCAGTTACGCAGAATGAACGTGTTTCACTCTGAAAGGAACTGCGCATGCTGTTTTCTCCCCTGGCCCTCGGCGAACTCGAACTCTCCAACCGACTGGTGATGGCCCCCCTCACCCGCCTCCGTGCGGGAGAAGATGGCGTGCCGGGTCCTTTGATCGCCGAGCACTACCGCCAGCGGGCTTCCCTCGGCCTGATCGTCAGCGAAGGCACCTACCCGGTCCGGGCGGGGCAGTCCTACCCCGGGCAGCCTGGCCTTGTCACTGAGGAGCAGATCGCGGGCTGGAAGAAGGTCACCGGCGGCGTCCACGCCGAGGGTGGCCGGATGTTCGCCCAGATCATGCACGGTGGGCGAGTCTCGCACGCCGATATCACCGGTGGTGCAGAGATCGTGGGCCCAAGCGCCGTCGCTATTGACGGTGAAGTCCGCACCCCAAACGGCAAGCAGCCTTATCCGGTGCCGCGCGAGCTTCGCACGGACGAACTGCCCGGTGTCATCCAGGAAATCGTCACAGCGTCCAAGAACGCTATCGAGGCCGGATTCGACGGCGTGGAACTCCACTCCGCCAATGGCTACCTGCTCCACGAATTCCTGGCCCCCAACTCGAACGTCCGTACCGATAGCTATGGCGGCTCCCCGCAGAACCGGGCACGGTTCGTGATCGAGACGGTCAACGCAGTAGTGGAAGCCCTTGGGGCAAACCGCGTGGGCATCCGGATCTCGCCCGAACACAATGTCCAGGGCATCGCGGAGACGGATGCCGCTGACGTGCGCGCAACGTACGAGGTCTTGGTGGAAACCATTGCGCCCCTGAACCTGGCTTACCTGAGCATCTTGCACCACGATCCCAAGAGTGCCTTGGTTCAGGACCTGCGGGAGCGTTTCAATGGGACTTTCCTGGTGAACACGGGTTTCAGTGAGATCACCACCCGGGAAGATGCCCTTGCCATCATGGAAGAGGGCCTGGCCGATGCAGTGGTGGTTGGCCGCCCGGCCATTGCCAACCCGGATCTTGCCAGGCGCTGGCGTGAAAGCTTGCCGCTCAACGAGCCGGACGCTTCCACCTTCTACGCGGACGGCGCCACGGGGTACACGGATTACCCGTTCTACGCGAACTAAAGCAGGGCGGCATGTGACACAGGCGTAGGGGCCCCGCGCCGGGTTCCTATAGGATTTGTGACATGCCTGATCCATCCGCTGCCCGTGCCGGCTTTCCCGTAAGCCGCCAAGTTCTGGCCGACCATGTCTATGAGGCGCTCCTCGAGTGGCTCATGGACGGTCGGCTGGAACCCGGGGCAGCGGTAAGCATCGATGGCATGGCCCGCGAGCTTGATGTTTCGCCCACGCCGGTGCGGGAGGCGCTCGCCAGGTTGGAGCACACGGGCATGGTCCGCCGGGTAGCGCTCAAGGGATATCGGGTTGCTCCGGTATTCACCCGTGAGGACTTCGCGGAGCTCATGGAAGCCCGACTCTCCATTGAGCCCGTCAACGCACGGCTTGCCTGTGCCCGAATGACGGCGGAGGGGCTGGAGTCACTAAAGCAGGCCGTGGAGGACCTCCGGAATGCGCCTCGTGGCGGCAGTTTCGCCGAATACCGAAGCTATCTCGAGGCCGATGAACGCTTCCACCAGATCATTGCAGCCCAAGCCAAGAACCAGTTCCTTCTCACTGCCTACAACACCCTAGGTGGTCAGATCCAGCGGTTCCGCCTGTTCGGGGGAGTAGGGATCACCGATGCTGAGCAGGCAATAGCTGAACACCAAGCGGTCCTCGATGCATTGGCCAGCGGCGACCCTGAGAAGGCCGCCGCCATGATGACCGAGCACGTGCAGAAAGTACGGGGCCGGGCTATGGCGGACGCGCCGGCTGAATGACGGGCGAAAGGCTCATCGCCGTCGGGTTTCGTGTTTCTCCGGTCCTTTCTAGGCGCCAGCACCGGACCTGTAGGATCTAGGAAACTCCTTAAAACTCTTGACAGGTCTCGCTCGTTCGTAAATCCTATAGGAAACAGGATTCCACGAAGGAGTGACCACTATGGCGTACACTGCCAAGGATTGGCCCATAACAGCGGCCCTCCTGCAGTTCCCCGGCACCGACGCCGCGGGTCAGGACATCAACGACGCCGACGCTTCCACCTGGGCTTCCGTCCTCCAGGAAGTCAAGGAAGCCGGCTTTGAGAACGCAGACCTCACGGACAGTTGGGTCCGCCCGGGAGACCTCGGCAAGGAGCGTCTGGCCGAGTTCAAGCAAGCCGCGGAACAGGTTGGCATCGGCGTGCCGGTCATCTCTGCTATCCGTCGCAGCGTGATCCACCAGACGGACTGGGCCGAGAACCTTGCCTATAGCCACCGCACCATAGACGCCGCAGCTGAGCTTGGCTGTGAAGTTGTTTCCTTCGGACTGCACCAGGCCATCACGCCCGAACAGCAGAAACAGCTCTGGTTCTGGACTGTGGAGGGCTACAAGGACCCGGTGGGAGACAAAGAAGCCTGGGGCAACGCCGTCTCCCGCATCCGTGAGCTCGGCAAGCACGCGGCTGAAGCCGGCATCCTGGTGTCCCTTGAGATGTATGAGGACACCTTCCTCGGCACCGCTGACTCCTCGGTCCAGTTGGTCCAGGACATTGGGTTGGACAACGTAGGCCTCAACCCCGACATCGGCAACCTGATCCGCCTGCACCGGCCCATCGAGGACTGGCGGGAGATGGTGGCCAAGACCCTCCCGTACTCCAATTACTGGCACATGAAGAACTACCTCAGGGATGAAGACGTGGCCCGCGACAGCTACATCACCATGCCTGCTCCCATGGAAAGCGGCCTCATCAACTACCGCGAGGCCTTCAAACTTGCCCTCTCCGTGGGCTTCCAAGGAATCCTCTGCACCGAGCACTACGGTGGCGACGGACTCAGTGTCACAGCGAGCAACCAGGAGTACCTCCGCAGGCACGTCCTGCCGAAGACGGACGGTTACGCACTCGGCAAGAGCCAGGTAGCGCAGGGCCGCCAAGAACCGGCAACAGAGCTCGCAGGAGTGTAGGGAAATGACTCAAATCTTTGACAATCCAGCAGAATTTGCCGATGAAGCCCTCGACGGTTTCGTTGCCGCCAACCGCGGCTACGTGGCCCGCGTTGATGGGGGAGTGGTCCGTTCAACCGAGATCCCTGCCGGTCAGGTTGCCCTTGTTGTGGGCGGAGGCTCCGGTCACTACCCTGCGTTTGCCGGACTGGTAGGCCCGGGACTGGCTGCGGGTTCAGCCTGCGGCAACATGTTTGCCTCCCCAGCTGCAGGGCAGGTCTACCGGGTGGCCAAGGCCGCCAACGCCGGAGGCGGAGTCCTGCTCAGCTACGGCAACTACGCCGGTGATGTATTGCATTTCGGACAAGCCCAGCTCCGGCTCAACGCGGAGGGCATCGAAACCCGCACTGTGACTGTCACGGACGACATCGCCAGCGCACCGATAGACCAACTCGAGAAGCGCCGCGGCATCGCGGGGGACCTCACCGTTTTCAAGATCGCCGGCGCCGCCGCCGAAGCGGGCCTGGACTTGGACGACGTCGAACGCCTGGCCATCAAGGCCAACTACCGGACGCGGTCACTCGGTGTTGCCTTCGATGGTTGCACACTGCCCGGTGCCAACCATCCGCTGTTCCACGTACCGGCCGGGCAGATGTCGCTTGGCTTGGGAATCCACGGCGAGCCCGGGATTTCCGAGCATCCCATGCCCACGGCGTCCCAGCTCGCTGAACTCCTGGTGTCCAGGCTCCTCGCGGACAAACCTGAGGATGCGGGCGAACGCGTGGTCGCCATCGTCAATGGTTTGGGCACGGTGAAGTACGACGAACTTTTCCTGCTTTACGGCAAAATCGAGAAGCTGCTGACGGCGGCTGGGCTCAGCGTCGTGGAGCCGGAATGCGGCGAGTTGGTGACCAGCCTGGACATGTCCGGCCTGTCGTTGACGCTCTTGTGGTTGGATGCGGAACTCGAACAGTTGTGGGCCGCGCCCGCCGATGCGCCCGCCTTCCGGAAAGGCAGCATGTCGCCCCGCGCCGCGCGGGCCGATGTCGGGGCCACCCAAGCCGGCGTGACCCAAGCAGGGGCCGTGACCGAGCAGCCCACAGTCGCTGCCGCCGAGCTCGGACGGCTGGCGGTTGCTGTTCTCGCCGAAGTCCGGGACGTCGTGGTCGAGCATGAGGCCGAACTTGGCAGGCTCGATGCCATCGCAGGCGACGGCGATCACGGCATTGGTATGCGCCGCGGCGTGGATGCAGCGGCCGCGGCCGGAATAGCAGCCTCCGGCTCCTCGGTGCAACGCATTCTGGAAGCCGCCGGGGAAGCCTGGAGCGAAAAGGCAGGCGGAACCTCCGGCGCGCTGTGGGGTTCGGCTGTCATCGCGGCCGGGCAATCGCTCGCAAACCGCGAAACGTACGCTTCTGCAGATGCAGCCGCGGTGGTCAAGGCATTCGTCCGTGCCATCACCGAACTAGGCAAGGCCGATCCTGGCGACAAGACCATGGTCGATGCCCTCCTGCCCTTCCGCGACGCTTTCCTGGCAGAGCTCGACGGCGGCACCCCGGTTGACCGGGCGCTGGCGGCAGCAGCCGCAGCTGCGCAGTCCGCTGCCGCAGCGACCGCTGAACTCCGGCCCCTCAAGGGCAGGGCACGTCCCTTGGCTGAGAAGAGCCTCGGCCACCCGGACCCCGGTGCGGTGTCCTTTGGCTTGATCGCAGCGCGCATCTCACAATTCATCGATTCAGAACTGGCGTCAGTTGCGGTAGCAGGACAGCTGCCGGAACCAGCCGGAAACGGAGCTTGAGCATGAGCAACAACCAAGGCTGGCGCATCGTCGTCGGCAATGACGAGGCAGGCGTCGAGTACAAGCAGGCGCTCCTGGCGATGTTGGAAGCGGACCCGCGCGTGGCGTCCGTGACGGATGTGGGGGTGGGTCCGCACGACTCCACCGCGTACCCGCATGTGGCTGTTGACGCAGCCCGCAAAGTGGCCGACGGCGAAGCGGACCGTGCACTCCTGATCTGCGGCACTGGACTGGGCGTGGCCATCTCCGCCAACAAAGTTCCCGGCATCCGGGCAGTTACCGCGCACGACAGCTATTCAGTGGAACGCTCGGTGCTGAGCAACAATGCCCAGGTCCTCACGCTCGGCCAGCGGGTCATCGGCCTGGAACTGGCCAAGAAACTCGTAGGTGAGTGGCTGCAGTACCGCTTTGATGAAAACTCCTCCTCCGCCGCCAAGGTGGATGCTATCTGCTCTTACGAGCCCAACTACACGAAGGCAGTCTGATCATGACGTCAACAACTCCCGCTACCGCATCCGAAGGCACCGGGGCCCGGAAGATCGCCGTCGTTGGTTCCGGTTACATGGGTGGCGGCATTGCACAGGTTCTCGCGCTGGGCGGGGCTCGCGTGGCGTTGGCCGACGTGTCTGCGGAGATCGCACAAAAGAACTACGAGCGCTTGTTGGTTGAATCTGACCAGTTCGTGGCCGATGGCCTCTTCCCGGCAGGATCCACGGAGATTCTCAAGCAAAACCTGTGGGCTGCCAAGGACATCGAGGAAGCTGTTGGCGATGCCGAATTCATCGAGGAATGCGTCCCTGAGGTCCTTGAGATCAAGCACCAGACGCTCGCCCGGATCAGCGCCGCGGCACAGCCGGATGCTGTCATCGGTTCCAACACGTCCACCATTTCCATCGCGGCCCTTGCCGAGGCGGTGACGGGGCCGGAGCGGTTCCTTGGGGTGCACTTCTCCAACCCGTCGCCCTTCATTCCTGGCGTGGAGGTGATCCCGCACGCTGGCACCGCCGCGACCACTATCGGCACAGCCTGCGATCTCGTCCATGCAGCCGGCAAGCAGACCGCCGTCGTCAAGGACGTCACGGGCTTTGTCCTTAACCGCCTGCAGTACGCGCTGTTCCACGAAGCCGCGCAGCTGGTGGAACAGGGCATCGCAACAGCCGACGACGTCGACACCCTGGTCCGTACGACCTTCGGCTTCCGCCTGCCCTTCTTCGGGCCCTTCGCCATCGCCGATATGGCCGGTCTGGACGTCTACAACTTCTGCTACAAGTCCCTGCAGACCGAGTTCCCGGAACGCTTTGCTACGCCCAAGATCCTTTCCGATCTGGTGGAAGCAGGGAAGCTCGGCACCAAGACCGGCTCGGGGTTCCTCAACGTCCCCGCTGATCGGACACCGGAACTCATCGCGTACCGCAACAAGGCCTACGTCGCCATGCAAAAACTCATCGAAGAGCTTGGCCCGGCCCCCATCAACTGAGCTTCCCAGGAGCATCACAAATGAACTTCCCCGCAACGCGCACGGCGATTGTCACCGGCGCAGTATCCGAGCGCGGCATCGGCCGCGCCACCGTCAATTACCTGGCCGCCCAAGGCTGGAACATCGGCATCATCGACCTGGACGACGCTGCCTGCAAAGCGGCAGCCAAGGAGATCGCAGCTGAACATGGCGTCAAAGCACATGGTGTTGGTGCCAACGTGGCCAACGAAGCCGAGGTCCGGGCGGCGATCGATGAGCTCGAAGCCGAGTTGCCGCAGATCGTTGCGCTGGCCAACGTTGCCGGCGTCAGCTCACCCATTGGCTACCTCGAACTTGAGCCCGCTGAGTGGGACCGCGTCCTGAACATCAACCTCAACGGCGTCCATTACGCGACCCGCCGTGTGGCTGAGTCCATGGTCAAGAACCGCATCGGCCGGATCGTCAACATCTCCTCGGTCTCAGCCCAGCGCGGAGGCGGCACGTTTTCCAAGACCCCTTACTCCGTCGCCAAAGCGGGAGTAATTGGCTTGACCCGTGCCACGGCGCGGGAACTGGGCGGCTATGACATCACCGTCAACGCCATCTCACCTGGCCCCATCGATACCGACATCATGGGCGGCACGCTCAGCCAAGAGCGCAAGGACGAGCTCACCAAGGACCTGGTGGTCAACCGCGTGGGTTCCACCCGTGACATCGCCGCCGCCATCGCCTTCCTCATCAGTGAAGACGCCGGATACATCTCCGGGCAGACGCTGAATGTGGATGGCGGACTTTACATGCACTAAACCCCCACAGATTACTCAAAGAGGAGTTTCCATGTCTGCTGCTTCAACTTCCACAAGGGAGTTGCTTGCTTCACCCGTCCTGAAGTCGGCAATCTCCAAGGCGTCGCTACGGCTGATGCCCATGATCGTCATCCTTTACGTCGTGTCCTTCCTGGACCGCACCAACGTTGGATTCGCTGAAGCCGCCCTCGGCGTGGACAAAGGAATCGGAGCAGGCGCCTACGCCCTGGGTGCCGGTATCTTCTTCATCGGATATGCACTGTTCGAGATCCCCAGCAACCTCCTGCTGACAAAGTTCGGTGCCAAGATTTGGCTTGCCCGCATTTCCATCACCTGGGGCATTGTCTCCGCGTGTTTCGCCTTTGTCCAAGGCGAGACGTCCTTCATCATCCTTAGATTCCTCCTGGGTGTTACCGAAGCCGGTCTTTTCCCAGGTGTCATCATGTTCCTCGCCGCCTGGTTCCCCAACAAGGTACGGGTAAAGATGTTTGCCATCTTCTACCTGGCCCAACCGTTGTCACAGATGCTTGGTGCTCCGCTGTCCGGCTGGCTCATCAACATCGGAGACCAGATTCCCGGCGTCGCTGGTTGGCAGGTCATGTTCTTCGTTGAGGGCTCGCTGGCCGTCGTCGCGGGCATTGCCGCGTTCTTTTTCCTCATCAACAGCCCCCAGGATGCCAAGTTTCTCAGCAAGGAAGAAAAGGTTGCCCTGACCGATGTCATGGAGCTGGAGGACACCGTCAAGGAAGAAACCGGCCCTCGCGGCATTCTGGCCTCCATGCGCAGTGGCCGTGTCTGGTACTTCACTGTGATCTACTTCTGCCTGCAGATCGCCGTTTACGGCGTCACCTTCTACCTGCCGCAGCAGGTGGCCCAGTTGACCGGCCAGAAGGTTGGGTTCGCCGTCGGGCTCTTGGCTGCCATCCCGTGGTTCTTCGGAATCTTCGCCTGCTACTTCGTGGGCAAGGCTGCCAACACCGTGGCTCTGCGCCGGCGGTGGGGCACCGTGCTGTTCCTCTCAACGGGGTTGTGCATTTTCGGATCGGCCTGGGCTGGAGCAAACCACCTGCCTGCGTTGGGCATCATCTGCATCACCTTGGCTGTGTGCAGCTTCTTGGCCATCGGGCCCATCTGCTGGTCCTATCCGACGGCGTTCCTCACCGGTACTGCCGCCGCTGCCGGTATCGGCCTCATCAACTCCTTGGGCAACCTGGGTGGTTTCGTCGCACCGATCCTGCGCACCACGGTCAACGAGGCCACCGCCTCCGACACCGGCACCATGGGGGTCTACGCCCTCGGCGTGCTGCCGTTCCTGGCGGCGCTCATGATGTTCGGTACCCGGGCATTCAGCAACAAGGCCGATGAACTGCTGGACAAGTAAGCCGTGAGCCCCGAAGCTTCCATGCAAGACACCCTGTTCATCGGCGTCAGCAGCAAGATGTACTTGGGCTACGCACAGAGCCTGGTGTGGCTGGAGCAATTGCTCGCAGAAGTGGACGCCCGTCCGGCCCTCGCGGCCGGGCGGGTTGTCCCCTTCGTCATCCCGTCCTTCCCGCTGCTGCCCGAGGCTGCACGCTTGATGGCCGGTACCCCCTTGCTTCTCGGTGCGCAGAACTGCGGTTGGGCTGAGGGACCGTGGACGGGGGAAGTTTCACCGTCGATGCTGGCGGAACTCGGTGCTGGCTTGGTGGAGATCGGCCATGCGGAGCGACGACGTTTCTTCGCGGAGGACGACCACACGGTGGCACTGAAGGTCCGCGCGGCGTTGGACGCGGGGATCACACCCTTGCTCTGCGTGGGGGAGGCGGAGATTGCCGATCCGGAAGCAGCAGCAGGTACGGCCTTTCGCCAGATCGAGGCAGCCGTGTCCGGCGACTGGTCCGCAGCCTCGAAACTCCTCATCGCGTACGAACCGGTGTGGGCAATAGGGGCACCCGAACCGGCGTCGTCCGCTTATGTGTCCCAGGTAGTTGCCGCCTTGCGCGCTGCCCTTTCCCAGTACGGCCTCTCGAGGTTGCCCGTGATTTACGGCGGCTCGGCCAAGCCGGGGCTGTTGCCCGGGCTCTCCGGGGTTTCCGGACTTTTCCTTGGCCGCTTCGCCCATGATGCCGCGAACTTTGGTGCTGTCCTCGACGAGGCACTCACACTCGCCAACCAGGCCGCACCTCAGGCCGTTTAGTGGGAACCGATCGTCTTCATCTGCTGCTTATTTGGGTGAACCCGGCGTGATGGGGCGGCCGCGCTGGCAGAGGGCCACGAAGCCACCGAGGTTCTCCAGGCCCTCGGGGTGCGTCGGGAGGTAGTTGGTCAGTTCAGGTGAACGCACGACGACGGCACGCCACTGACCGCGTGAGACCGCCACGTTGATCCGGTTGCGTGAGAGCAGGAACTCCATGCCGCGGGGAACCTCTCCGGCAGCGGACGCGGCCATGGACACGACGACCACGGGCGCTTCCTGGCCTTGGAACTTGTCCACGGTTCCTACGCGCACCTTGCCCAGACCCGCGGCCCGGAGTTCGTGCTTGATGAGCTGGACTTGGGCGTTGTAGGCCGCGACCACCAGGATGTCGGGTTGGTCGAGTGGTCTGCTGTGTTCTGAGTGGGATGGATCGAGCCAGAGCAGGCCGAGGTGTGCCTGGACTTGCCTCAACACTTCGGCTGCTTCCTCGGGCGAGGACGTCGAATTACCGGTGTGATGCACGTACACGCAGGAGACGCCGGGCTTTACTCCCTCCAGACGGCGCAACTCAGCTGCCGGTGCGGACTCGAGGCGATTGTCATAGGACAACTCGGAGACGGCGCTGCAAAGGTCCGGGTGCATCCGCCACGACGACGCCAGGAAGTAACCCAGCTCTGGCGGCAGGATGTTATGGCCGTCCGATAGCCAGCCCAACGCGGATTCATCCACCGGCTCCGGATGCTTTCCTTGGGTCACTTGCGGCAACTGTTGGGGATCGCCCAAGAGCAAAAGCCGTTTGGCCGCGCGGCTCACGGCCAGGGTGTTGGCGAGGGAGAACTGCCCGGCCTCGTCGATCACCAGCAGATCCAACGCACCTGCTGGAACGTCCTTGCCCACCATGGTCCATGCTGTCCCACCAATGAGGCCACCGCCGGGGCTGGAAAGAACTTCCTGGACATGGCCTTTGCCGCATTGCTTCCAGGGCACGGGGTCGTTGTGCTTGACCTCTTTTGCTACCCGGTAGGGATCGACTCCGGCTTTTTCCACGGCAGCGCACAGCAGGTTCTCCACCACCGCATGTGATTGCCCAACTACTCCCACCTTCCAGCCACCCGCTACGAGGTTGGCAATGACGTGCGCGCCCACATACGTTTTGCCACTTCCCGGGGGTCCTTGGACGGCGAGGTAGGAGTGTTCGAGGTCTTGAACTGCCTCAGTGATGGCTTGGATGTAGCCGTCCGGTCCTGGCCTCACGGCTGGAAGCGCTGCGAGCGTGCTGAGCTTCGGGGGCTTCCGCCGAACGAGGTCCAGTGCCGGGTCTTGGGGCCAAGCAGGCAATGAGTCACCCAGTTTTGCAGCCAAGGCAGCCAATGCAGCCTTCTGGCCGTTGGTGGGAATGGGGGTGTCCGGAGTCAGCGCCATGGGCACCTGGCTGAACTCGGTGGAGTCTTTGCGGAGACCTTCCCGGATAGTCACTGTCTCCGCGTCGCCTCTTTCCCCGATCCCGATAACTTCAGTCCCTGGCCAGCCCGCCCGGCCAAGTGCCGCTGATGCCTTCTCAGCCAGGGCGTCGGGCAGGGGCGCACCATACATGCGGAAGTACGTCTTCCCCGGCTCCAGGCCAGAGCCGTCCCCTGAACGGCCTATCAGTTCAACGATCCGGGCTGGGTTACTACGAGGTGTTGGTTTGGCCCAATCCTGCAGGACAAGGGCCTGTTCCACGACGAAAATGTCCCGCTCGTCAGGCCACTGGCTGGCGGGTTTCTCCAAACGGTCAAAGTGTCCCCACCAGTACTGTTTGTCCTCGCGGCGGTGATAGCCGACGCCCGCAGCAACGATAGCGATGGCCCGTGAATCTGCCGAGGCCCGCTGTTCCTCGGGGAGGCCGGCCAGGTAATCCAAGAGGACCGTTTCCTCAGGGGCTGCCTCGTACCCGGGCGCGGATTCTTCCGGGCCGCGGGGCAGGTCACCCTCCATGCCGCCAGCGCCGCCCGGCTCAATGTCACGTTCAGCCGCGAGCCCCAGCAGCCAGTTCCGCAGTTCCAACGTCGACAGGCAGTCGTACTCGTTGTAGTCGCGGATGCTCTCCAGAATCGTGGCGGCGTCTTCGGCCCGTCCGACGTCCCGGGCCGTGCAATAGTCAGCGTAGGCAACCACGGAAGCTCCGGCGTCGACGACGTCCCCCGAGCGCAGATGCTGACCCATATACAGCGGTTCAAGCTTCTTGATGCTGTAGGAGTTTTCCGAGATGCGGATGCTGTGCCGCACGGTGTCATACAGGTCCACCAAGACGCCGTCCCGCAGGAGGTCGTCGACGGCGTTCTCACCCACAATGTGCGTCAGGGACAGGTTCCTCAGCGCCGTTTTCTCATAAGCGGCATAGTGGTAGATATGCATGTTCGGATACTTGGCGCGCCGTTTGGCCACGTAGTCGAGGAACTCTACGAATGCTTGGCCTTCCTCGGCCCGGGAGTGGGCCCAGAAGGGCCGGAACACCGGATCAGCCCGGGGGCTCAGCGGGTTCTCAATGACGCCGAAGAGATACTCAAGGCCCCACTTTCCTGTGGCAGGATCCTGCCACAGGGGGTCGCCTTCAAAGTCGAAGAAGATATCACCGGGATCGGGTGCGGGAATGCGGCCCAAGGTGTTTTCAGGCAACACTTCGTAGCTGATGGCTTTGGCTTGTCCGGCTCTATCCGTGTACTTGACGGTCCCGTCGGGATGACCGGTTCCGGTCTGAAGCCGTGCTTGCCCGCGCAGGCGCATGAACGTGGAATCGTTGGTATCCGGGGGCGATGCCGCCAGCTGATCGATGGTGGTGATGCCGGCCATGATCAGCTTTTTCCTGCGGCTCATGCGCATACCAGCAACCATCAGGAGATCCCGGTGCAAGGTGACCTGTTCCGCGCAGTAGTCGCACCTGCCGCAGGCAGAGAAGCCGGAGTCACCCCACTCAACCGGGCCGCTGCCGGAAATATGCATGGCCGCCATGTCGAGGAAGCGCTCGCGGCGTTCCTTGAACACGGGAAGGATCTGGGAAAGGGGATGATCGCTGTGCACCCTATTGCCAAGAACCAACGTGAGGGTGGGATCCGGAGTGAGGCCCGCCTGCAGGAGCTGGTCGCCATACGCCGCGAGCTGCAAGAGGGCTGTGACTTTGGCGTGCCTGGCCAGCTTGGTGTCGTACACGGCGTACTGGCCTCCGTGCCTCTTCACCAGGAAGTCCGAGCGGCCGTGGAATCGACCGTCAAAGAAAGCGGCTTGGAAAACCACATCCGCCCCTGACCGCAGGGCTTCAATGGACTCCGCATGCTTGGCCGCAAGGGTGGCACGATCCATTGCCTCGGCGGGAACGACGTCGTAAACGCCTCTTCCCGTGACCGGATTCCAGGCACCGAAAGTGTCCACGAACTCGTCAAGGACGCGGTGTTCGTGGACGTCCCCCAACCGTGAGGTCCGCTCCAGCATGGCATCAGCGGGGAAGTCAGGCCTTGCTGAGCGGCCAAATTTCTCGTCAAGTTTGCGCAGCAGTTGGTATTCGCACGTAGCGGCGATGACGAGGTCACTGGCGGAAAAAACCAGGTCCGGCTGCGCCCCCGCTATCTCAGGATCGAGAAAGAACACCGCGGTCCACCTACCTTCCGTGCCAGGAATGAATGCCTTCCAGCCAAGCTATCAGCGGGCACCGACAAAATAGAGGGCAAGGCATTCCGGATCGGAAGGAAACCTACTTCCCGCGGACGAACGTGCTAGTCCGAGTCAAGAGGCTTTTGCCAAGTATTCGGCCAAGGCGGTGCGGAGGATTTCGCTGGGATTGCGGTGTTCGAGTTCGGATCGAGCGATCAGCTGCTCGTCCATGTCCTTTGGGAGCCTGATCGAGCGCGAGTGTGAGGTGCCCTTGCTGCTCAAAGATGGCTTGCCCACTGCGCGTTTTAGCGCCTCGGGGGAACCCAGCGCGGCTTCGAGCAGCGCGCGCCCGGCCTCGGGCCCGTCGTGCTTGCTGATGCGCGCACCGGGGGCGATGTCTGCGGTCTCCGCCCATTCGGCGAGCTCGTGGTAGAGCGCCTGTTCCTGTGCGCTCAGTTCCGCGCCTTGGCCGCCCTTGGCCTTCTTTTCAGTCATCCCGTGCTTCCCCTTTCTGCGAGGTCGAGTATTTTCCGCCGTGCTTCCATTACGTGGAAGTCCAGAATGTCATCGGGTTCAGTGATGATGGCCATGACCTCCACAATCATCCGCCGGTCCCGGCTGGGGCCGATGAACAGATCTGGCCGACTGCCGCCCGTTACGCGTGGCTCGTCAAACCGCTCTACATGATAGAGCTGGTGCAGGATCGCGTTGAGCGCATCTTCACGGGGGATTCCGTGCTTATTTGCGCTGTCTGTCCACCTGATCGCCATATCAATATTGTCGTACAATAATAATTGTATTGCAAGACAATACTGATGTGGGTGGTGGCAACGCTTCCGGAAAGAGAATTTGTCCGTAGCGCCGAAAACGGACCCCTAGAACCCCAGCCGCCGCGAGGCATCCGTGGCAGAACGCCTCGCGGCCCGCTTGTTCAAGCCTGATTCAACTACAGCACTAACCCGGCCCCCGGGATAGCCCTTGTGGAAAAGCGAACTGAAACTGTCGGCCGGGTGAGGCAAACTGTCATGGTGACTTTAAATCTCCAGCGCCAGCCAGCAGATTCCGTAGATACAGCCATCCATGCCTTGATCGCTTCTGAACTCGGCGTCAAGGCATGGCAGGTTAAGGCAGCGGTGGAACTGCTCGACGGCGGATCCACCGTCCCCTTCATCGCCCGCTATCGCAAGGAGGTCACCGGGACGCTCGATGACACCCAATTGCGGGACCTCGAAGAACGGCTCCGTTACCTGCGTGAACTGGAGGAACGCCGCCGGTCCGTCCTTGAGGCGATTGCTGCCCAAGGCAAACTGACCCCGGAACTGGAGGCCGCCGTCGTCGGAGCGGACACCAAGGCCAGGCTGGAAGATATCTACCTTCCGTTCAAATCCAAGCGCCGCACCAAAGCCCAGATCGCGCGGGAGGCGGGGCTGGAACCGCTCGCCGATGTCCTGCTGGCGAACCCGCAACTGGACCCCGCGGCTGAGGCCGCAAAATACCTCAACGCCGAGCATGCAATCGGGGACGCTGCCGCCGCGCTCGCGGGTGCCCGCGCCATTTTGGTGGAGCGGGTGGGGCAAGATGCGGATCTGGCAGAGGATCTGCGTGAGCGCCTGTGGAAGCAGGGGTGCATGGTGTCCCGCGTCAAGAAGGGCATGGAGGCCGAAGGCCAAAAGTTCAAAGACTACTTCGAGTTCACGCAGGTACCTTCCGGCATGCCGTCGCACCGCGTGCTCGCCCTTTTGCGCGGCGAGAAGGACGGGATCCTGGAGTTGGATCTCGCCGAGGCGGACCCGGCCGACGACGACGCCCTGGCCGCCGCCCGCAGCCGTTACGAGAACGCTGTGGCCACGCGCCTTGGCGTCGCCAACCATGGCCGGCCCGCTGACGCCTGGCTGATGCAGACCGCCCAACTGGCGTGGCGCGGCCGCATCTTGGATCGCCTCACAACGGACCTCCGCGGACGCATGTTTGCCGACGCCGAGGACGAAGCCGTGCGGGTCTTCGCTGCCAACCTCCGTGATGTCCTCCTTGCCGCACCCGCCGGGAACAGGGCCACACTGGGCTTGGATCCAGGGCTCCGGACGGGTGTGAAGGTCGCGGTGGTGGACGGCACCGGCAAAGTTGTCACCACGGACACCATCTACCCGCACGCTCCTGCCAGGAAGTGGGACGAAGCACTGGCCACACTGGGGCGGCTGGCCAAGCAACACAACGTGGAACTCGTCGCGATCGGCAACGGGACAGCCTCCCGAGAAACTGACAAGCTGGCCACTGAGCTCATCAAGTCCCTTGAAGCCGCCGGCTCCAAGGGCGTCCAGAAGCTTGTGGTGTCCGAGGCCGGCGCATCGGTGTATTCCGCCTCCGCCTTGGCGGCCTCTGAACTTCCCGGCATGGATGTTTCACTCCGCGGCGCGGTCTCCATTGCCCGGCGGTTGCAGGATCCGTTGGCCGAACTGGTCAAAATCGAACCCAAGTCCATTGGCGTGGGCCAGTATCAGCACGATGTCACTGCCGCGAAGCTGGATAGATCCCTTGATGCCGTAGTAGAGGACTGCGTGAACGCTGTTGGTGTTGACGTCAATACAGCCTCCCCGGCGCTACTTAGCCGGGTGGCCGGCGTCGGACCGCTCCTCAGCGAGAACATCGTGGCGTACCGCAACGAGAATGGACCTTTCGCCAAGCGAAGCGACCTGAAAAAAGTCCCGAGGCTCGGTGCCAAGGCGTTCGAACAGTGCGCGGGGTTTCTCCGGATCACCGGGGGAGCGGAACCACTCGATGCTTCCAGCGTCCACCCCGAGGCGTACTCCGTAGCGCGGAAGATCCTGGCGGCGGCGAGCGGTGGACCCACAAGCGTTCTGGATCCGCAGGCTTTCGTTGACGGCACCTTTGGCCTTCCCACAGTTCGGGACATCATGACCGAACTCGAGAAGCCCGGCCGTGACCCCCGGCCGGCGTTCAAGGCTGCCGCCTTTTCCGAAGGGATCGAGAAGATCTCGGACCTCAAACCAGGCATGATCCTTGAAGGCACGGTGACCAACGTGGCCGCGTTCGGTGCCTTCGTCGACGTCGGAGTCCACCAAGACGGTTTGGTGCACGTATCCGCACTGTCCGACAGGTTCGTCTCGGATCCGCGGGAGATCGTGAAGTCAGGGCAAGTGGTCCGGGTCAAGGTTCTCGAGGCCGACCCCGAACGCAAGCGGATCTCGCTGACGCTAAGGCTCGACGACGAGCCAGGCACCGCTGGCGGGCGCGTTTCTGGTGGGCGTGGTTCGGGTGCTCGCGATGCCGGCGCACAGCGTGCAACTGCGCAGCGTGCAGGCGGCCAGCCGGGCCAGCACGGCGTCTCGCAACCGGGGCAGGGCGAGCGCCGGCAGGGGAACTCTCGCCAAGGAAAGCCCCAAGGCAAGCCCCAGCAAGCCCAAACTGCTCCCGGCAACACAGCCATGGCCGAGGCACTCCGCCGCGCCGGACTTGGCAAGTAGCCTGCTGTCGGCATGATCCACCGTGCCGCACGGTGGGATTCGCCGGCGCGTCACAAGTCAGCCGTCCTGGCCTTCCACACGAGTGCGTCAGCTTGCTGTAGCGCCACCGGCAGCCAGCGGCCGATGCGTTCGAGGGCCAGCCGCCGGATTGGCTCGGACGACAGGAAGATGTCGTGCAAAGCGTTGGGCAGGCGGCTGATTGTGACCGTGTCCGCCAATGACAGCGCCCGGTGGGCGACGGCGTCCACGTTGAGTGCGACATCTGCTGTGAGCGCGTTGGCGGACCACTTTGGCTGGAGGTAGCTCTTGTCCGAGAGCAACACGAGCACCGGGATGTCGATGCCAAGGCCTGCGGCCACGGTTGCCTGCCCTCGAAACACGGCGTCAAGGAATGCGGGGGTGATGGGAAAGCCGCGGTCCGGCCGCCATTGAAGGTTGTAGTCCCATTCGCCGTCGAGCGTGGCTGACACGGCTCGGGTGTAGATGCCCGGATCCACTGGCGGCAACGGCACCAGGGGGTGAAGGCGGGCGCGCAGTCCTACTAGGGGCGCAATGGCACGCCGGCCGAACTCGGTGGCTTGGAATTCCAGCCACGGACTGTTGAGGATCAGTGCGTCCGCGGCGCCGGGATGGCGGTGGGCCCACAGGCTCAGGGTAAGCCCGCCGGTGGAGTGGCCCAGCAGGATCAGGGGCCGCTTTGTTCCAGCCGCAGTGCCTGACCGGCCCATGGCTTCCAATGCGGCTTCGATATCGGCGTCGTAGTCGGCAAGGTCCGTCACGAAACCCGGAGTCAGTCCCGGACGGAGGCTCCGGCCGTAATTGCGCAGGTCCAAGGCATAGAAACGTGCTCCGGCTCGGTGCCAGAACTCCGCCACATGGCGCTGGAAAAAGTAATCGGACCAACCGTGCACGTAAAGTACGTCTGCGTCGATGGACGGCGTCGCTACTGGGTCCGCCGCTCCCGCCCGGGGCTGTCCGGCGCCGTCGGGGTGCGCGCCGAGGTACCTGACCAACGTGGCGACAGCACCGGCGTCGAGCTTTAGCGTTAGTTGCTCAAAGCCTTCACCCAGAATGTCAGGAGTCCACGGCGGCGTCATAGTCAGATCGTCCCTGGGCAGTACACCTAGGACGGAACCGAGGTGCTGGGCGTCGAGGTACCACTTCCGGGGTTCTTTTCCTTTTGCCATGGCCAGCGGCCGGTGATTTCCAACTCGAGGGAGAAGCTCAAGAATGTCCGGATCAGAACAATAATCGCCAGGACTCCGACACTTTCAAACGTCGGGGTGACGGCGACGGTGCGGATGATGTCGGCAGCCACCAGGAGTTCAAGACCCAGCAGGATCGATCGCCCGAGTAGTTGCCGGTAGGCCCGGTACGGCGAGAACGGTGCCAGGCCCTCAGCACGCTTGGGTTGGTAGCCCCGGAGCGCCATCGGAAGCGAAACCACGGCGCCCACCACCATGATGGCCACACCGGCAGCGTCCATGTAGCTGCCGACCTGTTCAATGATGTGCTGGAAATCCATGGTTCTCCCGAGTACGTGCGTCCCTCCACCGTCTCACAGACCCGGTTCCGCACGCAGCGCGGCACGCGCTCCAGCAAGGTGCGGCCCGCATCAGAAAGGTGCGGCGCGCCACTGGCGCACCGCACCTTTCTGATGCCACTTCGCTGATGCCATTTCAGGTCAGGGCTTAGCGCCCAGGGATTCCCACGCCTTGCTCTTCTGCTCGGCACGCTCCTTGCGGGCGACGATGGCCTCGTCCTGGCTGACCGCGACGAATGTGGTCACCGTGCCGGGAGCCGCGCGGGCAACGAGGTCCATGTCCGCACTGATGACGGTTGCCACCATGGCGTAGCCTCCGCCGGAGACAGCGTCGCGGTGCAGGATGATGGGCTGGGTGCCTCCGGGGATCTGGATGGAACCCACGGCATAGCCCGCATCCACGATGTTGGAGGGATCTGATCCGGCGCCGAAGGGCTGTTCGCGTTCCTTCCACTCCACGCCTGGACCGGAGTAGCGCAGGCCCATGCGGTCGGCCACAGGAGTGACTTTCCATTCCCCGTTCAGGAGGTTGTCCTTTCCTGCCTCGGTGAGCCGGTGATCGTAGAGGCCCAGGACGATCCGGACAGACTGTTCCTTGGCAAAGGAAGGACGGAAGGGCTCGGGAAGCGTCTCGACGGAGGGAAGGTCACCGCGGGGCGAACCAACCGGTACAAGGTCTCCGGCTTCGAGTTTCCTGCCGTTGAGCCCGCCGATACCGCCCAAGGTGTACGTGGAGCGGCTACCCAGGACTTCAGGAACGTCGATCCCGCCCTGGACGGCGATGTAGTACCGGGTGCCGCCCTGGATCACTCCGAAGCTGAGTTCGTCGCCGGCCGCCAGGTGAAGCCGCGTCCACTGGGGCTTGGCCTCTCCGTTGACTTTGACCTCCACGGGGGCGCCGGTGATCGCTATGACGGCCTCGGCGTCGGTCACCAGGATCGGGCCCAAATAGGTGCACTCCAGGACGGCATCGCCGGGACCGTTGCCAACCAGCGCATTTCCCAGTTCCGCGGAATACTGGTCCATCGACCCGCTCTGCGGGATGCCCACGTTGTAGTAGCCCGTGCGGCCTTGGTCCTGAACCGTGGTGGCGAGGCCGGGGTTCTTGATTTCAAATGCCATTGAGGGCCTCCATGAGTTCCTGGTTGTAGGCCTGCGGATCGGACAGCGCCTTGCCGGCGTCGAAGGTGACAGGGACTTGACGGTACCGGTAGCTGCCGTCCTCAACCTGGGCTTGGATGGCGTTGTACTCGTCCTCGGTGACCGGCTTGAACTTGACGATGTCCCCGGGGCGGAAGAAGACCATGAAGTCATTGAAGTCGGCCAGCGACTGCGCGGGATCGTAAATCGGAGCTGCGGCTACCCCGAACATCTGGTAGCCGCCTGCGCCGCGCACTGAATAGATGGCCGCGAAGCAACCACCGTGGCCCACGGTGAGTTTGGGCGTATCGGTCCGAGGACTGAGGTACTTGGGGACCTGCAACTGCTTGTCGCGCTCCACCAACTGAAAGAGGAACGGCAGCCCGGCCACGAAGCCCACCATGGAAACAAGCCAGGGTTGTTCGTGGTGGCGGCGGATGAACTCTGCAGCGTCCTTCAGCCCGTTGACTTTCGCCGCGTAGTCAAGGTCCGTGCCGTCGGGTTCTTGGTGGAAGCCTTCGCGGAACCGCTGGGCTACCTCGGCCGTGAATGGGTCGTCGTACCAGACAGGGACCTCGATGATCCTGGTTTCCAGCGACTGTTCGTGGTGGTTCCGGAGTTCCAGTTCGATGTTCCGGACCGTTGATTCCAGGGTCGACGGCGGCAGGATGTCCGGGTTGAACCGCACCAGGAGCGAGGCGTTGGCGGGGCAGATATCGACGACGCCGGACAGTTCGGCGTCGGCCAGTTTCCTGGCGATCGACATGACCTTGAAGTTCGCGGCGAGGCTCATGGACTCGTCCACTTCAACGAACAGGAACTCGTCAGCACCCCAGGTGTAGCGGGCTTCACTCCGCACGGAGTTTGTCGGGAGCGCTGTGCTGGGCGTGGTCATTTCGCCTCCAAAAGATCGGGAGCGGACTCGATGAACTTGGAATGGTGGGTGACGGAGGCGAATTCGGGACGCGCCAGCAGCATTTTATGCACCGGAACGGTTGTTTTGACTCCCTCAACGTGGACGTTGTCGAGGGCTGCAAGGGTGGCGGCGATGGCGGCGTCGCGGTCAGCTGCGTGGACGATCAGCTTTGCCAGCATGGAGTCGTAGTAAGGGCTCACCACCGATCCGGTGTCGACGCCGGTGTCAACCCTGATGCCTTCACCTGCAGGCCATTCGACAGAGCCGAGTTCGCCGGGGCTGGGGAAGAAGTTGTTGCTGGGGTCCTCGGCGTTGATCCGGCACTCGATGGCGTGGCCGGTGAAATGGATGTCGTCCTGGGTGAGGGACATGGAACCGGTGCCGGCGATGAGGAGCTGCTCACGGACCAGGTCCACGCCGGTGATCTGTTCGGTGATGGGGTGTTCCACTTGGATGCGGGTGTTCATCTCGATGAACGCGGCCTCGTGATTCCGGGGGTCGTAGAGGAACTCAACGGTCCCGGCTCCCCGGTATCCGCACTGCCTCGCCAGTTCCACGGATGATTCGCGGATGGTGTGCCGCACGGCTTCCGGGAGATCAGGAGCCGGTGCTTCTTCGATGACCTTCTGGGAGCGCCGTTGCATGGAGCAGTCACGGTCGCCGAGGTGGATGAAGTTGGTGCCATCGCCCAGGATCTGGACCTCCACGTGGCGGGCATGCTCAACGAAGCGTTCCAGGTAGACTGTGGGATCGCCGAAGACCGACGCTGCCTCGCCACGGGCCATCTCGATAGTCTGCAGCAGTTCGTCCTCGCTGTTGACGAAGCGGATGCCGCGCCCACCGCCGCCGGCAGATGCTTTGACTACCAAGGGGTAGCCGATCCCGGCTGCGATGGCCACAGCGTCGGCGGCCGGATCCAAGGGACCGTCGGAGCCGCGCAGCACCGGGACCCCGGCCTTGTGGGCCGATTCGCGGGCAAGCGACTTGTTTCCCATCATCTCGATGGCATCGGCGTCCGGTCCTACCCAGATCAACCCCGCGTCCGCCACTTTGCGGGCAAAGGAGGCGTTCTCGGAGAGGAAGCCGTAGCCAGGGTGCACGGCGTCGCAACCTGTTTCAAGGGCAGCGGCGATGATCGCGTCCTGATTAAGGTAGCTGGCGGGCGCTGGTGCGGGACCAACCACCACGTACTCGTCGGCGGTTCGGGCGGCGAGGGACCTGACATCGGCCTCGCTCACGACCACGACCGTGCGGATACCCATGTCCCGCGCGGTCCGGAGGATCCGGACCGCGATCTCGCCTCGGTTGGCGATCAGCAGCTTCTGCATCATGGCTGCCTAACCTTCACGTACGACGACGATGGGGTCGCCCGGGTTGACCATGTCACCTTCGGCCACCTCGAACGATTCGAGGACGCCGGCAACGTCGGACTGGATCTCCGTGAACTGCTTCATGATTTCAACGATGCCCAGTGTTTGGCCTACTTCGATAGTGTCGCCTTCGTTGGCGAACGGCGGCTTGCCGGGACCGGGCTTCCGGTAGAAGATGCCGGGAAGCGGGGAAACGATGGTTCCCATAGGGTGTTCTCGCTTTCAGAGGGTTGTTGGAAATCAGTGTGAGGACGGGGAGGGGTCAGCGGGCGTCGAGCACGGCTCGGACGGCCGAAGCCACCGCCACCGAATTCGGGGCGTCAGAGTGGACGCAGATACTGCCGAAAGTGATGTCCAGTTCGGTGCCGTCGACAGCCAGGACGGGACCGCCGTCGAGCGCTTTCCTGACGCGGTCAGCCGCGGCATCGGGGTTGGTGGGCTCGGGCCTGCGCTGGATCAAGAGCTCGCCGGCCGGGCCGTAGTTGAGGTCCACGTACAGCTCGGGGATGAAATCCACGCCCATGGCCTTGCAGACGGACTCGTGCGCTGTGCCTGCGAGGCCGAAGAACGGGACGTTGAACAGTTTGGCAACGCCGGCAGCAGCGGCCATGAGCTCCTCGTCACCGGCCAACATTCCATACAGGGCGCCGTGGGGCTTGATGTGGTTCAGCGCCAAGCCGTGTTTACCCAGGAACGCGGTCAACGCGCCGGTCTGGTAGAGGATGATCGACTCAACCTCTTCCGGCCGGAGGACCATGCGCCGCCGGCCAAAGCCAACGGGATCGGGAAGGCCTGGGTGGGAGCCGACGGCCACGCCGTGTTCGGCGGCGAGTTCCACGGTCCTGTTCATGACGTCCGGATCGCCCGCGTGGTAGCCACAGGCCACGTTGGCGACGTCGATGATCCGCATCAGCTGTTCGTCGTTGCCGAATTCGTGAAGGCCCACGCCTTCGCCCAGGTCCGAGTTCAAGAGCACAGCTCTCACAGTGCTGGCCTCAGGAGCGCTGGACGCAGGAGTGCTGGAGGTCACATTCGTTTGCATGGGGCAACGCTATCCAAACGAGGCCTGCAGGGTAATTGTGCAAGCTGCTGAATATTCGTGGGTGGATTATGATGGCTGCACTATTAGGCGGCCGAAGCGCCGGCAATGTTGGAGGCTCACATGCGTGTTTCGGACTTGGTGGAAGACCCGGACCTGAAGATTGCCCTCCGGGTTGAAGGAGCGCCCGGCCGCTTGGCGAGGCCCATCACCTGGTGTGCGCCGACGGAACACATGGACCCTACCCCCTTCCTCAGCGTCAACGCTTTGGTACTCACCAACGGGATGGGGCTGAATGTCAAGGACTACCGGATCTGGGAAGCCTACGTCGAGCGCCTGATGGAGGTTCCGGTAGCGGGGCTGGTGTTCGGTTTGGGGGCAGCCCACCGCCAGCTCCCGTCGGGTTTGGTGGAAGCCTGTGAAGCACAAGGCCTCCCGCTGTTGGAACTGCCCCCAGAGGTCCCCTTCGTCCTGGTCATGCGACACGTCGAGCAGGTGATCGCCACCGAACGGTATGAGGAACTCCGTTCGGGGTGGGAGCTGGCCGACGAGTGTACCCGCTTGGCAGCTGACGGCCGCTCGCTGGCCACGGTCCTCGAACGGGTAGCCTCGTTCGTGCAAGCGCGCGTCACGGTGGTGGACGACGTCGGGTTCGAACTTATCGGGGCAGGAGACGCCGGGGGAGGTACTGCGCGGACAACCCTGCGCATTCCCAGCGGAGAGTCGCAGCGTTTCCGGCTCATGATCGAGGGCATCAAAAGCACCGTGGTACTGCAGCCGATCCTCGGCCCGGTGGCAGCAGTAATAGCCATGCAGTTGAGCTACACACTGGGATCGCGCTCGCCCTTGCACTCCCGTGAGGCCGCGCGTTTCATGGAGGCGCTCTACGAGGACAGGGGAACCACACCGGCGCAGCTAAAGCGCCTGGCTGTCGATACTGGCTTTGATCCGCAGGAGACGTGGGGGTCCGTGCTGATCGGTGCGTCAAAGGACATCCCGCGGCTGAAACTCCGGGCCATCGCATGGAGGGCCAGGGTGGGGCTTGAAACCAACTTCGGCATCGTCCGTTTCATGGAGGAGGAGGGGCTGACCACGCTGCTCGTGCAGCACAAGAGGGCGGCGCTGGGACTTTTGGACATGGTCCGGCACTTCTTCAACGACGCACCCGAACTTGCCGTGGTGGTCACGGAGGCGAGCACCCTGAACGAGCTTCCGCTGGCCCTCAACCTGGCCCGGCGCCACGTGGGCAAGCCCGGCGTCAGGGCCGCTCCACCGGCCGATCTGACGGGCATCGTCCAAGGGCTGCCAAGTGCCGGGCTCGTGGCCATGTCCCAGCGGCTGCTGGCGCCGCTGACGTCCGACGGTGGCAGCGCCCTGCGCGAGACCCTCGCCTCGTACTTGCGGCACAGCGGCAGCTCACGGGAAATCTGCGATGAGCTCTTCATCCACAGGAACACCCTGAGCTACAGGCTGCGGAAGATCGAGGGCGCCCTGGGCCTGGATCTTTCCAACGGTGAAGTGCGTGCGACGTGCCTGCTGGCCCTCAGCATCGTCGCGGCCCATCCCCAAGGCACGCACGCCTAAGGCACGTGCCCGGATGAGGCTTTCGGGGCTACTGCGGTGCCGGAACCGGGAAGAACACGCGCGGATCCTGCAGCAGCGCCGGGTAGTCGAAGTCGGAACGCTTGACCACGTTGGTGACCTCGAAGTTGCGGGCGAATCGTCCGTCTACCGTGATAGGACGGCCCTGAACGAGTCCGACGGCGAAGATGCGGCCGCCGTCGAACGGAACGGCGAGCTCCGACTTGCCGGGCAGCGTGTTGAACGCCCGCTCCTGGGCCTGGCGCTTCCGGGTGGGCTTCTTCTCCTGCTGCTTTACAGGCCGCTTCTTGGGCCCGCCTACCTGTCGGCGTGCCTTCTCCTCGGCGTACACGAATTCGTAACCGTCCTCAGAAGAAGCAGCAACAGGCTTCGCCTTGCCGTGCGGCGGCATGCTGACCGTGGTGAGCTGCTCCGGGCGGAGATCCTCCACGTTGGCGCGCAGGATCCAGAGGCTGTCTTCCTCGGGGTCCTCCGGGTGGAATTCGTGCTTGGGCTCCGGCCAAATGTACTCGAGCCTCTCTTCGGTGCCTGCAAAGAGCTCGCTGTAGTGTTTGGGATCTTTGCCGATGAGCTTGGAGCGGTGGCTGCGGTGGAGGTCCTCGTTGCCCAACCATGGCGGCATGACGATCCTGGCGGCGTAGTCAGGGTGCGCGGCCTGGGGTGCGAATTCGGCGATGTTGTCCCGCGTGTTGTCCGGGTGGCCGCGTTCCATCCATTCGTCCGCCATGGCCAAGCCGTACATGGTCAACGCGGGGACGTGCCCCATCCACATGCGGACAGCGGGGTGGGACTGCCAGCCGTACTCGGGAATCACGAGCGCGCGGAGAACTTGCAGAGCTTCGACGCGCTGCTTGCCGAGCCTTGAGGTGTCGAGCGCGGCGGCGCTCTGACGGAAATCGGCAAAGGGGAGGAAGGTCTGCATCCTTTCAGTTTGACGGTGCTGCGCCTGAGAACCAAGTTGAGTGCTCCGGGACACGTCCGCGGATGGGGCCTAGAGTTGTCGGGTGGAAACTTTTGGCGAGAAAACGACGACGACGGCGCCCCCGGTTGCCGAACTGCACCTGCACATCGAAGGGACTCTCCAGCCGGAGCTGATCTTTGCCCTGGCCGAACGCAACGGCATCGACTTGCCCTACGAGGACATCGACGAGCTCCGGGAAAAATACGAATTCACGGACCTGCAGTCCTTCCTGGACCTCTACTACGCCAACATGGCAGTCCTGCGGACTGAGCAGGACTTCACCGACATGACGCGGGCCTACCTGAAGCGGGCAGCCGCCGGGGGAGTGCGCCATGCCGAAATCATGATGGATCCACAGGCCCACACCTCGCGCGGCGTTGCATTGGAAACGTGCGTCAATGGTGTGGCCAATGCCTTGGCGACATCCGAGGAAGACTTTGGTGTTTCGACGCTCCTCATCGCCGCTTTCCTGCGCGACATGTCCGAGGACTCGGCACTAGAGGTACTGGACCAGCTCCTGGCCATGCACGCACCGATCGCGGGTATAGGCCTGGACTCCGCGGAGGTGGGCAATCCGCCGTCGAAATTCGAGCGGCTTTACCGGCGGGCCGGCGAAGCGGGGCTTCACCGAATCGCCCACGCTGGCGAGGAGGGGCCGGCGTCGTACATCACCGAGGCCCTGGACCGTTTGCACGTTGAAAGGATCGATCACGGCATTAGGTGCATGGAGGATACGGCCGTTGTCCAGAGGCTCGTGGCCGAGCAAGTGCCGCTGACGGTCTGCCCGCTCTCCAACGTCCGTCTCCGTGCAGTGGACAAACTCGCTGACCATCCGTTGCCCGCCATGCTTGCCGTTGGCCTGAACGTTTCGGTTAATTCGGACGATCCCGCGTATTTTGGTGGTTACGTGGACGATAACTTCAAGCAGATGGGGGAAGTCCTCGGCTTTTCCGTGCCGGAACAGGCAACGTTGGCGGCAAACTCCATCAGGTCCTCGTTCGCCAGCGACGCCCGAAAAACCCAGCTGCTCGATGAGGTGACGCGGTGGGTCCTCGCCGCTAGCTGAGAGGCGTGAACCACTTGGGCCCGTTCTGATGTCACACTCGGTCACGACACACGGTGTTTACGTTCCGTAGGCGCGGGAATTAACAAATCATTGGCAAACTGCTGTGGAGTATCCACCGTTGAAGGAGAAGCATGGGCGCGAACACCGCCGAAAACACCACCCTTCGTCTGAAGGCCGTTTTGGACATCCTCGCTGAAAGCGTGTGGGCCGGAACGACGCTGAACGCCGGGGAGGTACTGGCTGAAGCGACGGCCCGGGTCCCGTTCAATGACCACGAAGCCGAGTTGCTCAGCGGTGGCATCCCGCGGGGCCACAAGACCCTGACGTCGGCTTCGGCTAAGTTGGTCAAGGCCGGCTGGCTGGTCAAGGGCCGCTCCGGCTGGACCATTCCGGAGGACGGACTGCGTGCCACGGTCGCCTTCGCGGATCCTGCGGCTTTTGCAGCAGCGCTCGACGCCGGAACACCGGTTCCTGCCGACACCCCTGTTCCGACCGCCCCGCCGGTGAATGCCCAAGCGAAGAAGGCTGCCACCAAGCGCGCCTCGGCCAAGAAAGTTGCCGCCCCCGCTACCGCCCCTGCCGAGGCGGCAACCGACGTCGCTGAGCCCAAGGTCGCCGCGGCCAGGATCTCCGCTCCCAAGGCCGCCGCTACCAAAGCTGCTGCCGCTAAGAAGGCTCCTCGCAAGGGGAGCGGCAAAGCCTCCGCGGCTTCCGCCGTCGGGACCTTGCCGCAGCCGGACGCCGTCGCCGTGGCGGGGGACTTCAACACGGTCCTGGGTGCGCCGGAGGACTGGGCGCCGCAGCATGACGAGGCCCAGATGACGTTCGATGCCACCGCGCAGGTCTGGACACTGACGGCTGACTTGCCGGCCGGGCACTACACGTACAAAATCGCGCTGAACCGCTCGTGGGACGAGAACTACGGTGCGTTCGGTGCCCGGGACGGTGCCAATCACGAACTGCACCACGACGGCGGTCCCGTCACCATCACGTACAGCCACGAGACCCGGGACATCGTGATCAGCTAGGTATTTTGTGGTCGAATCCGGCCCTTGTTCTCCCCGCCGCCTTTGAATGGTGAGTGGGACGAACAAGGGCCGGTTTCGTTGGTGCCCGGTTCCAACTCCAAATTTGCTCCAAGTTGGAGTTGGGACTTGGAGAAAGCTTGCCTTACGTGACATGGCACTGCGCGTTACATTGGCTCCATGGCTCTTGGGCATCACTCCAATATTGACGACTACTCCGTCCGGCTCACGGCACGCGTCTCGGGCGTCGTCCAGGGCGTGGGCTTCCGTTATTGGACGGCACGAAAAGCCGGGGAACTCAGGCTCAGGGGAAGCGTTTCCAATCGCACTGACGGCACAGTGGAGTTGGTAGCCGAAGGGCCTGCGCGCGAGGTTAGTGAGTTCACGGCCTGGCTCCACTCCGACCGGGCGCCCGGGCGCGTGGAAAACGTTGACTTCACGGTCTCTGACCCAACAGGAGAGTTCGACGATTTCCGGATAGTGGGGTAGCCCAGTGGGCTACGTGCCTGGGGACGTCGTCGTGATCCCAGTTTCCACGGCTGCAAGGAGTAACTCCGAGTCGTAAGCGAGCATACTGTCGGCCTGGAGCCGGATAGCTGTTGCCAGATGAATGGCATCAGCACTCCGAAGTTGTCTTGGCATGGCGGCGGCATACATAAGATCTGAGCGGGTCACATCCACCAAATTGATTCCGGCCAGCGCCGCATTTACGACCTCGAACGGGATGTGCCTGCGACGGGCCGCGCAATGCATTTCCGTGTAGAGGAGCATGGAAGCCACGAGGTGTCCGCCCGATCCAGCTACGTCGGAAAGGTATGCGGCGGTGGCGGACGATTCCCGCTCTTCGACTACCAGCTTCAGGAAGGCAGACGTGTCAATATAGAGGATCACCGATCGCCACGCAGATCGGCCAGGATGTCGGCTGTGGACATTTCGCTCTTGATGCGGGGAAGAATCGCGAAATCCACCGGAGCCTCGCTGGCTGGGCGGACGCTGCCTGCTTGGAGTAAACGCTCAAAGGGTGAAGCCGACGGCGGAATAAGCGTGGCCGCTACCTCGCCGTTGTTGGTGACGTCGATAACTTCGCCGTTCTTGACACGTTCCAGGATTTTACTGCTCTGGTTGCGTAGTTCACGGTGCGGGATAGTTGTCATGTTATCGCCTCCGTAGCAATCGTAGCACCCTGGTGCCGGAAGGCCTCTCAGTCTCTTTAGCCGAGCTCCTCTGCGGGGTGAGTCGCCTCGATATAGTGCGTCAGCGGCTTCAAGGCCGGCTGGGATGCCGCATCTCGAACGGCGTCCGCGCCCACGGCATTGGCGACGGCCAGGGCGTGCCCGTATTCCAGCCCGGGCTGGAGTGCCAGGACCAGCGCAGCGCAGAAAGCATCTCCGGCTCCGATGGTGTTGGCAATGTCTGTGACCTTCACCGCTGGAGCTTCGGCAACCCGTTCGCCGTCGACGAAGATAGCTGAGCCGTCGCCACCGTAGGTCACCGCGACCAGGGGAGCCTGTTTGAGGGCCGGGATCAGCTCATATTCCGTCTCGTTCACGATCACCAGGTCGCACCGTTCCAAGAGCCCTGGAATGAGTGGTGCTGCCGGGGCGGCGTTCAACGCGAAGAACCCCTTGCACTTGCGGGCGGCTTGGAGCACTACCTCCTGATCAACCTCCAGTTGGCAGAGGACGGCTTCATCGTCACTGAAAGAGACACCTTCCAAGCGCACGGAAGCATTGGCGCCGGGGCAGACGACGATCTGGTTTTCGCCGTCGCTGTCCACCAGGACCAAGGCCGTGCCGGTGGCTGCGTCCACCCGGCGCACGTCGCTGGTGTCGACGCCGGCGCTCGCCATCGCCGCAACGAGGCTCCGCCCGGCGTCGTCCTGACCCACCGCCCCCACCATCCGGGAACTGCCGCTCAGCCGCGCAGCCGCCACGGCCTGGTTGGCGCCCTTGCCGCCGGGCTGTTGCCGGAGGACGGCCCCGCCGACAGTTTCTCCCGGCGAGGGGAGGCGGCTGGCAGTGGCCGTGATGTCAAGGTTGATGCTGCCGACGACGGTCAGCGCGCAGGGCGAAATGGGCGCAGAAGGGTCAAGGGACTCAAGGTGCGTGCTCATGGAAAGATCCTTTTCGGGAGGAATGCGGCAGGGGATCAGGAGGACTGGATGACGGAGAGGTGGCCCGCCCGGGCAGCGACCAAGCATTTGGCCAAGTAGAACGGGGCGTTGTTTCGCCGGACATACTGGGTGAGGACCAGGACAGGATCCGAGGGCCGGAGCGCCAGCAACTTTGAACGGCTGGGCCCGGCCGTGCTCAGGCTGATCTCGCACTCGCCGGGGCCTAGGTTCACGCCAGCGAGACCGCTCAGCACTTCCAGCAGTGTGGAAGCCGGGAGGGTGGGAGCTTCGGCGGCCTCGGACAGCGCCGCCGCTTCAGGGATTGCTTGCGACACGTTTTCCTGGAGGTGGGCTACCGGTTCGCCGTTGCGGATGAGGACGCTTTCCCAGAACCAGACGTCGACGCCGGGCTCAACTCCGATGCCGGGCGCCACGAATTCCGAGGCTGGCTGCTTGATGGCAGCGACACGTTTGACCTGGATGTCCTGGTCCGGGCCGCCGAGCAGTTGGTCGAAGGGGCGGATGTGCTCTATCCCGATCCGGGGCAGGGAATCGGCCACGAACCGGCCCACTCCCCGCCTTGCCCGGGTAAGGCCGTCTTCCTCAAGCAACATCAGGGCTTCCCGGATCACGGTGCGGCTGACGTCCATCATGGTGCCCAGTTCGGTCTCCGTAGGGAGCAGCGAGCCCGGTGGCAGGACCTTTGTCCGGATGGCCTCGGCGATGCGGGAGTAAGCCGCGACGCGCAGGGGCTGACCGGGCGTGGTGGCGATGGGCCGGGACAAGAAGCGGACGGCGTTGTCGGTCAAGGGTGCCTCACAAGTATTTGGGTTACCGACACTGTACCGGATGCATGTGACAGGTTGCACAAGCACGTAATACATGCTTGTATAACAACTCACATCTTGTGGCGCCCACCGCGCCCTCGGACAAAGGAGTTTGATGTGAACATCCCCAACACCGCTGCAGCGCCGCCCACCGGCGATGAATACCTGGACGGCGTGAACCCGGGCCCGGTCAAGGTCGAGGGCCGACGCGCTGCCTTGCTCATCAGCACCTTGGTGCTCGCCGTCCTGGCATTCCAGCTCAACGCGAGCATGATCACCCCGGCGTTGCCCCACATCGGTTCCTTCTTCGGGGAAACGCCCGAGGCCGTGGCGCAGGTGCAGTCCATGTTCTTCCTCGCCGGCGCAATTGCGGGGCCAGTCATTGGAAGGTGGAGCGACTTCATCGGCCGCCGCACCGCACTCCTGTTGGTGCTGGGCATCATGGCCGCCGGAACCGTGCTCTGCATCTTCGCACCAAGCCTTCCGCTCCTTGTCGCAGGCCGCTTCATGCAAGGCGTCTCCAGCGCCATCTTCGCCCTCTCCTACATCATCCTTAACGAGTACCTGCCGGCCCGCCTCTTCGGGACATCCATCGGAATCATCGCAGCGATCAACGGCGGCATCGGCGGCGTGGATGGCTACTTCGGCGGCCTCATGGCTGAAACCCTCGGCTTCCAGTCCATCTTTGTCGCGATCCTTGCCCTGGCCGCGATCGCCGTCGTCTGCGTCATCAAAGTCGTCCCCGGCGGTAAGTCCGCCGTGGCACCCGGCCGGATGGACTGGTGGGGCGCAGGGTCCCTGTCCGTGTTCCTGGTTTTCATCACCTACTTCGTATCCACAGGATCTTCGGCCGGGTGGACCTCCCCGGCGGCCCTTGGCCTGCTCGCAGGAAGTGTCGCATCCTTCGCCGGCTTCTGGCTGATCGAAAAGAAGCGCTCAACACCGCTCGTTGCAGTACATCACCTGCGCTCGCGCCAAGTGTGGCCGGTCATCGCCACCACCGTGCTGACTCTCGCCGGAATTTTCGCCATCATCAACTTCACCGTGGTGCTGCTCAGCCAAGATAAGGCAAACGGCTTCGGCCTCTCCGCGTCCGTTGCCGCGCTTCTGTTCCTCACCCCGGCAGCGCTGATTGGTGTCTTTGCCGCACCCCTCGCGGGGTGGATTGCCGACCGTCGCGGTTGGATCAAGACTGTTCGCGTGGGCACGGCAACCAGCCTTGCCTGCGCCATCGTTGCAGCGGTCTTTGCCCACAACGAAGTGGCTGTCCTCATCGCCATCGCGGCGCTGGGAGTCTTTTATAACGGCCTCTTCCTCACAGCCATCAACGGTCTGTCCGTTTTGCTGTCGCCAAAGGAAGCGCCCGCCGCTTTGCCGAGCATCAACGGCGCATCGTTCGGTATCGGGGCGAGCCTCGGCGTCGTGGTGGTCGCACCATTCGCGGGCTTGGGTACCTCGGCCGGGTACTCGACGGCACTCTGGATCTCCGTGGCCATCACCGCCCTGGCTTTCGTCGTCAGCTTGTTCATCGCAGCACCAAAGGGCGAAAGGATCTAACGTTCGACGCCGACGCACGGCTTCCGTACCTGCCTCACCACATCCGCTCCACCTGAAACGAGAGACCCATGACCCAGCCCGCTCCCTTCTACCTCGACTGCGACACCGGCATCGACGACGCCTTGGCCCTGGCCTATCTCTTGGCTTCACCACGAGCAGACCTGGTCGGCATCGGCACCGTCAGCGGCAACGTCTCAGCCGCTGGCGGTGCCCGGAATACCTTGGATTTGCTGAGCCTCGCCGGCCACCCCGACGTTCCGGTGGCAATCGGCGCCCACGATCCCCAGGTGGGCACATTCCACGGCGGTGCACCGCACGTCCATGGCGAGAATGGCATCGGCGGGGTGGATCTTCCCGCCTCGGACCGGGAACCCATCGAGGCATCCGCGGCCGAGCTGTTGGTCCAACTCGCTCACCAGTACCCGGGGGAGTTGCAGGTGGTGGCCATCGGCCCGCTGACCAACATCGCCCAGGCCCTGCGTCTGGAACCCAAGCTGCCCCAACTCGTTGCTGGGATCACCATCATGGGCGGCGCCGCATTGGCACCGGGCAACATCACTCCAGTCGCTGAGGCCAACATCGCCAACGACCCGGAAGCGGCGGCAGAAGTTTTCGCGGCGGACTGGACCGTCACCATGGTGCCCTTGGACGTCACCATGACCAACGTCCTGGAGGAGCATCACAGGCAGGAGCTCCTCGCTGCCGACCACCCCGTCCCGCGGGCACTGGGTGAAATGCTGGGTTACTACTTCGGCTTCTATGTGGACATCTTCGGGAGGGCTTGCTCGGCGATGCATGATCCGCTCGCCGCAGCCATCGCCGTCGAGGGTGTCGACCTGGCACTCGCGCCCACCGTTCGTGTTCAAGTGGACACCACGGATGGGCCGGGCCGTGGCCAAACGGTATGTGACCTTCGCGGACAGTATGCAGGGTTCCCTGCCCAGCGCGGCGCCCGATGCCGTGTGGTGCTGGCCATCGGCGAGGACTTCGCTCCGCACCTTTTGGGAACCCTGCAGGCCGCGTGGCTACCCGCTACGCGTACATAAGGGAACCCGGCGTCGTGAGCGTTTCGCCTGTCTCGAGCCAGGTTTTCAAGCCGGAGAGGATCATAGGCCAACCGCCGTAGAGCTGCTCATTGGCGCCCTCGCGGAGTTGATCGTGTGTGACGGTGAGATGGCACGAATCTCCCACCGGCTCGATCTCCCAGGTGATCCGGGAGGTTCCCTCGGCCTTCACGTCCTCGCCCCACAGCGCTCGCATGGTCTGGACGAGCCTCCGCGGCGGGTCCACTTCGATGTTCTCGCCCTCGCCCAGGGGCGCGTCGGCTTTGCCGTTGTGCATCTCGAAGTGGCCGCCCGGGGTCCAGTCGGCGGTGAGGGTGTTCCCGAACTGGTACTTGCTGCGGATCTCACTGGTGGTGATGGCCTCCCACAGCAACTCAGGGGTGGTCTTGATGTAGATCTCGAAAATTCTTTCCATGGGACTTTCCAATCTGGATTTGAGGTCGCTGAGGGCAGCGGCCCATGGTTCTGCATATTTGCTCACCCAGCGATCGTGGATGAGGCGGATGGGGACCGGGTTCAGGAAATGCAGCTTTTCACGCCCCCGACGGCGCGTGACCACCAGTCCGGCGTCCTCGAGCAGTTTGAGGTGCTTGGCGATGCCGAACCGGGTCATCTCGAACCGGGCTCCCAGGGCCGAGGCGGATTGTCCGTCTTCGCTGAACAGCTCATCAAGTAGTTCACGACGGGTTGGGTCGGCCAAGGCCTTGAACACGGTGTCCATGGCTTCAGGATAGGTGACTATTTGGTCACGTGTCAACGGATTTTGGTCTGCGTGCGCGCCTGGGTTTCTCTGCGTTGCCTCAGGGTTTTAGGCACGCGTGGACAGGATCTGTTCCCGCAAAATATCCGCATGGCCGCAATGCTGGGCCAACTCGCGGAGCATGTGCAGGTACACCCAGCGTAGGGGTAGCGGTCCGCGGCGATTGCCCATCACTAAGTCGTCCAATCCCAGCGGTGCCGCGGCCAGGCGGGACGCCTCGCACGCCTCGCGGTGCGCTTGCCGGATGCCGGCAATGGTGTCGCCGTCGTCAAGGATGAACGACTCGTCAGGGGTTGCGGGGATGCCGATCTCGGCACGGGTCCTGCAGTTGATGGCTTCGTCGAACCAGACCCTTTCGACGAAAATGGCATGTTTCACCAAGCCGAGCAAGGTGGTCCGCGACGGCACCAGGGATCGCCGAGCCTCCTCTTCCGTCAGCCCCTCCAAGGACGCGTTGAGCATCTGGCGGTGGTCGTCCAAGAAGGTGTCCAGTTGCGTGCGGAGATTCTGGTTGAAGGTATCGGCGGTCATTGCCTTGTGCTGGTCCATAGGGGACATGTTAACTACCCGGTACCGCTCCGGTCAGCCCTGTTGAGCACCCGTCCGCGCCGGTGGGAGGATGAACTTGTGCATGACTTCTTCGACTTCCTTGGGCGTTTTTGGTGGCTGATCTTTCCTATCGGTGGCATGGCCGGCGGGTGGGCGCGGTCGTGGTCACGGGCTACCGAAGAGCGGCACCGCCGCAAAGTCGAGTTGTACAAGCTCAAAAACCAGCTGGCCGTTCACGAGGAAGCCAACCAAGCCGAGGTCGTCGCCCTGATGGCGGCGCACGATGCCGTGAACCGCAAGTGGCTGGAATACGAGCTCGACGTCGGAAACCTCATCGACTTCCCGCTGATGACAGACGTCCGGGAACCCCTCACCGTCGCCTTCCTGCGCGCCAAAAAAGAGGCAGACGGGTTACGGCCCGCCGCCGCGGAAGAAATCACGACGCCGGCAAGGCTGGCCGAGTACCGGGCCGCAGTCCACGGATTTGAAGTGGCCTTCGATGTTGCCGAGCGCGAGGCCAGGCGCATCAAGGACGGGAAGTTCACCGGGCCAGAGCGACAACGTTTGGCCACGGCCCGGAAACTCCTGCGCATCGCCGAGGATTCAGCGGCGACACCGGCCGAACGGCAGACTGCCTATAAGCGCGCCCGCAAGGAATTGGACGGCCTTATCGTCCTGCCGGAGGCCACTGTGGCGGCGCTGGAAGGCAAGATTGCGGGGATGTTGGCTTAGCTGCCTTTCCCTTGGCTCGGCGCTTTGGTGCTTAGCGCTTTGGTGTCTAGCCTCGGCCCATGCTCGTGGATGGGTCTCCGCCGCCCTCCGAGGGATCGGCCCGCAGGTTGTCGGGATCACCACTTGGCAGGCCAGCCGGACCGGCTATGTCGCCCGAGGCTATGTCGCCCGAGGTGACAGGGGCGTCGTCGTCGGTCGATTCATCCTGGTGGGTTCCACCGTCGTTAGCTTCGGCTTGGCCCTGGGGTTTGTGGTGCTCCGTGTGGGGAGTGTCCTTGGGTGAGAGGTCCTCGTCCATGGCGTTGGAACCCTCGCTAATGGAGGAGTGGACCTGGATGTCGTCGTCTTTCTCGCCGGGATCGGGCACCTCGGCGTCGTTCACGGGTTTGGACGTGCCGGCCAGATCTTCCATAGCATTTTCTGCAGCGTTCCGGATGCTGTCTTCTAAGCCCATCAGGTGACTCCTTTCGCCAAACGGTCCGGCGGTCGGATCCGCTTCCCATTCATAAGCCTACTTAGTTGTTGCCGGATGTGACACCCCGCAGCACCAGACGGTGGGCGCCGGTTCAGCTGCGTGCGCGTCAAGCAGTGGGCTGAACTTTGTACCGTTGATCGTTGGGCGATAAGGTATTGCCAGACCGTTTTGCAGAGGGCGGCAATATTCGCTCCTTTGGTGTCTGCTGGGGACGCATTTCAGTCAGTAGGAACGTGTCAAATGGTTAACCCCCGTCCCGAGCAGGAAGCAATCCAGAACGGATACTTCCTGGACCTCGTCTTGGGCAGTGAAGATGTCGAGGCTTTCCTCAGCGACCTCGCCGCTTTCTCCGCAGAGAGCCTGTCCGAACCTTCGGCTCCGGTCTTCTGCGGCATCACAGTGTTGCGCCGCAAGAAATCGGCCACCGCGGCAAGCAGTGACGAGCGTGCCCGCGTGATGGACGAGCTGCAAAGCACCTTCGAAGGCCCCTGCCTCACGGCTATGGACAAGCTGTCTGCCGTCCTGGTTCCGGATCTCCAGAATGAACTTCGCTGGCCCGACTACGTCCAGGCAGCCGCGCAGCAAGGGCTGCGCTCGATCCTCAGCGTGTCTCTCCTTGTGGAGGAAGAGACCCGCGCCGCGCTGAATCTCTACTCCGAGCGACCCAATGCTTTCGACCAGAGCGACGTGGAACGCGCCGAAGTCTTTGCCTCCCATGCCGCGAAATCGCTCCGGCTTGCCCTGAAAATCGCCCAGCTCAGCGACGCGCGCAATGACCTGGCGGCGGCAATGCAGTCCCGCACGGTAATTGACTTGGCTATCGGCGCGATCATGGCCCAGAACCACTGCAGCCAAGACGAGGCCTTCACCATCTTGCGGACGGCATCCAGCAACCGCAACATCAAACTGCGCCATCTGGCCCATTCGATCATCGCGGCCGTCTCCTCGGGCAAAGTCAGCACCCACTTCGAGGAGTAGGGCCTCCTTTTTCGGGCCCATAATCACGTATCCGACATATTGGATATCTTCTGCGCGTTTTTTGCTGGATCATCGATTCACGCTTGCCCAGCGCCCGCGGGATGACGCGGTGGCGGCGCATCGCCGCGTGCGATGATCCAGCAAAATCTTGCTGGCTCCCGTTTCGTAACCCAAGGCAACCATGTACCAGACTGAGAACGTGACGAACAACAAATCCCGCCCAGGCCTCGCCATCGCCGCTTTGAGCCTGGGGACGGCGCTGAACCCCCTGAACTCGTCCATGATCGCGGTCGCGTTGGTGGTCCTTCGGGAGCATTTCTCGCTCGACGTCGCTACGGTCACCTGGGTGATCACCTCGTTCTACCTTGCCTCGGCTGCGGGGCAGCCACTCATGGGCCGGCTCGCGGACAGATTCGGCCCCCGCCGACTGTTCATCTTCGGCATGGCATTGGTGGCCTTGACCTGTGCGATCGCGCCGTTCCTGCCTAACTTCGCCCTGGTCTGCGTTGCCCGCGCCCTCATGGCCGTGGGGACCGCGACGGCGTACCCGTCCGCCGTCGTGATGGTCACCGAACTGAGCCGCCTGGCCAACTTGCCGCCTACCCGTCCGCTGGGCCGGATTCAGATGGCGACCACGTCCGCTGCTGCTATCGGGCCCGTGGTGGGTGGCCTCTTGGTGAGCCTGGTGGGATGGCAGGCCCTGTTCGCGATCAACGTACCGCTGGCGCTGATCGCTCTGTTTGCGGTGCGCCAGACCGCGCCCGCCGACTCGGGCCGTGAGAGCGGCAGGCTCGGTCAGTTGGTGCGCGACTCGGACGTGCCTGGCATCCTCGCGTTTATCGCGTCCTTGATGCTTGCGATGATGGCCCTGCTCAACGTTGCGCCGGGCTATCGCTGGTACCTGTTGGGCGCAGCCGTTGTGATCGCTGCGCTCTTCGCCGGGCGTGAGCTTCGCTTCAAGCCGCCATTCCTGGACCTGCGCTTGCTCGGGGGAAACCGCCCGCTCCTGTTGGTCTACTTGCTGTTCGTGGTGTTTAGCGGCGTTTACTACTTTGCTTTCTTCGGCCTTCCGCAGTTGCTTCAGGAAGCAGGCCATTACGACGCCGGCGTGGTCGGCCTGCTCATGCTTCCCCTTGCTGCGTTATCGGTGGTGGTGACCCCGGTGACCGTGCGGAAGATCGAGAAGCACGGCGTACGTCCCGTATTGATCGCCGGAGTGGTGGTGCTTGCGGTTGCCTCTGGAGCTCTGGGTATTTTGACGGTCTCGCTCTGGGTGCCCGTGGTGTTCCTGTTGACCGCGCTGATGGGGGTCCCATACGGCCTGGTGAGCACGGCCTCGAACCAAGGCTTGTACGTTTCAGCGCGGCCCGAGGAAAGGGGAGTGGCCGCTGGGATCTTCCAGACATGCCGCTACCTCGGCGCGATCACGGCGACCGTACTGATCGGCGTTTTCTACGGCCCCGGGGTCAACCAGGCGAATTGGGGATTGATGGTGTTGGTGATGCTAGGACTGAGCGCGCTGGTGCTGGTGCTGGCCCTGATGTGGCGGAAGCCCGCTGTTTAGTGGGCTGATCCTGCGTTGCGGGGCCTAGTCTGCAGGGAATTGTGGGGTTTGGGCGTGTAGAGCGGGCCCCACAACGCATGGGCGAGCCAGCGGCGCCCTTGACGAAATAACTGAGCGTACTCATAATTGAGTTAACTCAGTTATTTCAATCCAGGAGAGCCCATGCGAGCGTTCGCGATCACCAAGTACAAAGAACCGTTGCGGGAGGTGGATGTCCCCGAGCCCGCGGTGGGTGATCATGACGTGCTCGTGCAGGTCTACGCTGCTGGACTGAACCAGTTGGACGAGAAGATCCGGTTGGGGGAGTTCAAGCAAATCCTGCCGTACCGCATGCCGTTGATCCTGGGCAACGACCTGGCCGGTGTGGTGCTCAGCGTCGGTTCCAAGGTGACACTGTTCCAGCCCGGTGACGAAGTGTTCGCCCGCCCTGACAAGGGCAGGATCGGCACCTTCGCTGAGCGGATCGCGGTGGCGGAAGCGGATCTGGCCATCAAGCCCGCATCCATCAGCATGGAAGAAGCAGGCGCCCTTCCGCTGGTCGCTTTGACGGCCTGGCAGGTATTGGTGGAACGGGGCCACGTGGGTCCGGGATCCAAGGTGCTCATCCACGCCGGCGCTGGGGGAGTGGGATCTATCGCGATCCAGTTGGCCAAGTATCTCGGGGCCACGGTAGCCACCACGGTGAGCGCCGCAAACGGGGACTTCGTACGTGACCTGGGTGCCGACGTCGTGATTGATTACCGCGCGGAGGACTTCAGCGAGAGCCTGCGCGACTACGATCTTGTGCTCGACAGCCTCGGAGGCGAAAACCTGGAACGTTCCCTCAAGGTCCTGAAGCCGGGCGGGAAAGCGATCGGCATTTCGGGGCCGCCGGACGCCGGATTTGCCCGTGAACTGGGCGTGAACCCTGTGCTGCGCGGAGTGATGTCGGTGCTCAGTTCCGGCATTCGGCGCAAAGCGCGCGCCCTGGGGGTTACGTACGAGTTCCTCTTCATGCGTGCCGACGGCGGCCAGCTCCGCCAGATTGCCGCACTCATCGACGCTGGCCACATCAAGCCCGTTGTAGGCCGCGTGGCGTCATTCGATGAGACGCCAGAATTGCTCACCGCTCTGGAAAAGGGTGGCGTCCGCGGCAAAACCGTCGTCACCCACAACTGACACCGAACCTCAGGAAGAACATTATGAACACTGCATACAAGGACGCACCCACCAACACCATCACCTCCGGCGGCATCACCTACGCCTACCGCGAGTTGGGGCCGAAGGGCGGGGTGCCCGTGATTTTCCTGGTCCACTTGGCCGGGAACATGGACAACTGGGACCCGCGGGTCATCGACCCTATCGCTGGGAAGCATCACGTCATCACTTTCAGCAACAGGGGAGTGGGCTCGTCCACGGGAACCGTCCCGAAGTCCATGGAAAGCATGGCCGACGATGCCGTGGCCTTCATCAAGGCCCTTGGTTACGAGAAGGTGGATATCTTCGGGTTCTCCATGGGGGCGATGATCGCCCAAGCGTTGGTGCTGAAGCATCCCACGCTGGTCCGGAAGCTGATCCTCGCTGGAACAGGCCCTTCCGGTGGGAAGGGCATCAGCAAAGTGGTTGTCACCACGTATTACGACATCCTCCGTGGCGCGTTGACCAGGCAGGATCCCAAGGAATTCCTTTTCTTCAACCGCAATGCCACCGGCAAACCGGCCGCGAAGGCGTTCATCGAGCGGCTCAAGGAGCGTACCGACCACCGGGAAGCGCCGGTCACCATCAGGGCCCTCCAGACGCAGCTCACGGCCATCAGGAACTGGGGGCGCTCGCAGCCGAAAAACCTCGCCGCCATCACGCAGCCAACCCTGATCGCCAACGGTGACAACGATCGCATGGTCCCGTCCATGCTTTCCAACACCATGCACCACCAGATCCCGGGCAGCGAGTTGGTCATCTACCCGGATTCCGGGCACGGCGGGATCTTCCAGTTCCACGAGAGGTTCGTTCCCGTCGCGCTTGAATTCCTGAGCCGCTGAGCAGCGGGCACTGAGTAGCCGCCCGCTGGTTGCGGGCCGCTGATACGGTAGCTAGATGCAGCCAGCGCCCCAGACCCTTGGCCGACGTGAACGGAACAAGCAGGAAAAGCTCCAGCGGATAACCGCCGCTGCCCGGGAACTCTTCACCCAGCACGGCGTGGACGAGGTCACCACCCAGCAGGTGGCGGAAAAGGCCGACGTCGCGTCGGGCACCTTGTTCCTGTACGCAAAAACAAAGGCCGAGCTGCTTCTCTTGGTACACAACGCCAAATACGCCGAAGCCCTCGACGCCGGCATTGCAGCTGCGGCCAAGGAGAAGACCCCGATCGACGCCGTGATGGCCATCATCCGTCCCATCATTGAATGCAACCGGGTGCAGATCGAGAACGGCAGGACCTACCTGAAGGAAATCGTCTTCGGTGATCCGGCTGAGCCGCACCACGCAGAAGCGATCGCCCTGACCCAACAGACGGAAGCCGCCGTCGTCGATGTCCTGAAACGGGACCCTAAACTGGCGGAACGCGAACCCGCGAAGCTCGCCGCCATCATGTCCGCGGTGATGTTCATCAGCATGACGTCCGCCGCCAACCTGGCCCTCACGGACGCCGAAGTTGGCGACGAAATACGCGGCCAGATCAGCGTGCTTCTTGGCTAGCGAAATGTAGCATCTGAAGGAGACGGTGGAGCGCCGTGTCCTTCCGAGAAAGCAGAATTTCGATGACAACCAGTCCCGAGGGAACCGCCACCACTGTCAGCAAGACGTTCAGCCGGAGTACCCAGGTGGCCACCACCATCGATGCGGCCCCCACGACGGTATGGCGTCTACTAACCACGGCATCGGAGTATCCGCAGTGGAACTCCACGGTCGTGTCGCTGAAGGGCGAGATCACTCCCGGCTCCAGCATCCAGCTGGTGTCCACACTTGATCCCAGCCGCACGTTCAAGCTCAAGATCAAGGAGTTCGAGCCTCCGCGCCGGCTCGTGTGGGGCGATGCACTCGGCGCCCGCGTCTACACCCTCACCGAAACCAATGGCGGGCAGACCCTGTTCGACATGACTGAGCGCATCGGCGGCCCCGTCTTCCCGCTGTTCGCCAACAAGATCCCATCCTTCGACGCCAGCTTTGAACAGTTCGCCGCCGACCTCAAAGCAGCCGGGGAAGCGATCACCGAATAAAGGGGCACGACGGCGGCGGTCACCTCGTGCGTCACCTGCCTGGGGCGCTGAAGGTTAGCGGTTCAGGAACGCCTCATGCTGCCGGTGTGCCTCGGCCACCTGCTCGCGGATCTTTTCGACGTCCTTGGCTTTGTTCCGGTATTTGAGCGGCATCTGCACGATCTGCGCTTCCTCCGCTGTCAGCGCGCGGTAGATGCGTTCGCGCTCGTTGGCGTCGGCGGTGTAGTCGAGATCGAGGTAATCGACGGCGTGGCGACGCGCGTTGTTGATGGCGGTCTGGGCCTTCCCCGCGGGGCTGAGCAGCGAGAGGATCACCGTGATCACCAGCGCGCCGATGATCACTGCCAGCGAGAGGCCGGTGGTGATCTCGACGACGTGAACCGGGTCGCCGTCGTTGATGAACGGCAGGTTGTTCTCGTGCAGGGCGTGCAGCACGAGCTTGACGCCGATGAACGCGAGGATGGCAGCCAGGCCGTAGGAGAGGTAGATGAGCCGGTCCAGCAAGCCGTCGATCAGGAAGAAGAGCTGGCGCAGGCCCATCAGTGAGAACGCCGTGGCGGTGAACACGACGAACACGTTCTGCGTGAGGCCGAAGATCGCGGGGATGGAGTCGAGCGCGAATAGGATGTCCGTGCCGCCGATTGCCACCATCACCAGCAGCATGGGTGTGAGCGCACGCTTGCCGTTGAGGGTGGTGAAGAGTTTGTCGCCGTCGTACTTATCTGTGGTGTGGAAGAACTTCCTGGCCACCCGGATGATGAAGTTATCCGCCTGGTTGTCCCCGTGGTCATCGGGCTTGAGGAGATTGCCGGCGGTGATCAGCAGGATCAGTCCGAAGAGGTAGAACACCCAGGCGAACGAGTTGATCAGCGCGGCGCCGAGGAAAATGAAACCGGTCCGGGCGAGAAGTGAGAAGACGATGCCGAACAGCAGGACTTTCTGCTGGTCTTCACGAGGGACCCGGAAGCTGGACATGATGATGAGGAAGACGAACAGGTTGTCCACCGAGAGGGCCTTCTCGGTGATGTACCCGGCGAAATACTCCGAGCCCATCTGTCCCCCGCCGAAAACCAGGACCCCGATGCCGAATAGCACGGCGATGCCTACGTAGATGGAGGACCAGAGGGCCGCTTCCTTCAGAGTGGGGACGTGAGCCTTGCGGACGTGGAAGAAGTAGTCGAACGCGAGCAACGCCACGATGATGGCGATGGTGACGCCCCAGGCCAGGGGAGAGACGGTCATGTGATCCTGCTTTCGTGAGGCGCGGCGTGGTGCCTACCGAGGGTCAACGGTCCTCACTCCAAACTACCGGGACCGGCCTGCGGGCGGTAACCGGGCACCCGGGCTAGGTTCTGAGGATCATCGCTGGATCAGCACGGGCCGCGACGATTGCCGGGTACACGGCTGAGATCGCTCCAGTCAGCACCCCCACCGCAATTCCGAGGGCCGGCATGGTGGGGGTGATCACCGGGGTCCATCGGTTGGCGGCCGCTATGGCTACCACCGCGCTGGTGCCAAGGACGCTGCCCGCAAGGCCGCCTGCCGAGCCGATGATGATCCCTTCGACAAGAAACATTCGTGCAATGGACCATCTGCTGGCACCGAGCGCTCGTCTCAGCGCAACCTCACCGGATCTCGCCTGAACTGACAAGTACATGGCGGTGGCGGCCGTCAGCGAGGCCAGGATGAGGAGAACGCCTGACACGAGGCCAACCATCACCCCGAGCTCAGTCCCAATACCTGTCTTGAGGTTCCTCAGGTCCGCGACAGTCTGAACGTTGATGGCACCCGGATTGTTCGGACTCAGGGCTAGCGGAATGGCTTCGCTCAGGGGCGCTGGAAAGCCAGGCTTCGTCCTTGCCACATAGGTGGGCTGCAGGTTCTTGATGCCGGACGCGGCCGGCGGGTTCAGGAAAACCTTGTCCTCGGCGGAGGCATCCCGTGGGCTGTTCTCGACGACGGCGACGACGGGTACAGCGTTCCCTGCTACCCAGATAACCACGCCCGGGGCAGCCCGCTGGATGCCAATCGTCGCGGCTGCCTTCGCCCCGATCACAGCGGCTGGCATCTCCGGGAACGCCGCCAAATTGTTCAGTGCCGTGTGAGGGGTCATGTCGCCGTCGAGAAGCTCCAGCCGGTTCGCGTCGGCAAGCTCGATGGGCCCGTTGAAGTACGCCGTGGAAGGAAATGAGCGGGTTATGGGAGCATCGGCCGGCGCGATGATGGAGGTCAGCCCTACACGCTCGACGCCGGCCAGCGCACCCACGGCCGTGTACGTCGCTTGCTGCTCGGCATCGGTAGGCACCGTGCCGGTCGGAAGCCGGTTGTCCGTGAACCTCAGCTCGTCCAGCGCCGCGAGATCGAGGCGTTCTGCTACCTGCCTGGATGTGGTTTGGGTGAGTCCAGTCGCCGCCACCAGCCCGCCCACGCCCAGAAGAAATGCCATCAACAGCAACGCAGTCCGCAGCGGCCGGGAAGAGAGCGAATTGAGGCCATCAGCCATCGATTCAAGCGTCCGCAAGAGGACCGACCCGCGCTTGCCCGGCCTTACGCCTAGGTCGGTTTGCGGCCGTAAGCCTGCTGCCGGCGTCGTCGAGGCTTCTTCGCTGAGTATCCCGTCCGCCAACGTAAGACGACGGTCGGCGGCCGCAGCGACCTTGTCGTCATGGGTGATGACGACGACGGCGACCCCGCGGCCTGCCATCTCGCGGAGGTCATTGATGACCAGCGACGTGTTTCGTGAATCCAGGTTGCCGGTGGGCTCATCGGCGAGCAAAATCTGCGGCCCGGGTGCCATGGCCCGGGCAATGGCCAGCCTCTGACGTTCACCACCAGAGAGAAGGCTCGCTTGGACCGGCGCCCGGCCGGAAAGACCAAACTGCCGCAACACGGAATCCACCGTGGCAGATCGCTGCGCCAGCGGAACGCCTTGGATCCTTAGTCCGAGGGCGGCGTTCATCCCGGCAGGCTCATGCGGCAGCACGTAGGAGTTCTGGAAAACGAAGCCGATGGTCCCTGACCGTAACTCGTTCCTTTCACGTTCGGTCAAGGTCCCAACTGACCGGCCGGCTATCTCGAAGGTGCCGCCCGTAGCTTTGTCCAAGAGCCCCAAGACGTTGAGAAGAGTGCTTTTACCTGAACCGGAGGGGCCCACAATGGCGATGAACTCCCCGGCACGCACCGTGAAGCTGGCCTCTTTCAGGGCCACGGTGGGAACCGCGCCACCGAAGACGCGCTGCAAGCGTTCTGCCCTCATGACGACGGCGGCCTCCACCGTCGTCACGGTACGCGGACCTGCTGCCCAACCGACAACGGGATACTCGATTCAACAGCCGCCCAGCCGGAGGACTGCGTGGTGACTGAGATGTCGACCCGCTGGAAGGTCGGTGCTTGCGAGCGGGTGCTGGAGCTTGATGTCGGGCGCGTGCCGGGGCTCGATGCCGGCTGTTCGATGTCGATGAAAGATCCCGCGCCATCGTGTTGGATCGCAATCAACGGAACTGCAAGCCTCGGCTGCGGGTCTGTGGTGCCCTGCACGTTGACCAATTTGTCGGGTACCAACCAGGCCGATCCCTCGGGCGGAACGGAGATAGTGATGTCCTTTCCGGGTCCTTCCCCGGACGCTCCGGCCTTGTCCGTGAAAGCTCCGACAGACAACACGGTGCTCTCTACAGACTGATCGCCCACTGACAGCCGGACTTTGCCCCCTGCCGAGAGGCTATCGGCGTCAACCACGGTGGCACGCGCCGTCACCACATCCGGCGTCGTTTGTAGTACTAACAGCGGAACTGTGCCGGTGACCAGGGTTGCAAGCCCGGCTGAACTGGCCACTACGCCTCGGTCGCCGGGGATCTGGGCAAACTCCTGCGCGCGAAATATCGGCTTGTCGGGAGCTGTGAGGCCGTCCCCGCTGTAGATCCGCTTGACGGCGTCGCGGGAAGCCGCGTCAAACTTCCCCGTCGCCGTGACGGCGGCGAAGCCCATAGCCTGCAAGGCTTTCTGTAGTTGGACCACGTCATCCCCGGAATCGCCGACGTCGAGATCCCGATAGAAGGGGACATCGTCCGGGAGGAGGAAAACGGGTCGTCCGCCAACGGAGCCGAGGAAGGACCCGGGTGCGACTTCCGTTCCTGGCGCCGGTCCGGGCTTGGTGACCACCTGCCTGGCGGCGCCGGGAACAGCAGGTGGGCTGATGGCTGTGGTCTGTCCGCGAACCACGGTTCCTTTGAGTGCCAGTTGCCTGTCGACGACTTTCATCGACAGCGGGAAAGTAACGGGAACGGACTTTTGCGCGTTGTCCACTGCCACGTCGCTGGGAGCTTTGACCAGTGTTCCAGCCCAAAAAGCCGCCGCCAGGAGCATCAAACCAGTGAGAAGGAAGGCCCAAATCCTCAACGGATGCAGGATGCGCCGCGCTCGCAGGGGGAGTTCGGTGGTTTCATGGCTCGGGGCGCCTGTGGAGTGCGTCGACAAAGCTGCCTAACCGCCGTCGAAGGCAGTGACGGTTTGGGTGGCTTCGCTGAGCGTTTGGTCAACTTTCTTCCGCTCGGCCAACAAACCGGCTTCGTTTTCCTTGATCAGCGTCTCTTGGTAGGAGGCCTCGATGTCAGCCATTTGTTGGACGAAGTTCAGGTCTACTTTGCATTGCACGTCCGCGACCGCCACGCGGATGGCCGTTTCTTTGTCACCGTGTGCCTCGACCGGACTCCAGGGATCGCTCCCGTCGAACGTTCCGCCGTGCGCTTGGACGCACGATTTCCACTGCTCAATGAGCCCCTTGGTCTGAGGATCCTTCGCCGCGGCGACCTTCGCTTTCCCGGCAAGTTGGACGGTGAGTGCGTTGCGGTCGGCTCCGTAGCTTGTTGAGGGAAACGCTTTGCTCAGGCAGGAGTCCCACTGGTGGTTGAACTCGGGTGTTTTCGTTTCGAGCTCCGGGACGCCAAGGTTCTCTTCCGCGCGGCCGTACCCGAATTGCTCGGCACTTGCCATCAGCCAGATTCCGTAGGGGCGCTCAGCTGCTGAGGTCCTGTCCTTGAAAGTGGCCATGAGATCGATCGGCTGGCCGTTCTGGGACATGCACTGTTGGATCCTGATGCTTCCGGCCCGCTCGATCAGGTTCAACTCCTGCGTGGAGACTGAGTATTTGTCGAGCGGGTATTCGATGGATTCGATGTCCGACCGCAAAAGGGCGCTGGCTTTGGTTGGCGTGATGGTGGCATCGGGTTGGGCCGAACCAAGGCCGCACCCCGTGAGCAAGGTTGCCACGAGGGCGGCTATAGCGAGAAAGTGGCGACGCTGCATGTTCTCTGAGCTAGATGGACAAGCTCGAGATGATGTCCGAGTACGTGTAGGGCCAGTGGCCGGGCACGCCGTAGTCGGTGAGGTACCCGACGTCCTCGCCCGGTGCCAGTTGCAGCCACGTGCCGGCCCAGTTCGCGTCCGCGTACAGAGTGGAGACCCTGGATGACCGGCTGTCCACGGAACTCGCCTGATCGTTCATGGCAGAGCCGACGTAATTCACAGAGCCGCTGTAGCTCACCTTGAAGCCGTTGTAATTCGTGTCCTGCCACAGGCATAGTGCGTATTGGCAGTCATAGGCGGCGTGTGCGGGCGCGCTGGTCAGTGCGATACCCGAAGCTGCCAAGAGCAACGTCGCTGTACTGGCCGCGGCGCCGCGAATGCTGGATTTCTTGTTCATTTGGATCCCCCTCATTAGGGCCGCTCCGAGCTGCCCAGACAATGTTCACTTGTCGAAACACCCCGAGAGCTCTGCCCAACAAGGCGCTGCCACAAACATCGGCGGCCCAGGCGGTGTGCCGACACCTATGCTGCCGCGCGCAACAGGGCTTAGGTGGTGAAATGACTCGTCTAGGTGGCGGTTTCGGCCAAATTTAGGTGGAAGAAACGGAAATCACGACGCCGAAAGTGGTCACGTAGGTGGTGGGGGAACCAGGGTGTCCACGAGCACCGCGGTGTTGACGGGCACCGTGGTGTCGACGAGTCAGCCGACGTTGACCAGAACTTGGTCGATACGGGCGATGAGGCCGGGCCAGCCGTTGCCCATGCCATGGAGGGCCTGCTGTCCCATGGGGGTGTCCAAGCGGAAGCCGGCGTGCTCGAAGTGAAGGGTGGTGCCGCCGTCGACCGTTTCAAGCGTCCACGTGATGGTGGTGTCCAGGACGCCTTCGGCGAAGGCGAAGCTGATGGACGTGCCGAGCTCGACGGCGAGGACCTCGCATTGCTGGACGCCCCAGCCTCCCATGTCCAAGGTGAAGCGGTGCCCGACGACGGGTGCGATGTCTCCGGGGGTCCACCAGCGGGCGAGGAGTTGCGGCGTCGTCAGGGCCGCCCATACTGACTCTTTGGGGTGCGGGAAAGTGCGTTCGAGGCGGATGGCGTTTTCAGTCATGGGGGTTTTCCTTGTTCTGTGGGTCGGTGTCTAGTAGATCGGCTAGGGCGTCGAGGCGCCGGTTCCAGTACTGCTCGTAGTGCTTGAGCCAGCCGCTTACCTCTTGCAGACCAGCGGGCTGGAGGTGGTAGATCCTGTGCCGCCCCTTCCGCTCCTCGCGGATCAGGCCCGCCTCTTTCAGGACCGTCAGGTGTTCCGAGGCGGAGGAGCGGCTGAGCTCGAGGCGTCCCGTGAGGTCCCCAGCGCTCAGCGGCCCTTGGAGGAGGCTGTCGAGGATGGTGCGCCGCGAAGGGTTCGCGAGGGCGCCGAAGACGTCGGAAGGCATGCGTTGATGATATGTCGGAAAAATCCGAAATGACAAGTTTGGGGTGGGTCGCTGGCACCTACATGGGGTTGGTCGCCACTCATTTGTGGTGCTTTCGCCACCTAGATTCCTTGGTTTCACCACCTAGGCGAGCCACTTCTGCCCCTAGACGGCACCACGCGGGGCAGGCTAGCCGGCGTGTCGGCTGAACTTGGCGAAACGTAAGGAATAGCAGTTGAAAAAGGTTCCACCTCGGTTGCAGGTTGTAATGTTCTTCGCGATGGCCATCATCTTCGCAACCTGGCAGCCGTTTGTTTGGTGGCGAGGCGTTGGAGGAGCAATTCTGCTGGCCTGCGGCTTTTACGGCTGGTATCTGCGGAGGCAGAACAAACGGAATGATGCCAGCGGGTAATTCTCGTGGAATTGAGGTTTGGTTCCGCGCTGAGCGTCCAATTGCTCACTGTCAGTCATACCCAATACCCTGGCGCTGTGAACACATTCGATGGGGGACCGGGCCGGGCAGCGCTACCTGAAGGGCTTTACGAACTTCTGCAAACGGCCGATCTTGAGTCCAGGCTGGCTCTGGTGCCGGAACTCAACGCTACGGTCGCCGCCGTCGAACATGATGATGCTCCGGACGTGCTGTCCCGCCATGTCGCGGAAGTCGTCAGGGCTGCATTATCCGTGGCTAAACCGGACGAACGCGTCGCTCTTGTCAACAGGCTGTTGTCCCAGATCCAATCTGACAACGAAGTCACGCCAGGGCCGAGTCAACTTCTCTCGCTGCACAGAGCGGATTCCTTGAAACGTCGCCAACTTAGGCGGCCCACAACCAAACTGAGTGATTCAGCGTTGCTCACCAACGGCAAGGACGACCCCAACCTTGCAGCTGAGCTGCGAAGCGAGATTGAATCCGCCAATACCGTTGACCTTCTTTGCGCTTTTGTGCGTTGGACGGGCCTCCGGCTGCTCGAGCCGGCCCTTGAGCAGTTGAATCAACGTGGTGTGAAGTTCAGGGTCATCACCACCACCTATATGGGTGCCACGGAGCGCCGGGCTATCGATGAACTCGTCCGGCGATACGGCGCTGAGGTGAAGATCAGCTACGAGACTCTGGCTACCAGGCTCCACGCCAAAGCTTGGCTTTTTCGCCGTGAAACGGGCTTCGATACTGCATATGTAGGCAGCTCGAATCTGAGTCAAGCTGCCCTGCTGGATGGCCTTGAGTGGAACGTTCGCCTGAGCTCCATTGCCACGCCGGAACTACTCAAGAAATTCGAGGTCACGTTCGATAGCTATTGGGAGCAACGCGCATTTCAAAGCTATGACCCGGACAGAGACGGCGAGAAGCTCGACGCTGCTTTGGAGCGTAATGGTGGAAAGCGTACGGCGGCGCCCAACGCTCTCACCGGGCTTGAAGTCGTACCGTTTCTCCACCAGGAAGAAATGCTCGAAGACCTTGAAGCGGAGAGATCGAAGGGCTTCAACAAGAACCTTCTCGTGGCGGCGACCGGCACGGGAAAAACCGTCATAGCGGCGCTCGATTACAAGCGGCTTTGCGAAGCAGCTGGGAGGCCCCTGTCCTTGCTGTTCGTGGCTCATAGGCAGGAGATCCTGAAGCAATCTCTCCGCACGTACAGAAACGTGCTCCAGGATGGGGCTTTTGGTGAACTGTACGTCGGGGACCACAAGCCTCAGCAATGGACGCACCTCTTCGCTTCAGTGCAGTCTCTGGCCTCCCTCGGGGTCGAAAAATTCGAGGCTAGCCAGTTCGCTGTCGTCGTCATCGATGAGTTCCACCACGCGCTGGCGCCTACCTATCGGCAACTGCTTCAGCACTTGCAACCTCAGCAACTTCTCGGTCTAACCGCAACGCCGGAACGCGGCGACGGCGGAAACGTTGCCCAGGAGTTCTTCGACGGGCGGACTGCCAGCGAACTCCGTCTTTGGGACGCACTGGACGCCGATCTCCTGGTCCCATTCCACTACTTCGGGGTCTCGGATGACGTGGATTTGAGTCGGGTGGAGTGGAAACGTGGCAATTACGACACCGCTCAACTTGACCAGCTGTATACGGGCAACGATGCGCGTGCTGCAAAGGTGATCCGCGAGCTTCGAGACAAGGTGGTCGGTACCGACCACATGCGCGCCATTGGCTTCTGTGTCTCGGTTCAGCACGCGCACTACATGTCGAGGGTGTTTAACGACGCCGGCATCGCCTCAGTTGCGGTCGACGGCGGCACCGGCGAGGCTGCACGGGCGGACGCTTTGACCAAGCTGCGCAACAGAGAAATCAACTGTATTTTCGCCGTGGACATCTTCAACGAGGGCCTGGATATTCCGGAAGTGGACACTATCCTCATGTTGAGGCCGACCCAGAGCGCCACGATCTTCTTGCAGCAGTTGGGTCGCGGCCTTCGCCGTGCAGACGACAAAGCTGTACTCACGGTGCTGGACTTTATTGGACAACAGCGCCGTGAGTTCCGCTTTGATCTTCGCTACAGAGCACTTACGGGCTACGGACGAAAGCAACTCGAAAAGGCCGTTGAGGAGGAATTCCCATACCTCCCGTCGGGCTCACAAATCGTGCTGGACCGCGTGGCACAGAAGGTCGTTCTGGACAACGTCAAAGCCCAGCTTCGTTATAACCGCAGTCAATTGACCAAAGACATTGCCTCGTATGGAAAAACCGAGCTTGCTGAGTACCTGGAGGAATCGGGTAACGACGTCAAGACTATCTACCGCTCCACCCGGGACTCCTGGACGGGCTACCTTCGCCAAGCCCAACTCATTGATGGATTCTCCGGTCTCGAATCAGTACTCAAGGGCATCCACTACGACCGTTCTGAGGCTGAGGAGAAGAAGCTCCTCGGACGGATGGCCGCCCTCATCCACGTCGACGATCCGGAACGCGCTGAGGCATATTCCATGCTCGTTTCCGCGGACGCGCCCCGCTACGCAGAGCTGCGCCCGCGAGAGCAGACCTTCGCAAGGATGCTCTTCTACACACTTTGGGACGACGGCGGCGGTTTCACGACCTACGACGACGGCCTGGATCACCTTCGCGCGTACGGGTTCGTGTGCAGTGAAATCAGACAAATCGTGCGCCTGGGCGTGGCGGCGTCCAAGCACGCCGCCAAGGGTCTCGGCGCTGGGCTGCAGCACATCCCGTTGCTGTCGCACGCAACGTATCGACGCGAAGAAGTTCTCGCTGCGCTTCAGTACGGGTCGCTGGAACAAGGCCGGAACGTGCAGCACCGCGAGGGAGTGGCGTGGTGCAAGGCGACGGCAACAGATGCCTTCTTCGTCACCTTGAATAAGGATGATCGCAAGCACTCTGCGACGACGATGTACAAGGACTATGCGATCAGCCCCGAGTTGTTTCACTGGGAATCGCAAAACGCGACTTCGACAATGAGCCCAACGGGCAAGCGGTACTTGGATAGGAAGGCTAACGGATCGCAGATCCTGCTTTTCACCAGGGATACTGCGGACGATGAAACAGGCTTGACGGTTCCGTACACATGCCTTGGGCAGGTTGATTACGTTGAACACAAGGGCGAGAAGCCGATCGCCATTACGTGGCGGCTGCATCGGCCGATGCCGGCTGACGTCTTTTCTGGAGCGGCAGCTGTGGCGCGCTAACGTTCTTCACCTCTACCGTTTGGTCGCGGATCAGGCGAGGCAAGCGGGCCTACATGTTCTAGGCAGGCTCCCGCCCTCTGAACTTTTTTGATCGAAGTCAGCGGGTGGTTTTCCATTGCGAGTTGTTGTGCTGCCCGCGCGAGTGCCATGGGAAGTGCTCTGGGAGTGACTATTGCGAGTTCCAAGTCCGCTCGTGTTTGTGATGTGTGCAGTCTGCCAACGGAGCCTGACCTCGCCACCAGCGTCGTTGTGAGGTGCGGGTTGAGCAGCCGCATTGGCGACGCTCCTGTGTCGTCTGCGGATTCGCGCATATGTCGTGCTAGATATGTAGGTAATGCAAGATTCCGGTCTGTTGGGGACCCAGGTCCACCCTCACAACATGTCGGCTGAACAGAAAATGGGGTTGCTGGATGTCCCGCTGTGTGGAGTTCGAATCTTTGGAGAAGTCTAGGGCGGATGCAGCGTGACCGATCCCCAGTGGCATCAGTTCATGGAGTTCGCTGCCCTATTCTCGAAGACGGTCGACTTGGACGCTGACGAGTACAGCTACAAGCTCACTGTGTCCGAAAGGCTCAGGAGGACCAGAGAAATTTTCTTACAGCGGGATCCGGAATGGTTCGAAGTGCTTCGGCGGGACATCTCGTCATCCGGATTGATGAATCAGTACTTCATGATGCGGCTGGTTGACCTAGGTCGGACTAAGCCAGGTGACCTGTGGCAAGTGATCGCATTGCTCTGGGAAGGCGATTTGGATACCCGGCGCATCGATGAATTCACACTTGCTCTTCGCCCATATAACCAAGAGCAGTTCTCCGTCGGCGGCATCATAGGTTTCGCTTCGCTGCTGCTGATGGGGCGGGATCCATACACCTTCCCGCCCTACAGGGCACAAGCAGTCAAAAGGTTTCTGAAACTGGTTGGGTGGGATGATCGAGGTGCCAACGGAGATCCTGCTCGCCGGTACGAACTTCTACTGGAAGCGCTCGACGAGATCCTCCGGCTGGCACCTGAATACGGAATCCAGCTCCGGGACCGGCTAGACGCGCAGGGATTGATGTGGACGGTAATGAATGTAGATCCCACTGACGAGTGGGCTGCCCCTGACCGCCACGGGTTCCGGGTATGGCGGGGCGACAAAGTTGACAAGGAGTCGATTCCAAGCGAGCGTCCCTTCGGCCCATTCCCGCCAACTGAAAAGGCCGCTAGAGCCATCATCGATGCTGGTTTGCTCCAGCTACCTTCGCCGTTTGGTGGTGGAGCGCCCACATGGACAGTGGAAAACGCCGAAGAGATCATCCGACGGGTTATTGATGCCCCTGACATCGGTGAGGGCAAATTTCTTGACAAGCTGGAGCATCAACTGAGCGGTGCAGCTGACGGTGTAATTCGGCTCGCAGCAGAACTGGTTGCACTGCAAACGCTGCCTCTCTCGAACTTGACAGGCTCTACCCGCCGGGCACGAGTGAACCGAGTGTTGTCATGGCTTGAAACTGAAGCAGTCGTGCCTGACGAGATTGACGAAGGACTCAGTTCCACCGGAGCTTTTCACGGAGGAACAGGCTTCAACATGTATCAGTGGAAGCATCTGGGGTGGCTCGCACGTTTGGTGATTACGATTCGGGAAAGGGTAGCGGAGCCCCTTGGGCTGTTGGTTGACCCCGAGCAATTTCTGCGGACTACGCAATTAGTAAGGGAAGACGTTCAGGCGATTCGGTACGCAGTCGAATACTTGGCATGGCCGTCATACAGCGAACCTATCGTCAGTCGCGGGCACCGCGTTCGAATACGCAAGGCATTCGCCCACGTAATTGGTGGCGAGAGCGGACATTCAGACCTCGAAATTGCCCGGGACCTAATGCATATTCAGGCTGCCATGGCGGAGCGTGACGGGCATCGGATCGAATGGTATGACGAGCCATACAGGTTTGAGTGGCTCGGACATGCACTGCAAGGTCAGCGGGCCTGGCTTGTGCGTCAGAATCAAGGGGGCGTGGCGATGGCGAGCAGGTGGCGAGCGGACGAGTTCGTGTCCACTCGCGCCCAGCATTTGGGGACGCCGAGTCCGGGTTCCAGCTATGAGGAAGTTCAAGCGGCCGTACACGACGGCTATCAGCACATCGACTACTCCGAGCGTAGGGTCCGAGCATTGGAGTATTTTCGTTTTCTGAGTCAGATGAAGGTGGACGACTTTGTTCTGACGGCATTCGAAAGCAACCTTTACCTAGGCGTCATCATCGGCGAAGCGGAATACGCCGACGACGAGACGTCCCGTTTGCGGCGCCAGGTTGCCTGGCGAAAGGAACCCATCGCGAATGATGACCTTCCGGCTCCTCTGCCGCGGCTGTTGGAGGAGCAAGGTATTGTGGTCGACCTGACCGATGGTCTCTCAACAATTACTGCATGGTTCGAAGCCGAACCGGTCGCGGGCAGCACCAAATCGGAGCGGACGGCATCGCAACCTGCCGTCGTACCCAAACTGCCAGAGGCAACCACCGATCTCGCGACCAAGCTGTATGTTCAACGCGACGATATCCAAGAAGTTATTCGCCTGCTTCAGACAAGGCAGCAAATCGTGTTTTACGGACCTCCCGGTACCGGAAAGACATACTTGGCAGGCAAAATCGCACGTTACCTGGCAGGTGATGAACACGGAGACCATGTCAAGACGGTGCAGTTCCATCCGTCGTACGCTTATGAGGATTTTTTCGAGGGGTACCGTCCAGTAAAGTCCGACGGTGACAATGTCGGCTTTAGTCTGGAACCTGGCCCTTTACGGCGAATCGCCGCCGAGGCGTCGCTTGACGGGAATCGCGACAAGCCCTATTTCCTGATCATCGACGAAATGAACCGTGGCAACCTAGCGAAGATCTTTGGGGAGCTGTACTTCCTTTTGGAATACCGCGACCAAGGCATCAACCTGCAGTACAACCCGCAGCAGACATTCGTCTTGCCTCCGAATCTGTTTATCATCGGCACGATGAATACTTCTGATCGGTCCATTGCCATGGTGGACGCTGCCATTCGCCGCCGGTTTGCATTCGTGGAACTACATCCCCAGGAGGGCATGATCTCTGGAATGCTTGAGCGGTTCTTGGAGACGTCCGGCAAACCGGCCCTACGAGCTGAACTGTTGAATGCGTTGAACGGCGAAATCGAGGCGACGAACCGGGATTTGATGATCGGTCCCTCGTACTTCATGAAGCCCCACGCCGAGTCGGATCAAGGTCTGGCCGAGATTTGGAAGTATGAGCTGCTGCCATTGCTTGAGGAGCAGTACTTCGGGCGGCTGAGTCGGGAAAAGATCCGGGAACGATTTGGTCTTGAGGCAATCCGGCGCAAGGCGCGTCTGGACTCCGGACGTACCTCTGACGTGCCGCATCCGCCTAAGTCGGAATTTGGCGACGAAGCTGCCGTCTGATGCCGGCCGAGATCGTTCTCGATGAGTTGCAGGGCTATTCGGAGCCAGTCGAGCTGGACCGTGAGGTGGCTGCCGCGCTGCGGGATACCGGCTTAGTTTCCGTTGTGCCTGCGCAAGGGGGTGGCTGGTCCCTATTGCCCGTCGGGAGGGTTGGGGCAGTTCAGATCGACGACTTGTTGGTTCGCGTGAAGCCCAAGGAAAAGGTGGGTCTGAGCAGGCTGCTATTTCTACTGGGTTATGCAGCTGACCCAGGCTTTCGTCCAGACAATGTAATCGGGGCTGAGGACGAGGATCTCTTTGCTGCTTTGGCTGAATCGCTCGCGAGGCACGCAGAGCGGGCACTGGAACGTGGGCCGTTGAATGGTTACGTGTCCGTGGAAGAGGCGCTACGGACGGTCAAGGGCCGAATCCGCGTCGGTGACCAGATGAGCCGGCGCCCCGGACTGCTCCTGCCCCTCGAAGTTTCATACGATGATCACACGTCTGATGTTGTCGAGAACCAGATTCTCCGGGCTGCGATTCGGACGATGATGCGGGTCCCTCGGTTGCCTGAGGCCCTCGTGGGACGACTCGCTCACGTGGAGTCGAGGCTTGAGGGTGTTTCTGCTTTGAACCAAGGGGCCGTGTTGCCGGCCTGGACCGAATCCAGAACCAACAGCCACTATGTGCCGGCACTGAGGTTGTCTGAGATCATTCTGCGCAGCCTGTCCGCCGAGTCTGGAGTGGGCCATCGCATGGTCGCCTCCTTCGTCGTGAATATGGCCACGGTGTTTGAGGACTTTGTAGCCACTGCTTTGAAGGAGGCGCTGGATGCTTATCCAGGGCTAACAGAGTGGCAATATGAAGCATACTTGGATAAAGCGGAACCTGGTTTTCGGACAAATGAGCGGGTGCAGATGTTTGTGGACGTCGTCCACTTCGTCAGCGGCCGGCCGTACATGATCTTCGATGCAAAGTACAAGGCAGCGTCCGCAAACGGCGCTTATCCCAACGCTGATCAGTACCAGATGCTTGCGTACTGTACAGCCCTAGGGGTGTCGCGTGCCTGGTTGGTGTATGCGGGGCGCGGGGAAACGCGCTTTCGCCGGATTCGGAATACGGGGGTGTCCGTGGTGGAGTTTCCGCTAGATCTTTCGCGGGATCCGGAATCGCTTTTAGAGCGAGTGAAGGAGCTCGCGCAGCGCTCCTATACGACGGCATTTCCAAGTAGTTTGCCAGGTGCTAACCGCTGAATTGTTGATCTGCGTGATTCTTCCTGCCGAATTTAATTCTGTCTGAAACCTTACGATTTTCGGGTACCTAACCTTGCGACGCCTCCCTGCGTAAGCTGTAATTTCTTGGCGTCGTGAGCTTTCGACATGCGCGGGTTGAATTCCTGTTGTACTTTCGGTAAGTCTTCGCCGACGCCCGCCCGCCGTCGTCGAGCGTCCCCTGACCGTTGCCTCCAGGTGGTTCCTGTGCGAGCCTCAAGGTGATCCTGTCGCCGGGGTGACGACGGGCAGCAGGGAAGGAACCCGACATGGGACTCATTCACATTGACCTGTTCACCACGCTCGACGGAGTTGCTCAAGCGCCCGGCGGCCCTGAAGAGGACACCGAAAGCGGGTTCCAGTTTGGTGGCTGGCAGGCGCCGCTCATCGATGAGGTGGTGGGCCAGCAGATCGAGGCCGGCATGGAAGGTATGGACGCGCTGCTGCTTGGGCGGCGAACGTACGACATCTTTGCTTCGTACTGGCCGCACGAAACTGGCAGAATCGCGGAACTGTTCAACCGCATCCCCAAATATGTTGCGTCGCGTGGGGCTCAGACCCTGGACTGGGCCGGGACCACGCAGCTGGGCCCGGACACGGTGGCCGCGGTGAACGAGCTGCGCGGCAAGCACGAGAACATCCACGTTATCGGGAGCCTCGACTTGGTGCAGACCCTGTTCGCCGAGCGACTCTTTGATCAGCTCAATCTTTGGGTTTACCCGATCCTGTTGGGCCGCGGGAAGAAGGTGTTTGCCGATGGAGTGGTGCCGGCGAACCTCCGACTCATCGAGCCTGTGATTGCTTCACCAAAGGGGGCAGTGATGCAGCGCTATGCCTTGGTTGAGGGGACGCCGAAGGTAGGGGACATGGCGGAGACCGATCAGGCGGGAAGGTAGAAAGCCGCCGACGCCGGACCGGACGTCTGTAGCGGACCTTGTGGTGATCAGGCACTACTACTTCGTTCAGAAGACTGGGAAATGCTCCACGCCACCGGGTCTACCAGTAACTCGTGCGAGTCGGCTTCCCCCGTTTACTTCTTTCTTGCCCGAGGCTTCGGCTCTTTGGGCGGCATCTGGGCAATGTGGGCGAAGGCTTTGGCCACCCAAGGCTCCGCTTGCGAGGGGTCGTCGTTCCACTCTTCCGGGAGGCCGACGTAGCCGCCCATGGGACGTTCTTCGGGGCCGAAGGGCTGCGTTGTGTGTGCTGACTCGAGCTCGGACTTGTCCTCTTCTGAGAGTCGGACGCCAATGGTGGGGCCGAACAGCCCTGCGAACATGTTGCCGTTGACGAAGGCACCCAGGTTGCCGAACATCGGTTTCACGACGACCTCGGGATGATCCGGGACCACCGACCTGAAGCGTTCCTTGTCGGCGTCGGACGGCTTGGGCATCTGCATGGAACTCCTTTCCGCGGAGTAGTGGGCGGTGCGGTCTGCCTGCAGCATACGGCGTGGGGGTGCCGCAAGGTAGGGGACCGGTTGGCTTCGTGGCGTTCCCTCAAATGGATAAATTTGAGAAGAAGTGTGACTGGCGCTTCCCATCTCCTTAAATCTCTGTACACTTGAGACTGTTGTTGTGTTTGGCATTTGGTAGTTCAGGCAGTCCCCGCAGTCCTTCCGGATTGCGATGTTCTGAAGTAACGGTGGAGAACACCCCACACCGGAGACCCGAAAGTCGGGATCATCTCCACCTTCAGTTAGGACTGAAAAAATGGCTACAGGTACCGTGAAATGGTTCAACTCCGAAAAGGGCTTCGGCTTCATCTCTCCTGAAGATGGCAGCCAGGACGTTTTCGCTCACTACTCCGCTATCAACTCGGGCGGCTACCGCTCCCTCGAAGAGAACCAGAAGGTTTCCTTCGATGTTGAGCAGGGCCCCAAGGGTCCCCAGGCTGTAAACATCCAGGCTCTCTAAGCTTCGGATAGCTAAAAACAGGATCGGTCATTGACCGGTCCTGTTTTTTGTCTGCCCTCCATTAGAAGATATGTTCTAGTGCTTGATATACCTATCGAACACATATCCACATAGCGAATTACACCCATGTAATTTACCCCGGCCCCTCCGTAGCGTTGAAGAAAGCACTCACTACGGCAAAGGGACCGCGATGAACAACTCGAGCACCGAGTCCACTCCACATGAAAAGCGCGCCCACCACCTAGACGTCGCTTCCGAGCACCTAGATTTGCCCAAATCACCACCTAGAGAAGCCATATTCGGCCTGTGCAAGGCCGTTTTAACACCTAGTCCCGTTGCCGCGTTCTAGTCTGCGAAGTGAGCCGCATGCCGGTGATCCCCAGAAACAGAAGGTTGGGCCGAGTGTTCGATTCAGAGGTTCAACGAATCCTGGACTTTGTTGCACGCGGCATCGGTGTCCGGGTTGTGGGCGCGCCCGGCAGTGGCAAGAGCACAGTGGTGCGCACCGTGATCTCCAATTTGGAGAAGACCGGCGTCGATGTTCACTTCATCGCCGGACTCCGCACCCACCGGGCCCTACCGTACTCCGCCATCAAAGGCCTTGGTCTAGAGCTGCGTCCCGGCCGCGGGGGAGTCTTCGACATAGCGGACGTTTTGGCCAGCCAGTTGGCAAAGGCCGGAAAACACGTGTTGGTGGTGGATGATCTCCATTTGGTGGACAACGAATCACTGGCGGTTTTGGAAGCCGTCAGGCGGAGGTCCGACTGTCCCATGATTGCGACGGCTCCCAAAACGCTGGCCTACTCCAGGGGACAGCTTGCCGTGCTCAACAGTGGCCGCGAGGCGCTCCTGCAATTGGACCCGCTCCACTACGAACAGGTGAACACCCTCCTCGCCCAAGTGCTCGGTGCGCCCGCAGATGCCGAGACGACAGCCCGGATCCTCACCAAGTCTGCCGGCAATCCCCGCCTTATCGCCCGGATCGCCGAGACCGCTTCACTGAGTGAGCTGCTGGTCATGAAGGGCAGGCAATGGCACATGGCTGCCGAGACTCTCTGGAACGAGCACCTGAGCGGGACGCTTGAGGCCCTGCTCGCGGAGCTGCCGCCCGAGGAATTCGAAGCCCTGCACATCATGGCCATCCTTGGAACCGCGCGTGTGGACGTCCTGCAGAGGGTGGTTCAACCTGATGTCCTAGAAAGCCTCGAGCGGCGCGAGTTCCTGTCGGTTCTGGACGACCAACACAACGGAACCATCGCCGCCATCAGCCCTCCAGTCATCGCCGACTACTTCCGCCGCGAGAAAATGCTCCGCGACAGGCACCTGCTGCGCAGCAAAATAGCCGGCCTACTGGAAGCACCAGCACAGACGGCCCACTCCAAGACCTCGACGTCGGACAACTTGCCTCGCGCGCTCTCCTCCTTACGTATGGAAAAGGGTGACGACGACGCCATCACCGCCCGCCATATCCACGAGCACAACGCTGCCAAGGAACGCCTCCGTTTCGAACGCTGGGAATCCAACAAGACAGCCTCCAACGCGGCGGCGTTGCTTCGGGTCTATTGGGGCGCCCCCGTCAACGTTACGAGGGCAGCCCGTGTGTGCGCGGAAACAGCCACCACAGGCGGCGATCCCGCTGATCTTCTTTTCATCACTATCACCAGGGCCATGCTTGCCATCCATAGAGGGGAAGGACCGGCGGCGACCGTCGCCCTCCTCAGATCCTTTGCCGAAGAGAACCCCCAACAGGCGGAGGAAGTTGAAAACGCTATAACTTTTATCAGTGCCTCCCACGGCCGGCTGCCTGCACAGGCCAACCCTCCGAGCATCGACCCGAACGCTGGCCCGTCGCCGTCGTCGGGAATGACCGATCTGGTGCGCGGGCTCCTGGAGTTGTACCGCTTTCAGCCAGCCGCTGCGTTGCAATCCGTGGACGGCGATGATGAGGACGACGCCTTTCCCCAATTGCGTCCGTTCATCCGCGGCTTCGCACTATTCGCCGCGGGCCGGATTGAGGAATCGCTGGTGTTTGCGCTGGATTGGCGCGCCGAGGCCAAAAGGAAACTGGACCAATTCGGTGTGATCACCAGCAGCTATGTCGCCGTACACGGGCTCCTCTATCGCGGTCACTTCGAGGAAGCCGAGTACCTGATGAGCAGCGTCTTTGCCATGGGCCGTCCGGGCTTCGTGGTCGACTCCCTGTACGACGCGATGCTGCGGCTTGCAGGTCTGCGCCACACCACCACCGCCCTTCCGCCTGCGCTCTCCATTGCCGCCCAGGCTCGGACAGAAGTTGCCGACGTCGGACCCTTGCCGGGTATTGGTAAAGGCGCGTATCAGCTGATCGCCCACAACAGCGCCCACCCTGCGACGTTTGACCGCAAAGCTGCCGCGCTCGTCAAGCGTCAACTCAAGAGCGGTTACGTCCTCGAAGCGGTGATGACCGCGCTTCTGTGCACGTGCCTGTGCCCGGGCAGGCCCGTCCTGGACCTTTTGCAGAAAGCCCTTCGCGGGAGCGGTGTCACCGTTCACGATCAACTCTTGGCGATCGCCGGGGCCGTGGTGGAGGGAGATCATCAGCTCCTTGGACTCCTCCTGAAGCACTACCAACCCGACGGCGACACCTACCAGGTGGGCATGCTCCTCCGAGGTGCATTGAGACGCCACGTGATCGACGGCGATTCCGCCGCCGCCGATGCGATGGCGCAGGCTTCGTCGATGTTCGCCGCACGCTTCCCCTCAGCAAATGAGCAGCTCTCTTTCAATTCCTTCCGCTCAACGCCTCTGACCGAACGCGAAATTGAGGTGGCCATCTTGGCGGGGCATCGAACGAATGTCGAGATTGGCGAGCACCTGGGAATTAGTGCGAGAACGGTGGAGAACCACATTTCAAACGCCCTGAGGAAGACCGGTGCGACATCCCGTAGCAGTCTCTTCATGCTGGTCGGGAATTCGCTACCGCCACGGTAAGACGGGATACGCTCGGACTAAGCCCTGATGATCGCGGTGCGTCATCAGCCCTGATACTTCGATGCCTGAAGGATATTCGTGAGCAGTTCCCCGGCTTTGGCCCGACGACTCGGCACCTTCGATGCCTCCCTCATCGGCCTCGGTTCCATGATCGGCGCAGGAGTGTTCGCCGCATTCACGCCGGCCGCGGCAGCCGCAGGATCAGGCGTCCTCATTGGCCTCGTGGTGGCAGCTTTCGTCGCGTTCTGCAATGCCACATCCTCCGCTCAACTGGCCGCCGCGTATCCGACGTCGGGCGGCACCTACGTGTACGGCCGCGAGCGACTGGGCCAGTGGCCCGGGTTTCTAGCCGGTTGGGGATTCGTGATCGGCAAAACAGCCAGTGCAGCAGCCATGGCCATAACCTTCGCCGCCTATGCAGCCCCGCAAGGGTGGGAGCGCCCAGTGGCGATAGCCGCCGTCGTGATTCTGACCGCTGTGAACTATCACGGTGTGACTCGGACGGCGGGCCTGACCCGGATTTTGGTGATGGCCGTTCTGGCTGCGGTTGCCATCACAGTTGCTGCGGTGTGGGGTAGTTCCGGGCCGCAGTTCGGCAATATCGCGGGGGAGGGGCTGCTGGCCCACGGCTTGTACGGGATCCTGCAATCCGGTGGGCTGCTGTTCTTCGCCTTCGCAGGGTATGCGCGGATCGCGACCATGGGCGAAGAAGTGCGGGATCCGCGCCGCACGATTCCGCGGGCCATCGGCATTGCTTTGGGGATCACGATCGTGGTGTACACCGTCGTCTCGGTGACCGTTTTGGCAGCATTAGGGCCCGACGGCGTGGCGGCCAACGCGACTCCGCTCGCGGCCGCCGTCGACAATGGGACGCTGAGGTGGGCCGCGCCCGTGGTCCGCGTCGGAGCTGCGGTGGCATCGCTCGGGGCTCTCCTGGCGCTGATCGCGGGCCTCGGCCGGACCAGTCTCGCCATGGCGCGCGAGCACGACCTCCCCAATTGGCTCGCCGCGGTCCACCCGCGCTACAAGGTGCCACACAGAGCGGAGACCGTGATCGCCGTGGCCATCTGCGTGATCATCTCTGTGGCGGATCTTCGCGGGGCCATCGGGTTCTCCTCGTTCGGGGTGCTGCTGTACTACTTGGTGGCTAACGTGGCAGCGTTCACCCAACCGCGCGAGGACCGGCGCTATCCCAAGGCGCTGCAGGTGGCGGGCGCGCTAGCGTGCGTGCTTCTGGTTGCAACACTGCCGCCCCTATCCGCCGCGCTGGGTGTCCTGATGTTCCTTGTGGGCATTCTCTACCGGTTCGTGCGGCTCAAACTTTCGGCTGTCCGTGACTGAGTGAACGGTTTATGGGCACGACTCCACCTGGGGGTAGGTGGGTGGAGCCGTGCCGTAGTGCCTCCACATCAGGACGGGTGGGGATTCCCGCCGGACACCGGGAACCCGTCCCGGAGGCACAACAGGAGACTATGCGCCGTTTTGGGCACTAGGGGTTGAAAAAGGCGGACTAGGTGTTCCTCGAAAGGAATCTAGGTGGAATTTCGGAGGAACTGGTTCCTCACGGCGCGTCCCTAGGTGGTCGCTGTGCCGGGCCAAGGAAAAGTCCGCTTTGAATTTAGTGTGACAAACCCGCTAGGCCCGCGCAGCCCGCTTCTCCACACTCCGCGCCGCTGGCGCACGTTCCTCGAGCACACCGCTACCCGCGCCTAACGCGCGAACCGTCCACCCCGCATTTCGCCAAGCCTCAGCGTCCAGGACGTTGCGTGCATCCAGCACCATTCGACGTCGTACGAGCGCCCCAGCCTCAGAAGGCGACAGGGCGGCGTATTCGCTCCATTCGGTGAGCAGCAGCACCAGTTCGGCGCCTTCGAGGGCGCGTTTGGTGGAGGCCTCGAAGCGGAGCTGCGGGTAACGGATCCAGGCGTTGTTGATGGCTTTGGGGTCCGTGACGGTGACGTGCGCGCCAGCGGCGGCGAGTTGTTGGGCGACGTCGAGCGCGGGCGAATCCCGGATATCGTCGGTGTCCGGTTTGAATGCGGCGCCGAGGACCGCCACGGTGCGTCCGGACAGGAATCCGCGGCACATGTCGCGGGCGATTTCCACGGTTCGTGACCGTTGATCGAGGTTCACCGAATCAACCAACGCCATCCATTCATCCACGGACGGCACCGAGAGCTCGCGCGCTTGGGCCCGGAACGAACGGATGTCCTTAGGCAGGCACCCGCCGCCGAATCCGAGACCGGCGTGCAGGTACCGGTTCCCGATGCGCGGGTCAAGCCCCATCGCCTCGCTCAGCTCACTCACGTCCGCGCCCGACGCGTCGCACAGCTCAGCCATCGCATTGATGAAACTGACCTTGGTGGCCAAGAAAGCGTTCGACGCCGATTTGATCAGTTCCGCCGTCGCGAAGTTGCACACCAATCGCGGGATGCCGGCGCTAATCAGTGGCTCGTACACCGCATCCAAGACGGCCGTGATGGGGGCGCCGGCAGCGGCACCCTTACCGCCCGGAACGCCGTAAACCAGCCGGTCCGGAACCAGGGAATCCTTGACGGCGGTGCCTTGCCGCAGGAACTCAGGGTTCCAGCCGAGCAGCACGTCCGAGCGCCTGGCCAGCAGATCGCGCAGCTTATCCACAGTGCCTACCGGCACCGTTGACTTTCCCACGACGGCGGAGCCCACGGCCAAATGCGGCAAGAGGCTCCTAGTAGCCCCGACGAGATAGGAGAGGTCCGCCGTGTCCGAGGTCTTGGACTGCGGGGTGCCCACGCAGAGGAAATGGACCTCAGCATCGCCGGCCAACGAGAAATCCGTGGTGAACTCTAGCCTGCCCGTAGTGCGACCATCCCGGAGCAACTCGTCCAGGCCGGGTTCGTGGAAAGGTGCGAGTGCCTTGTTGAGCTGTTCCACCTTGGCGGAATCGACATCGATCCCCACCACGGTGTGGCCCATGGAAGCGAGCGTTGCGGCGTGCACGGCGCCGAGGTAGCCGCAGCCAATCACGGAAATCTTCATAAGGAGGGTCCTTTGCTGGGGGTAAGTTCTGTGGGGTCGGCTTCGGCTGCGAAAGTAGCTATGGCTTCTTCGTAATGCCGGACCAGGTCGGCGCTCAGCACAGGCCACGTCCGCCCCTGGACCGAGGCGGCTGCGGCCGTCGCGAACGCTCGGCGCTTGGCGTCGTCGCCCATGAGGTCCTGTACGTAATCGTGAAGCTGACAGAGATTCCCGGGCTCGTACAGCCACCCGGTGCGCGAATTTTCGACGAGGTCCAGGGGGCCGCCGCGGCCTGTCGCGACCACAGGAACGCCTGATGCCATGGCCTCCTGGATGGTTTGGCAGAAGGTCTCGAACTCGCCCGGATGGACGAAAAGGTCAAAGGAGGCCACCGCCTCAGCCAGGGCCTCACCGCCGAGGAATCCCATAAACACAGCGTCAGGGAGCGCTGCCTCCAGTGCCGAGCGTTGCGGCCCGTCGCCCACGATCACGAGCTTGGTGTTCGGCAGATCGGCCAGCACTGCGAGGTCCTCCACCTGCTTTTCGACGGCGAGCCGGCCGACGTAGCCGATGATCCGTTGACCGCGGGGCGCTACTGAGCTGCGCCACGTCGTCGAACGTTTCGCGGGGTTGAAGCGTGCGGTATCCACACCGCGACGCCACATGTCCACGCGCAGGATGCCGCGTCCGCGCAACTGATTTAGCGCGAATGTGGACGGCACCAGGGTTCGGGTGGCAAGGAGGTGGATGTTGTCCACACGGTTCCAGGCCCAGTTCTCCAGGAATGGCACGCCGTAGCGGGCCGCGTAGCTGGGAACCTCGGTTTGGTAGATCGCCACGCTCGGGATGCCGAGTTGATGGGCGGCCTGCACTGCGCGCCAGCCGAGGACGAATGGTGAGGCGAGATGCACGACGTCGGGCGAGAAATCGGCAAGGATTCGCTTGACCCGATTCACACCACCCAGCGCAACCCGCACATTCGTATAACCGGCCAGCGGCACCGAGGGAAGCCGGTGCACGTACGCACCCTTCTCGACGCTCGAAACATCAGTGTCCGACGTCGACGGCGCGATCACCATCACCTCATCCCCGCGCTCCTGCAGATGCTCCAGCACCCGCAGTATCGAGTGGGTTACCCCATTCATCAGTGGCAGGAATGATTCGGCGACGATTGCGATCCTCACGCCTTCAACGGTGGTGCGACCGGTTGGCGTGGCGGGTGCGGGAGGGTGGCCTGTGGAGGAAGAGTGGGTTAACAGGTGGGGGTCTCTTCGTCCGAGCACGCGCGTAGACTTCCGGTAATCGACGTGCTGGGCGTCGTGAGCTCTGGGGGTCTTGCCATGTTTGCTGCTGGGGGTAGTTCGCGCGCGCTTGGTGGAGTACGACGGCGGCGCCGGGCGGCGGCGGGGGCTCTCGCCGTCGGACTGGCCTTGGGTCTGTTGGTGGGAACCTTTGGTGGGCCGGTACCGCCGGCCGCGGCTGATGCGGTGACACATTTCGTTCCGATTGGGGACCGGCCGTCTGCTATCGCCGTGAACCCAGTGACCGACAAAGCATACGTTGCTACGTTCGAGGGTATTTCGGTTATTTCCGGCGTAGCAGGAGGCGGCTACCTGAACACCGGCGATATGCCAGTGGATGTAGCCGTCAACACCGTGACGAACAAGATCTACGTGAGCGAGATCGGCGGCAAAGTGACGGCTGTTGACGCCGCGACCAACGCCATGACGTCCGTGGCGGTTGGCGCGGAACCGTACCTCCTCAGGGTAAACGAGTCGACGAACAAGATTTATGTGGGAGTCAAGGATGGCGTGACGATCATCAACGGTGCCACCCTGGCCACCTCGTTCGTTGCACTGGCTGGGGGTGCGCAGGACATCGTGGTGAATCCCGTAACGGGCAAGGCCTACGTCTTATCCGGCGGATCCATCAAGGTCATTGGGGCTAACGGTACAGTCGTGGGGGACCACATCGTTGGGGCGGCCGGCGTCCTCGCTCTGGCAATCAACCCGGCAACGAATAAGGTCTACGCGACAACCAGCGTCAGGTATGGTCCCAGCTTGCTGGTCATCGATGGCACCAGCGACACGACAACGTCTACCATCCCTTCTTCGAAGAGGCTCGGAATAGTTGCCGTGAACCCGGCAACCAACCGAATCTATGTCGCAACAGACTCAACATCATCGAGCGGCGGGATAATCGTCTTCGACGGAGTCACCCAGGCAGAAACCGCTACAATAACCACCGATACGACGGTCAAAGCGGTGGTGGTAAATCACACTAACAACAAGATTTACGTGCCGACGTACAACGGTGGAACTACTGTCATCGACGGACGGACCAACAGCCATTACGCCGTCTACACGGGAAGTTTGCCTGTTGCCGCTGCCGTCAACACCACCACCGACAGGGTCTACGTGGTCAGTTACGGCCGGGCGTCAGTGGGAATCATTGACGCAACCGTGGAGCGGCCAGTCAAGAACGACTTCAACGGCGATGGGTTTGCTGACGTTTTGGCTCGGGACGCTTCTGGAGTGCTGTGGCTCTACCCGGGTGACGGCACCGGTGGTTGGCTGCCTCGCGTCCAGGTTGGGCAAGGCTGGAATGTCATGACTGCTTTGGTTGCACCCGGTGACTTCAACGGCGACGGCAACGCTGATGTCCTCGCGCGTGATGGAGGTGGGTTGCTGTGGCTCTACCCTGGCAACGGCTCAGGCGGGTGGATGCCTCGCGTGCAGGTCGGCACTGGTTGGGCGGGCATGACCGCGATCGAGTCCGTTGGTGACTTCAACGGCGACACGTTTGTCGATGTCGCTGCCCGGACCGCCTCCGGTGTGCTGTGGGTGTACCGGGGAAATGGCTATGGTGGCTGGCTGCCGCCGATTCAGTTCGGTACGGGCTGGAACGGAATGTCCGAGATCACCGGCGTCGGGGACTTCAACGGCGACGGGGCGCCCGACGTCGTTGCCCGTGACGGCGGAGGTCTGCTGTGGCTCTACCCTGGTAACGGATCCGGAGGCTGGCTGCAGCAGCGTTGGACGGGGAGTTCCTGGAACGGTCTGGACTCTCTTGTTGGACCGGGCGACTTTAACGGCGATGGTCAGTCGGATATCCTCGCTCGAAACTCTGCTGGCGACCTCTGGCTGTACGCAGGTACCGGGGGAATAGTGTGGCCTACGGCGTCTCGAGTTGGTACGGGCTGGGGCGGAATGACGGCGATTCTTTGACAGCCCGTAAGGCCGACAGCCGGGTCAGGGCGTGTGGCTGTGCCGCTTCTTCGGAACCTCCAGCTGCGTGTGCCCGATGTCGTCTACCACTTGCGAGTAGTGCACAAGTCCGGGCTTCCCGGATACGCCTCATGCACACTTCACGTCAAGCTGGACGCGTGGAACCCACCGCCTCATCTACTGCGGTGTCAGCGACGGGTCTGCTCTCCTAAAATGTGTCTCACCAACAGTGTTCTGCTACAGCCAAATTAAACAGGTACTTGTCAGACATGCAATCGAGACGCATCTCCGGCTTGTGAGTGTGCTGTTAGTGTCTAGCAAAACAAGGTGTCTTAAATCCCATGGCTTACGAAACATGGAAGCTGATTTTTGCTTGCAATGACAGGCTTGCCAGGATCAGGAAAAAGCACCGCGTGGGGAACCGTGGAAGATTCAATAAATCCTTTAGCATGGGGGAGGAAATTCCAGCAGAGAAAAAATAGGGGAACATTCGTGTCGAACTCAATAAAGGCATCCCGTCCATGGTTCAAGAAGAAGCGGTGGTGGCTCGTCGGCATCATCGCCCTGATCATTATCATCTCAAGCACGTCCCACAAGGACTCCAGCCAGCCGGTTGCCGCCTCCACCCCGACGGCCACCACGTCGGCCACTGCGTCGAAGGCGCCTACGGTAGCCGCCGCGGCCACCCCGGCACCGGTCCCGACACCGACCAAGACGCCCACCCCGACGCCGCCCCCGGCTCCCCCGGCTCCCCCGGCTCCGAAGGTCCCGGCCGAGTACCAGTCCGCGCTGAGCAAGGCGGGATCCTACTCCAAGACGATGCACATGAGCAAGCAGGGCATCTACGACCAGCTCACCTCGCCGTACGGTGAAAAGTTCTCGGCCGAGGCAGCACAGTATGCAGTCGATAACCTCAAGACGGACTACAACGCCAACGCCCTGGCCAAGGCCAAGAGCTACCAGACGACGATGTCCATGTCCCCGGCGGGGATCTACGACCAGCTCGTCAGCGCGTACGGGGAGAAGTTCACCCCTGCGGAAGCGCAGTACGCGGTCGATAACCTGGGCTAGAAGCCCTCTAAGTGGAAGGGGCTCCCTTTTGGGGGCCCCTTGCCGAGTGCAATGTAACCGTCGGATCGCTCTCGGGAAGTGTGCGCAATGGCTATGAAGCAAAGACGGGAAGGGCGGGCGGGTAACCCACGGCCAATAACTTCGCCCCCCGGTCGTCATAGCGCCCTCTGCGCGTACGCTTTGGGAAGCGGCGGATCGCTGCGAATTCTCACAAATACTGGGATGCAGCCCCATCGGGCGCTCAATTCTGGGGTGTTTTTACGCGGGCATGGTTTTTACAGCTAGCAGCAGTCCGTATTTCCTTGCGAACACCATTACGGCGGGAGCCTCAGCAGCGGCCCAGTTCATAGATGGGCCGCGTCGGCGCCGCTTCAGTTTCTCGTTCTCGCCACGCCTACCCGGCTCCAAATGAGCCGGGTTGCAGCATGAGGGATTGCAATCCTTGGCCATGTGATCCAGTTCGTAGCCCGGCTTAGGGCCGCCCGCCAGCAAGTTCCATGGCACCCGATGCAATGTCCACTGGGCGGTGTTGGCTCCTTCCGGGATGAAAGCAACGTACCCGCCCTTCTTGCCCAAAACGGGACCGCTGGCAATCCAGCATCCATTAAGCGGTGTGATCTTGGCGGCCAGCCTGACGAGGTTGGCGTGTTCAATGTCCGGCGTCCACCGAGGATGCTCCACCTCATGTAACCGGCAGAAGAAAAGCACCTTGATTCCGTGCTTCATTCGGCGTCCGCCGTCGTCTTGGAAGGTGCGACAAGTTCCCCAGGCGCAACGTTAGGTTCTCGTTCTTGTAGTACCAGATGTCGTAGTGCGGTTGGCACCGGAGCCGCTTCCCGGCGGGTTCCTAGCAGGCGCGTTCCTTGCACTGACCGAGGGTCTTAGCCCTGGCCAAATAAGCCTCCGGGGAATTCTCTGCATTCCACACCTATTATCGGTAGAGTCCGTTAACGAGTGCTGTCTTTCCCCGTGATTCAGGGGCGGAGGGCAGCTTATCGCGCCCAAAACCACCCGCCGCATTATTAGGGCTTTCGTGTGCAGCCGGCGTTGGGCCACGGAGCCATAGCGCAATGGCCCTCAGGGATGATTAACGCTGTTGGTGTGGCTGGCCAGGCACTCCCCGTGTCTCCGTTAGGCTCGGTGGCCCGGAGACGATCAAACGCCACAAGGTGAACTACGGGAGGCCAGCGATTTTTCCAGAGCTCGGGACGACGCCACGCCGCTGCGCCGGGCAGGGGTATTACCTGAGCGAGCGCGAACGTAATGCACTCGATACGCACCTCGCGTTTCTGGTCCCAGACAAGCGCAACGGCGCCGATCCCAATGCCGTGGCGGTGGTCCGTGACGACTTTCGAAAGGTGGGGTATCTTTCGGAAACGCAGGCCGGACGCTTGCGCCCATCCTTGGAGGGCTGGAAAGCCTGCAAGTCTCCTGCCGTGTGGATGGTTCCCGGCTGTGGCTGGACCTACCAGCCCCAGCGGCCTTGAGAAAGGCCTTGAGTGTCAAGTGAAGGCTGCGGCTTAGCGGCGAACAGTTAGCCCTGCCGACTTGGAGCGGTTGCAGGGTCCGCACAGGATTTGCAGGTTCTCAGCATTGTTACTCCCGCCCATTGCCAGCGGGATGATGTGGTCGTACTGAAGGTCGCTTGTGGATCCGCAATGCCGACACGATCCAGCGTCGCGCCGCATGACGTATACCTTTACGTCGTCAGGTATTGCTTTACGGCCTGAGGACAGGCGTCGGGCAGAGCCCAAAGCATAGTTTGTCTGCGCCGTTTCGATTTGTCGCCTCTTACGTTGCTCCTGCATGACCAAAAGCGCCTCAACCTCACTGGCGTTAAGGCCTTCGGACTCCCAGTAAAATCTGTTTCGAAACTGCCAATACCGGCGGCCGTTGATGCTCGCTATAAACATGGGGAATTCCAACTGCGCCTTCAGGCGGTCAAGGAAAATCTCTTCCTTGACCTTGCCAATGGAGTAGCGCTTCTTTCCGACGGTGATAACGACGTCACCTTTGCTGGTCCAGAAGCCCCGCTGATGGCCAAGTCTGACGTTATCGGCCTTGCGTAACATCCCCAATACCTACCCTGCTATTGACCGAGCGGGCGAGCCCGCTGGGCTGTTCTGAAGTTTGACAGCAGTTTACTCGGTGCCGCCGACAAACGGTCGAGCGGGCGTTTGCTGTCTTCATCTGATATGTGCCTGATAGGTATTCGGTCTTACCGGGCTGGAACTCCGGGTGGTGCCAGACGTTATCGCGCCAGTAGCCGGTCACGGTTCTGGTCTCGCGACTACGCCACTCAGTAGGCCCAGTGGCAGCCTAAGGACTTTATCACCAAGAAAGTGAGAAACTATCCCCAGCATCGGAACACTGTCCCTGCACGCACTACCAATCACTCGTTCTGTAACTAGGGGAATCAGCTTGAAAAAATATGTCTTGGCATTGGGAATTGCCGGATCGACCATTGCACTCGCCAGTTGTGGCGGAAGTCCTCAGGCGGCCCCCACCGTAACAGCCACCCAGACGGTCACCGCCACTCAGACCGTCACCGCTCCCGCGCCGACAGTAACTGTCACCCAAACAGTGGCACCTGCTGATGCACCTGCCCCGGCAGCGCCTGCCGTAGCCACGGCGGTCCTGCCCGCCGATGCTGCAGGCCAAAACGCGCAGGCTCTCAGTGACGAACTCCAAGCACTCGGGTTTAAGCATGTTGTCTGGAACTCAGATACCGGTAACTCCGTGTTCCTATTGTCCAACTGGACAGTTACGAGCTTGGAGAAAGCCGGGGAAAGCGTCCCATTGTCCAAGACAATCGTCGCGCATGTAACGAAACCTGGGCAGTAGCGGTCCGACCTGCCGCGCATCTGTGCCAAGTAGCTCCTGACGGAAGCGATCCAACAAGGCCCCTGGCTGACAGCGGGCCTGTTGCGCAGCTGATCAGGTCCATAAGGCGTGACATTCGCCGTCCTCCGTGGCCAACGTCTAGTGGGGATCTCCCTGGACATAGCAGACCCCCAGGCCCAGACCTGGGGGTCTCCGCAGGCGCAAGAGGTGAGTGAGCCGTCCACGGCTACCCCTGCCACACTCACCGAACCGGCGGGTGTGCGAGCCTGAGCAACCCGCGGTGAACACGACAAAGGGCAGGCCCTCCGAGAGCCAGACGACACCGGTCAGCAGGCCCGAGACGACAAAGCCCCGACGCTAGTCAGGCCGTCCAATAATGGTTGGGACTCAAGGAATTGCAGGCAAGCCAAATGAGGCCGACGCCGCCTGTGAGGAGCGAGATGATGATCCACAAGGTCGAGCAAAAAGGCCTGCCGCTGGTGGCCCTTTAGGCCGCACCTCTGACAACCTCACGGGATTCCCGAGAAGGACTTGCGTCAGGCGATCGAGGCGCCCGCGGCGTTGCCCCTACTCCCGGCTATCAGATGGAGGGCCTGCGCGCCGGATAGATATTGCGCAGCGATTCAACATATTCCGGCCTCTCCGCTATGTGCGCAACTCACCTGCTTGACCCTCAGTCCCCACCCCTCGCTCGCCTCAAATCCCTCCGCAGCCCCTTGTTGTCCGCCCGGAGTTCGCGGTTATCGTCCGCCAACCCCCGGTTGTCCTCGGTCAGCCCGCGGTTTTCCGCCTCCAGCTCGAGAACGAGTTTCACCCCGGCCAGGTTGAGCCCTTCGTCCAGGAGCGCTCCGATTCGGCGCAAGGTCGCCAGGTCCGTTTCGCTGTAGCGGCGAGTGCCGCCGTCGGTCCTTTCCGGAGTGAGCAAACCTTTGCGTTCGTACTGCCGGATGTTCTGTTGCCCGGTACCGACCAGTTCCGCGGCAACGGAAATGGCGTAAACGCCCATCGCGTCCCGTTCGCGAACGTCCCTCCCGCCGTCGTGCTCCACTGCACCTGAGCCGCCAGAACCAGCCATCAAACCCCCTCAAAAATCTTCCAAAAATCCACTTGCACCACTCTCTCACCAGTGCTATAAAAAATCTATACCAGTCAATACAGATCCATCCGGAAGACTGGTACGAACAACAGATCAGCATCACGATCAAAGGAGTGAGAACAAAATGCTGATGCGCACTGACCCGTTCCGCGATTTCGACCGGCTCGCCCAACAGGTTTTTGGCACAACAGCACGCCCGGCGGGCATGCCCATGGACGCTTGGCAGGAGGGCGAAGAATTCGTTGTCGCGTTTGATCTGCCCGGTGTCAGCCCCGATTCCGTCGACCTCGACGTCGAACGCAACGTCCTGACGGTCAAGGCGGAGCGCAAGTCGCCAGCTGGCGAGAACACGGAACTAATCGCCGCTGAACGCCCCCAAGGCGTCTTCAGCCGGCAACTGATCCTGGGCGACACGCTGGATACCGACGGCGTCAAGGCCAGCTACGACGCGGGCGTGCTGACCCTCCGCATCCCGGTTGCAGAGAAGGCCAAGCCGCGGCGCATCGAAATCACGTCGAACGGACAAAGGCAGGAGATCAACGCCTAGTCCGGCAGGACCGGGAGCATCGGACCGACCGCATCGGAAAAGTTGGGCGCAGGCTTCGTGCCACCCCACAGCGCATCTTGCGCAAAGAAAACGCGGCCCCCGACGTTGCTTCCCGATGGATGGCCCTCGGCTCACGCCGGGGGCCATCTCCAAACCCGTACCGCACCGGAAGCAAACGCACGGAAACAACAGTGAGCAACCAACCCGATTACTACGCGATCCTGCAGGTGGCCCCCGACGCGACCGCCCGTCAGATCACCCACGCGTACCGCTCGCTGCTCCGCACGCACCACCCGGACACACGCCAAGCGGACGACGACGGCGACGCACTTTCCGCGGCCGACGTCCAGGAATTGCACGCCATCATGCAGGCGTACGGCGTTTTGTCGGACCCGAGGAAGCGGGCGGCTTACGATCTCGCGCGCTCTGGCCTGCCCGGTCGGACTGCAGGGACGCCTGTGAGGGTTCGCGTTCACCGGACAACGCCTCCCGACCCCGGCAATCCGGACCAGCCGCCCCTATCCTTCGGCCCACCGCGTTGGGCTCCGCCGTCTTACAACACCCGAACACCAAGGAGTCATTCATGAGCGCATGGCGTCCCTACGACGGCCACATCATTCCTGCGTTTTACGAACGGTTCGAGAAGCGCTGGGGGAGGGGGACGGCGCCGTTCCTGGATCCCGAGGTCCACGAGCAACCCATGCCGCGGGCGCAATGGATCAACCCGGACACGGGTGCGGCGGTGGCTGTAGTGCCGATCTGGGCGGACGACCCGGAACACCGATCGTTTGGCGTGTTCTATCTTCCGCCCGCAGGGGATATCTGGATGCTCCGCCCCGGGCCCACAACATTCATGGAACCCCAAGGCGGAGCAAGCCAAGAGCACGTGACCCTGCGCAACGATGCCTTCAAGAAGGCCGTCAACCATGCCAAGGAGTTCATCTACGGCCCACAACTATGAGTTGCACTCCGTCGATGAAACTCCTACTCCCTTAAAACCTCCGGCAACTCATCCACGTACACCGTCTGGGGCGGCTCGTAGTAGATCACCAGCACCTTCTCGCCCACCGGGAACACACTCGTCTTGTCGAACGGGTGGGCGAAGAACGCACTCGTGCCTCCTTGGAAGGGGAGCATGACCTCGCCTATGGTGCCAGGTGCGATGGCGCCGGTCACCCGGCCGATCTTTCCGGTCAGGCTGCGGTTAACGTCCTTATGCATTGGGAGCTTTCGACGGCGGAGACGCTTCCTTTCCGCGCAGCGACGCCGCCAGCGAGGGCAGGAAGCTACCGACCTGCGACAGGATTCCACCCACCATGCTGTTCAGGCCCTCGCCGCCGTTGAGCACTGTGAGCTGCCCAATGCGTGAGAAAGGCTCGGCCGCGGCGGATACGATCGCTGGCATATTTTCTGCGATCTGCTGGGTGATCACCGCATCCTGGTTGGTCCCCAAGGCTTCACCACGAGCCTTGATGCCCTCGGCTTCAGCCAGTGCCTTGGCCTTCACCGCCGAAGCGGCAGCGTTGCCACGCGCCGTCGTCGCCGCTGCCTCTGCTTCACCGGTCAGGCGAGTGGCACCAGCCATTGCCGCAGCCGCGCCTGCATTCGCCTGGGCTTCCAGTTCAACGCGCCGCGCATTGGCCTGGGCGTCAAGCTCGGTACGCCTGGCAAGTGCTTCCGCAGCACTGATATCCGCCGCCTTTTTGGCTTCGGCTTCCGTCCGCTGGGCGTAGGCCTTCGCGTCGGCGGGCTTGCGGATGGTGGTTTGTAGTTTCTGCTCTTCGCGGTCGGCCTCGAGTTTGGCCACTTCCGTTTCCTGGACCACCACTTGTTGGCGGGCGGTGGCATCGGCCAAAGGACCCGCCTGGGCTGCATTCGCGCGAGCCTGCTCGGCGTTGGCCTGGGCCGCGGATTGCTTGATGGCCGAAAGGCTTTGGGCATCGGCGATCAGCGCCGCAGCTTCTGCCTCCTTCTCCGCAGCTTCGCGGTTCCGGGTGGCCTCGGCGATCCGGGCTTCCATCTTGACCTGCGCAATGTGCGGCTTGGCGAGGTTTTGGATATACCCGGTGGGATCCTGCAAATCCTTGATTTGCAGGGAATCAACCACCAATCCGAGCTTTTCCATCTCCACGCCGCTGGCGCTCCGGACCAGAGAGGCAAGCTTGTCCCGCTCCCGGATAATCTCCTCCACGGTCATGCTGCCGATGATCGAGCGCAGGTGCCCTTCAAAGACGTTGTACACCTGGCTTTCCATCCGGGGCTGCTGGCCGAGGAACCGCCGCGCCGCGTTGGCGATGAACGGTGGAGCATCACCGATTTTGTAGATCACCACGCCATCGACGATCACCTGGATGCCTTGGGAGGTCACACAGGAAACTTTGAGCTCTGTCTCGTTCAGCGTCAGCGCGAGGGTGCGCACTGTCTGAAGTCCCGGAACCACCAGTGCGCCCTTCCCGGTGACAATCTTGAAGTCCATGCCATCCGTGTTTTCAAGTGTCCCGTGCGTCAGGCCCGAGATGATCAATGCCTCGTTGGGCTCGGCTACCTTCCACATTGCCTTGGTGGCCACCCACACGAAACCGATAACAAACAGGACGCCGAGAATCATGGCGATCAGTGGAAAGAATGCAGCAAGGTCTTGCATCGACCTGTCCCTTCAGAAGGTGAACCGCCCACACTGGTTGACCCCCATAGGCCAAGTGGTTGCTCGTGTACACAGTCTTGTTCTGAGAGAGCTACTAAGTCCAGCACGTTTGTGCGTCATTTGTGCCGGTTCGTCCGAAGGCTGTTGCAACAAGGCAAAAAGAAGGCTGGTGCAGCCGGTCGAATGAATTCGAAGGGCGGCTGCACCAGCTGCTAGTACGACTTTCTGTTATGCGTTGTGACACCTGTCCATTGGCCGCTCCTAGTTCCCGGCTTCGATTAATTTCCGGGCCTTCAACGCCTGCGCATCCCCCTGGGAACACCTCCCATCTTACGGCGGACCCCCGCAAAAAGCGCTGAATTTCCGGTCAGCCCAGGGGCGCCTGCCGGGGGAGGGCTGCGCTCCGTGGCACGATAGATCACGATGAAACTGCGCGCTGATCAGACCGGAAACCGTGGCCTCCCCATGCCCCTTTGGCTACAGGGCGGTTTGGAAGCGGTGCAAGCAGCGTTCATCTCAGCCATCGTGGTGGTGCTTCCACTGCTGGGCGTCTGGGCAACCGACGGTTTCCAGAACCGCAACGTCGATTTTCTGGCCCGGCTGGCTGGCCAAGCGTGGCTCCTGATCCACGGCGTTTCCTTGAACCTGGCACAGGTCAACCCAGGCACCGTCGCCCAACAGGGATCTGGGGTTCTGTCCCTGATCCCGCTGGGCTTGACCCTGATTCCATTCCTGCTGGCATGGCGGACAGGCCGTCGCCTGGCCCGCGCGTCCTACACCGACCAGCTGTGGCAGGCATTCTTGGGAGCCCTCCTGGTGTACGGTGCGTTCGGGATAGCCACCGGCTTCGTCTGCCGGACACCCGAAGTAGTGATCAACCTCTGGTTCGCCATGACCATCCCACTGATTCCCTTCGGGGTGGGGATAGTTGTTGGAGCGCGACGTGAAGCGGGCTCGTGGAGCCGCCTCATCGGCGTCGACGCCGTCACGTGGCTCGCACGCACCAGCCAACACTCCCGCTGGGCCGGATCCTACGTGGGGTCGGCCATCAAGGCAGGTTTCGTTGCCGCCGTCGGCTCTGTCTGCCTGTCCGCGGTGTTGTTGGCCGTGACCATCGTGATGCACTGGACGGATATCATCGCCGTCTACGAAGGGCTCAAAGCCGGTGCCATGGGCGGTGCGGTGCTGACCATCGCGCAGCTGGGCTTCCTGCCGAACCTGGTCTTTTTCGCCCTTGCCTGGTCCTCCGGTGCGGGGTTCTCCTTAGGCGTCGGTTCGCACGTGGGTCCGCTTGGCACCGCCGTCGGACCGCTCCCGGCCGTCCCCATCTTCGGTGCGCTTCCCTCCGGACAGCTCGACGCCGGACCGATGGCGCTCGCGCTTCCGGTGGTCGCTGGCATCCTTGCCGGCTGGTGGTTCCTGCGCGCAGGCGAGAACCACTTTGACGAATGGCTGTCCATCAAAATCAAGGCCCGTTGGTTCACGGCAGCCGTGTCCACGCTGTTCCTCGGGGCGTTGGTGGGCGCGATCGCCGGTGCCCTCTGTGGTGTTGTGGTGTGGATTTCACGCGGTTCTGCCGGCATTGGGCGGCTCACGGAAATCGGCCCCGACCCGATCAGGACGGCGCTCTGGCTGGCCACGGAAGTGGGGATCGGCGTCGTGATCGGTTATGCGGTGGGGCCGTGGCTGGAACGCCGGCAGAAGCTGCGCGAGGCGGACCTGGACCACGCAGTTTACGACGACGAACACGCCTAGCGCAGGGCCGCCGGCATCGATTTTTCCAACTGGGTGAGGCACTGCGTCTTGGCGGATTCCGTCAATGCGGCCCGTGAACAAGCCTGGTAGGTGCTGACCTGGGTGAAGAACAGGGTGGTGGTGAGGATCAGCAGGCACATGACCGCGGTGACTATGAGCCCGGAAATGGTGCCGAACAACACCAGCCGCGGGTGCCTGAACTTTACAGTCCGCACCAGGACAACCACGCCAAGCACCAAACCGATGACCGTCAGCAAAGCGCTCAGCCACACGTAGTTCACGTTCAGGGAGAACACGAAGAAGGATCCCAAGGCAGCCAACAAGAAGGCGCGGAACAACGTCTTGGTCACGCCAAAAGCGGCTTTCTCGGCCTCACTGTACGGTTGTTTGCTCCGCTTGGGGCCGGCGTCGGAATTCATGTTTTCCAGCCTACGCGAGCCGACCATAAGCTAGTGCAATGCGAATTGTTGTCCTCGTCTCCGGTACCGGCTCCAACCTCCAGGCTGTCATCGACGCCGTGAAGTCGGGTGAACTGGATGTCGAGATCGCCGCCGTGGGAGCGGATCGCCCCGACACCTACGGGGTAGAGCGCTCCGAAGAGGCCGGGATCGAAACGTTCGTGGTCAACTTCAACTCCTTCCAGACCCGCGCCGAGTGGGATGCAGCGCTGCGGGACAAGGTCCTCTCCTACCAGCCCGACGTCGTGGTTTCCTCAGGGTTCATGCGCATTGTCAGCGCCGACTTCATCGATGCTTTCGGCGGCAAATACGTCAACACCCACCCGGCCCTGCTCCCGTCGTTCCCCGGCGCCCACGGGGTTCGCGACGCCATGGCGTACGGCGTCAAGGTCACCGGGTGCACCGTTCACTGGGCCGACGCCGGAGTGGACACCGGGCCGATCATCGCCCAGGAAGCAGTGACTGTTCTTCCCTCTGATACTGAGGAGAGCCTGCACGAGCGCATCAAGGTGGTGGAGCGGCGCCTCTTAGTCCAGACCCTGGCTAGCCTGGCAGCCTCCCAATCCACCCCGGCTCCCAACTAGGGGACAGATAACGTCGCCCTGAGCCCTCAGAGGGCCCGGAGCTGTCCCCTAGTTGGGCGTTGCGCGCCCGGGCCTGTGGATAACAGAACGCACGGCCGTTGATTTTGCCAGCATGGGCCCATGAAGATCGCACGGCCGCTGCCCGCAAACCTGGCTATGAAGCCCTTCATTGTCCAGGAAGCGCTCGACGCCGGCGTCACAGCTGGGCGCCTACGCTACAGAGATCTGGCCTCGCCAAGCCGTCAGATCCGCATGCCTAGAATAGTGGACGACCTGACGGTTGCCGATCGTGCCCGGCCTCTGACCCTGGTTACTCCGTTCTCAGCTGCGTCACATGCAACGGCATTCCTGCTCTGGGAGTTTCCCGGATTCCTGCCTGGGAGTCACGAGACGAGTATCCACATTTCGCGGCCCGACACCATGGGGAGACCTCGCCGCAAAGGCGTCACTGCGCACAAGGGGCAGTTCTTCGCGGACGAAATCACTACGCTGAACGGACTCTTCGTAACCAGTAGGGCCCGGACATGGCTGGACTGCTCCCGGAAGATGGACATCGACGAGATCACTGTCGTGGCCGATCATTTGCTCCGTGTTCCGAGGCTGGAATTCGAAAACCGATCCGAGCCATACTGCACCATGGATGACCTTGAAGAGATGCTGGACCGGCACTGGGGGACACCAGGTATCCGCAAGGCCCGCCTCGCCTTGGAGCAGGCGGTGGTGGGCGCCGACTCTGCTCCCGAAACTCGACTGAGGCTGGCGCTTGGGCGGGCTGGGCTTCCCACCCCGGAGGTCAACGTGCGCACGGTGTTGAGTCCCGGCGTCGTACGTCAACCAGACCTTGGTTACCGCGAGTGGCGGGTCGGCGTCGAATATGAGGGCGAGGGCCACTCGGACCCCGCGCAGGTGGTCAGGGACATTGCCCGCGAGGAAGACTACAGCCGCGCGGGCTGGAACCTTGTGCGCATCTCAAAGCGCCATATGAGCACCGGCGCAATCACGGCGGTGGCCAAGGTGAGGCGTGCGCTGGAGCAACGCGGGTGGTCGCCCAACTAGGGGACAGATAACGCCGCTCTGAGCCCTGAGTGGAGCAGGAGCTGTCCCCTAGTTGGGGGCCGCTAGTTGGGGGAGGGGCGGCGTCAGGCGAGGACACGCTGCTTGGTCTCCGGCGCCATGAAAGCCATCCACAGCACGGAGAGCAGCACCAAGCCACCGGCCATCGCGAAGGACTGGGCCAGACCGAACTCGGGCCAGAAGAATGATGCGAACACCAAAGGCCCAAAGCCTGCTCCGATGCGGGAAAAGCTGGAGGCCCATCCGAAACCGGACCCCCGCAACTCAGTGGGGTAGAGCTCGGACACGTACGCGTAGAGCACCGGAATCGCCACCTGCACCACAAAGCCGAACACCAGCAGCCAGAACACCGCGGCAGCCGGTACGTCCACCACAAACGCCACGATCACGAGCGTCAGCGCGGACAGCGGGCCGGTCACGGCGAGGATCCACTTGCGGCCCACGCGCTCCACCAGCAGCGCTGCAGCCACCACGCCCAGAAGCCCGACGGCGGCCATTCCCGCCGTCGTAAGGAACGCCTTGTACTCCTCGAAGCCGGCTCCAATGAGAATCCGGGGCATCCAGGTCAGCGACACGTAATAAACCAGCAGCACGGAGAAGAACAAAGCCCAGGCCGCCGTCGTAATTTTCCAGTCGAACTCCCAGATGAGTCGCAGCTGCTTCCAAATGCTTCCAGCGGACAGCCGCGGCGCGGCCTGGGCCGCGGGCAACCGGTAAGCCCGCGGTTCCATGCCGGTGGCGGCCACTAAATCGTCGATGACGGCCGCCGCTTCAGCACGCCGTCCTTTCCGGATCAGGAACATCGGGGATTCAGGCACGCTCCGGCGGATCCAGAAGACGAGCAGTGCCGGCACCACCATGACCAGCATCGTCAACCGCCAGTCTGCAAAGGCAGCGACGAACCACGCTGACAAGAAGCCGCACAAGGCAGCGCCCACGGGCCACCAGCCGTCCATGGCGGTGAGGACTTTGCCCCTTTGCTTGCGTGGCGTGAACTCACCCACCAAGGCGTAATCCACAGGAATGCATCCGCCCAAACCGAAACCGGCCACAAAGCGGAAGATGCAAAACCAGACGACGTCGGGCGAGAAAGCGCCCAGGACGGTGAAGATGCTGAAGATCAGGAGGGTGGCGCTGAACGCCTTCTTGCGTCCAATGGTGTCAGCGATAGTGCCCCAGGCAAACGCGCCCACCGCCATGCCGATCAGGTTGGCCGTGCCGATCCACGCAGCGTCTGACGGTTGCAGGGACCAGTGCTTGGACAGCAACGGAATCAGGATGCCGTTGAGCGTCACATCCCAAGCATCGAACATGAAACCCAAGCCGCCGATCACGAAGATCTTGCCTTGGACCTTCCACCGCCACGGCAATTCCTGCACCACTTGTTCGCCGCTCGGCACGGCTGTGTATGTATTCATTGGGCCTCCTGCATGAAACTTTATTCGCTCTGCAGCATGCCCTACTTCCGGTTTTCGATCGCCCTTCGCAGGAAACCACCGGCGTCGTCGAGCGCGGTCTTTGCTGAGGAGGGGTCGATGCCCGTGAGCAGCACCAAAATCGCCGCCTTCACCGAGCCCCCGACGGAGTCCAGGGCGGCGGCCGCTTCCTGCGCCGAGACTCCCGTGGCGTGCTGAACGGTCCGCTGGGAGCGGGCCAGCAACTTCTCATTCGTGGCGCGCAAATCCACCATGAGGTTCCCGTACGTCTTGCCCAGCTTCACCATGGTCAACGTGCTGATCATGTTCAGGACCAATTTCTGCGCGGTGCCCGAGTTCAGCCTGGTCGATCCCGCAATGAACTCCGGGCCCACCTCAACGTCGATAGCAACATCGGCCAGGTGCCCGACGGCCGAGCCCTTGTTGCACGCCAACGACGCCGTGAACGCGCCCCTCTTACGGGCCTCCTCCAGTGCGCCGATCACGTACGGCGTCCTTCCGGAGGCAGTGATACCCACGACGGCGTCCGCTTCAGTGACGTTGATATCGTGCAGGTCCCGAGCCCCGGCGGTTGCGTTGTCCTCGGCGTACTCCACAGGTTTTTGGATCGCTTGGACCCCGCCCGCGATGAGCCCGACGACGAGACCCGGCGGAGTGCCGAAGGTGGGCGGGCATTCGCTCGCGTCCAGCACTCCCAGACGCCCAGCCGTCCCCGCACCCACGTAGATCAGGCGTCCGCCGCGCCTAAGCCGCTCCGCAACGGCGTCGACCGTTTCAACGATTTCAGGAGCAGCAGCCGCAACGGCGGCGTGCACTCCTGCACTGTGGGACAGCATGGTCGCGACCAGCTTTTCCGTGCCAAAGGTGTCCAGGGCGTCCAGCCCCTCGGCGGTGGCTTCGGTCTGCAGACCGGCCAGGACGGTGCGGAGATCCGCGAGTTTGTCCGCGTCAGTTGGTTCCGGTTGCTCCGTCACGGTGGATATACCTTTCGTGGATGAGCCCGCGGCGCACCGCTGCGAGGGCAGCACCGTCCAAGCCATCGCCCAGCGGGGTCACCACCTCAATCCCAGCCGAAGAGAGCGAGTTCTGCAAGAGCCCGGCAAAGAACTCCGAGCCCGCCACACCGCCCAGCAGGGCAACGCGCTGCCCAGGGCTTTCTTGGGTGCCGCACGCTCTTTGCACCGTGCGGATCAGGATCCGGCACGCCTCGCCGATGATGTCACGTGCGACGCCGTCACCCGCCTCCGCTGCCTGCAGCACCTGGGGTGCGAAACGGGCCATCGCGCGGTAAGGGTTCTCGTGTGCAGCAAGCCAACCCGGGAGCATGTCCGGCGACTCGACCAACGCGGTGGCCGCAGCCGAGAGGGAGGTGGCGGGACCGCCGTCGTGCGCTTCCAAAACTGCTTGGAGACCTTGCTGACCAATCCACCGGCCGCTGCCGCGATCGCCAAGGTAGGGGCCCCAGCCGTCGGCCCGGTGGAGGAGGCCGGCCTCGTCGAAGCGGAAGGCCACGGCGCCTGTGCCGACGATCAAGACGGTCCCGGTCCCGCCGTCGAATGCACCCAAGTGCGCGGCGGTGGCATCTGAGAGCAGGGCAACTGGGACGCGGAAATGGTGGGCCAGGAGGGCGGCCAATTCGCGGGACTTTTCGGTGGAAGCCTCGACGCCGGCTACTCCGGCGCCTATCCCCGCGAGGCTGTTGAGGGGGAGTGCGGGCACTAGCAATGCCACTGTTTTGAGCAGGAGGTCGAACGCGAGGGCGGGCCCTTGGTCTACGTGAATGCCGGGGAAGCCGTGCTGGTCCGCTGCCGCGAGCAGATCGTGGCCCCTGCGCAGCTCAACGCGGCACCGACTCTTTCCTATGTCGGCAACGAGGATCACGGAGGTGGACGCTTCCATGGAACAACCCTACTTGCGGGACACCCCCCTTTCGTTGTGGGCCACCCCCCTTTCGTTGTGAGGCCCGCTCCGCAGGGTTATTTGGTCGTTTTCCATGCATAGCGCGCCCCAGCCCCGCAACGGGCGGGGTGGGTTTGTGGGGCCTGGTGTGCAGGGATGAGGGGTGGCTGGGCGTGCAGAGCGGGCCCCGCAACGCGCAAAGGGACCACAACGCGACTCAAAAGCGGTGCGCCAACGAAACACGATAAACTCTCCGTATCCCACCACCCGCGACACCACCCGCGACATTTACGCGACCTAAGACGGAGACTTTTGTGAGCTTGACGCAGCTTGACCGTGTTCCCATCCGCCGTGCACTGATCTCGGTTTACGACAAGACGGGACTGGAGGAGCTCGCGAAGGGCCTGCACGCAGCCGGCGTCGCCATCGTTTCCACCGGCTCCACCGCCAAGAAGATCGCCGCCGCAGGCATCCCGGTCAAGGAAGTCGAAGAAGTCACCGGCTCCCCGGAAATGCTCGACGGCCGGGTGAAGACCTTGCACCCCCGCGTTCACGGCGGGATCCTGGCCGATCGCCGCGTCCCTGCGCATATGGAAACGCTTGCCAGCATGGACATTGAAACCTTCGACCTCGTGGTGGTGAACCTCTACCCGTTCGTCGAGACCGTGAAGTCCGGCGCGGCGCAGGACGACGTCGTTGAGCAGATCGACATCGGAGGACCCGCCATGGTGCGGTCGGCCGCGAAGAACCATGCCGCCGTCGCTATTGTCACGGACCCCAACTTCTACGGCGCCGTTGTTGCCGCAGCGCAAGAAGGCGGCTTCGACCTCAACACCCGTCGTCGCCTGGCTGCCAAGGCCTTCGCGCACACCGCCAGCTACGACAACGCTGTTGCTTCCTGGACCGCCAGCCAGTTCCTGGACGAAAACGGCGATGGCGTCATCGATTGGCCTGCCTACGCAGGACTGGCTCTGGAGCGCTCCGAGGTTCTCCGCTACGGCGAAAACCCGCACCAGCAGGCCGCCCTCTACGTGGACCACGCGGCTCCAGCCGGCATCGCCCAGGCTGACCAGCTGCACGGCAAGGCCATGAGCTACAACAACTTCGTCGACGCCGATGCCGCCCTCCGCGCTGCCTTCGACTTCGCCGAGCCCGCCGTCGCGATCATCAAGCACGCTAACCCGTGCGGTGTCGCCGTCGGATCCGCCGACGCCGCAGACCCGATCGCCGACGCCCACGCCAAGGCCCACGCTTGCGACCCCGTCTCCGCTTTTGGTGGCGTCATCGCTGCCAACCGCACGGTCACCGCCGGCATGGCGCGCACGGTTGCGGGCATCTTCACCGAGGTGGTCATCGCCCCGGACTTCGAGCCCGAGGCTGTGGAGATCCTGTCCAAGAAGAAGAACATCCGCCTGCTCGCGCTCCCCGAAGGCTACGGCCGCTATCCCTCGGAGATGCGCCAGGTTTCCGGCGGCGTCCTGGTCCAGATGAGCGACAAGGTGGACGCCGACGGCGACAACCCCGCCAACTGGACCCTCGCCGCAGGCGAAGCCGCCGACGAGGGAACACTCGCGGATCTGGCTTTCGCCTGGACTGCATGCCGGGCAGCGAAGTCGAACGCCATCCTGATCGCTGACAACGGTGCCGCCGTCGGGATCGGCATGGGCCAGGTCAACCGCCTGGACTCCTGCCGCCTCGCCGTCGAGCGCGCCAACACGCTGGGCGTGTCGGTGGAGTCCGACGTCGAAGGTGCTGGCGGCGCCTCCAACGCCGACGCGACCAACGCACCGGAACGCGCACGCGGTGCCGTTGCAGCCTCGGATGCGTTCTTCCCGTTTGCCGACGGACTGCAGATCCTGATCGACGCCGGTGTCCGTGCCGTTGTTCAGCCGGGCGGTTCGGTCCGTGACGATGAAGTCGTCGCCGCAGCCAACGCTGCCGGCATCACGATGTACTTCACCGGCGCGCGCCACTTCTTCCACTGACACGAAACGTCCGACGGCGGCTGGCCCCTCAGGGGTGCGGCCGCCGTCGGGCGTTAACCGCCGGTGAGGGTAACGAACGCGTGATCCCCGCCACTAAGAGGCGTCAAAACGGCCTGCTCGGGTAAGTTAGAGATGTTGAAATCTGCAGACTTTCAGGGAGAACCCCGCCAATGGCCAAGATTATCTATACCCACACAGACGAAGCGCCGATGCTGGCTACTTATTCATTCCTGCCGATCGTGGAGGCGTATGCCTCGACTGCGGGTGTGGAGGTGGAGACCCGCGACATTTCGCTGGCCGGCCGCATCATTGCCGTTTTCGGTGACTTCCTGACTGAAGAGCAGCGCACGGGCAACGCCTTGGCTGAACTTGGCGAGCTGGCAAAGCAGCCCGAAGCCAACATCATCAAGTTGCCCAACATCAGCGCCTCGGTGCCGCAGCTCAAAGCTGCCATCGCCGAACTCCAGTCCCAGGGCTACGCCCTCCCGGACTACCCGGACAACCCCTCCTCGGACACCGAGACGGACATCCGGTCACGCTATGACAAGATCAAGGGTTCCGCCGTGAACCCGGTGCTGCGTGAAGGCAACTCGGACCGCCGGGCACCCCTGTCGGTGAAAAACTACGCACGCCAGAACCCGCACTCCATGGGTGCCTGGAGCCCCGATTCCAAGACCAACGTTGCCACCATGGGTGAGAACGACTTCCGTTCCAACGAAAAGTCCGTGGTCCTGAAGGCTGACGATTCCCTCACCATCCAACTGGTCCGGGAAGACGGCACCACCAAGGTCCTCAAGAAGGGCTTCCCGGTCCTGGCCGGTGAAGTGGTTGACGCTACGGTCCTGCGCGCAGACGCCCTGGACGCTTTCCTCAAGGCACAGGTTGCCCGTGCCAAGGAGGAGGGCATCCTGTTCTCCGCACACCTGAAGGCCACCATGATGAAGGTCTCGGACCCCATCATCTTCGGCCATGTGGTCAAGGCATACTTCTCGGAGCTTTTCGAAACCTACGGCAAGCAGTTGGCTGCCGCGGGGATCAGCCCCAACAATGGCCTCGCCGCGATCCTCAGCGGTCTTGGCGACCTCCCCGAGGACGTCCGCGACGGCGTCAAGGCAGCTATCGCCAAGGGCCTCGACGACGGTCCTGCGCTGGCCATGGTGGACTCGGACAAGGGCATCACTAGCCTCCACGTTCCTTCTGACATCATCGTGGATGCCTCCATGCCGGCCATGATCCGGTCCTCCGGCCACATGTGGGGCCCGGACGGCAAGGCAGCGGACACCCTGGCCGTCATCCCGGACAGCTCCTACGCCGGCGTGTACCAGGTTGTTCTGGACGACTGCCGGGCCAACGGCGCTTTCGATCCCACCACCATGGGCACCGTCCCCAACGTGGGCCTCATGGCGCAGGCAGCCGAGGAATACGGCAGCCACGACAAGACCTTCGAGATCGAAGCAGCCGGCACCGTTCAGCTGGTGGACAGCAAGGGCACCGTCCTGATCGAACACCAGGTCTCCCCGGGTGATATCTGGCGTGCATGCCAGACCAAGGACATCCCTGTCCGCGACTGGGTCAAACTGGCAGTCACCCGCGCCCGCGCATCACAGACCCCGGCCGTGTTCTGGCTGGACAAGGGCCGTGCCCATGATGCCAACCTCATCGCCAAGGTCAACGAGTACCTCAAGGACCACGACACCGAGGGCCTGGACATCAAGATCCTTTCCCCGGTGGAGGCCACGGCGTTCACCCTGGAGCGCATCCGCAAGGGCGAGGACACCATCTCCGTCACCGGCAACGTCCTGCGCGATTACCTCACGGACCTGTTCCCGATCCTTGAGCTCGGCACCAGCGCCAAGATGCTTTCGATCGTTCCGTTGATCAACGGTGGAGGCCTGTTCGAAACAGGTGCCGGTGGATCTGCTCCCAAGCACGTCCAGCAGCTGGTCAAGGAAAACCACCTCCGCTGGGACAGCTTGGGCGAATTCCTTGCCTTGGCCGTCAGCTTCGAGCACCTCGCCACCACCACGGGTAACGCACGTGCCCAGGTCCTCGCGGACACGCTGGACCGCGCAACGGGCACGTTCCTCTTGGAGAACAAGTCCCCGCGCCGCAGCGTCGGTGAGCTGGACAACCGCGGAAGCCACTTCTACCTGGCAACGTACTGGGCCCAGGAACTGGCCAAGCAGACCGATGACGCCGAGCTGGCTGAGGCTTTCGCCTCGATCGCAGACGCCTTGACCTCCAACGAGGAAACGATCGTCGGGGAGCTTGCCGCCGTGCAGGGCCCCGGCGTCGACCTTGGCGGTTACTACCGTCCGGACGCCGCCAAGGCTGCCGAGATCATGCGCCCGTCGGCTACGTTCAACAAGGTCCTCGCGACCCTGAATTAGGCACGAGCAAAACCGGCCCGCAGGCATCGCCTGCGGGCCGGTTTTTCTTTTAAGCCGGTTTTCTTTTAACCCGGTGAATCAGCGGTCCGCGGCGAACCGCGCTGGGGCCGTGCCGCCGTCGACGATGTCCTTCAGGATCCGGCCAATCGCCGGCGTGAACTTGAAACCGTGCCCCGAGAAGCCGGCACCCACCACCATTGGACCAAACCGGTCAAGCACAAAATCCTCATTGGGGGTGGTGGTGTAGGTGCAGCTGATGGGAACCACCGAGGAAGGGTCGACGCCGGGAAGCCACTCCTCGGCGTACCGCACCAGGGCTTCGAGCTGCTGGGGGATGGGTTCGAAAGTGCGCTCGTCGGGGTCCATGACTGGGCCGACGCCGTGCCAGCCCGCCTTGACGCCTTCGCCGGGCGTGAGCATGCCGTAGACAGGGCTGAACCAGTACTCGTAGAGCTCGTTGTTCGGGTCCGGGTCCGGGTTGTGGTTGAAGCTGGGCCACACGAGCGTGTTATCCACGGGCGTGAAGTGGGCCGGTTGTTCCTGGGTGACCACCAATGCGGGTAAGTCCGCGAGCTTGCCGATCAGTTTCGGGGTCCATGCGCCTGCTGTGACTACAACCCGGGCGGCTGTATATTCTGTCTCGTCCGTTACCGCCACCACCGATTCCCCGCCGGTGACTTGGATGTCCCGGACCGGCGTCGAGTACTTGAACGTGGCGCCGTGGGCCTCGGCGGACTTGCGCAGCGCCACGAGCGCGTCGGCGGAACGCACGCGGCCCGATCCCGGGACGAACAGGACGTCGGTGCTGAAGTTCATGCCCTGCCAGCGGTCCGCCGCCTCGGCCGCGGGCAGGAAGTAGCTCTCGATGCCGCGTTCCTGGTGCGCTGCCCGAACCAGCTCCAGCCGGGGGACGTTGCCATGGTTCACCAGGCCCACGAGGTCCAGCAACGGTGCCCCGTGCTCAGCGGCGAGCTCGTCCCACAAGGTTTTGGACTCGGCCAGCAGGTCCAGATAGTCAGCCTCGGCGTAAGCGGTGTTGAAGTTGCGTGTAGCGCCGTGGGAAGCACCGATGTGGTGGCCGGCCTCGAATTGCTCCAAGAGGACCACCGACTTACCGGCCTTGGACAACTGCCACGCTGCCGCCGATCCCATGGCCCCGCCACCAACAACTACAACGTCCACCTGCATACCCGCTCCATCCGTCGATCGCCTTCTCCCATTCTGCCCCCACTGAGCAACTAGGACGTTGGGTGCGGCGGTGTTTGGTGTGCCGCGCCGCGCATGGAAGATTGGAGTGCGTGAAATTCCTGCACCCGTCTCCCGTGTCCTCAGCCCGCGGCATCGCCATCATGCGGGTGGTTTTTGGCGCCCTCATGCTCGTCCACGGCATCCAGAAATACCTCGCCGGGCACGCTGCATTCGCTGCTTCTGTGGCCGCCATGGGCGTGCAGAAGCCCGACGTCGTTGCCTGGTTCGTAATCGCCAGCGAAATAGGGCTCGGGCTGCTTTTGGTCCTGGGGGCGCTGACCAGGGTGGCGGGTTTCCTGGCGGCGTTGATGTTCGCGGGCATCTGGTTCGTCACAGAGGGCGGGAAGCCACTGATCACCGACCAGCCGGGCGTCACGGCCGAGCTGCTGATCGTCTACTTTGCGTTGTCCGTGGCATTCGTATTCCTGGGATCGGGAGCGTTGTCCCTGGACCGCAAACTTTCCAAGGCCCCGGCCCGCAAAGCGCGTTAACCCGGGTGAGCTAACATACGACGCCGGCGCTCACCGCTGTGGAGTTTGCCGATAAATGGCGGCGTTTTGTGATCGCTCTTTGTCGCACCACTGCGCGTCGCCTGTCTTGAATCTCTAGGGTTTCAACACAAAGAGGTTTCGAGACATGCTCGCGCTGGGTGAGGCGTCTCTTTTCCCATACGTTGTGAGGCACTTTGGTTATTAGGCACTTTACCGAGCGATTTTCGGGCTGGTTTGTCACTTTCCGAAGTCGTCTGCGCTGCTGCAATGACGTCCTTGTTTGGGGTTTTCCGGCATCAACGAAGGCCCAGTCTGAGCCTTGGGAAGCCCCTACTCATTGGTCATTAAGCGCTACCGACTCAGGACCAACGGCTCTGCGATTCGCACCGGTGGCTCCGCGAGTCGCGTCACTTTCAGGCAGAGGGCGGTAGCGGTCCCTCCCTTGGCATAGAGCGACAGACGGTTGCTGTCCGGTTCGGGAAATATGAGGCCTGTCATGGTGACCTGGCCGTTTTGGGCGAAGACTTCCACTGAGCAGCGGTCGATGAAGAGGGTGAGAGTGTAGGACCCGTCAGAGGCAGGTTTTAGTGGGGCTGTATCAATCGATGCAAAGGCGTCGTGGAATTCTGTGTTGCCTGATCTTGTCCGGTCCATGATGAGCCGGTTCTCGAGGGGGCGGATGCCGATGCATGTTCCGTCTGTGCCGTTGCCTCGAATGATGAGTCCAAATTCCTCTGCGGATTCCGGGATGAAGGTCACCTCGACGATCTCTACCGGTGCTCCCCCGCCCAGGTGGTGTGTTCCTTCATCTATGGGAAGATCAGACCAAGTGTTCGTGGGTAGTGAGTTGCCCTTTAGATATTCGTCGGCGACCTGTTGGGACAGTCGCGGCTGGCCCTGGTCTGTCACAAGGGATATTTCGCGTACGAGCGACATGGAACTGCGCCATGGCCAGGTCGGGATGGCGGCGCCGTATTGCCAGTTATTCATCCAGCCGACCATGAGACGGCGCCCGTCGGGTGCGTTGTTGAAAGAGACGGCAGCGTAGTAGTCGCGTCCCCAATCGAGCCAGTGGTAGGCGTCGAGCTCGGCCGTTTGGCTGCTGCCGTCGGTAACGGTTGTTTGGGATGTGAAGGCCACGCCGTCGAAGTGGCCGACAAAGTATTGACCGCCTGACCCGCCGTTGGGCCCTCCGGGGTTGAGGTTCAGGGTGAGGACCCACTTGGTCTGCTCTTCGTCGCCGTCCAGTGGCAAAGGGAAAAGGTCGGGGCATTCCCAGACGCCGCCGGTGGCGTTGGCGGGTCCGAAGCTGCTGAGGTAGTGCCAGTCCCGAAGGTTATCGGAGCTATAGATGACCACCTTGTGCTCGTTGGCTTCGACGGCCACCATGACCCAATAGCTTCCCGGGGGCCCGTTATAGCGGAACACCTTCGGATCGCGGAAGTCTGCGGAGTTCCTGTCGAGGACGGGGTTGCCCTGGTGCTTCGTCCAGGTGTAGCCGCCGTCGGAGCTCCAGGCCAGGGACTGGGCCTGTGTGCCCCGGCGGGCTGAGCTGTCTTTGTAGGCGCTGGTGTAAATTGCCACCAGCGGGGCAGTCTGCCCGGTGCCGAGGCCGCTGGTGTTGTACTGGTCGATGACGATGCTGCCGGAGAAGATGTCCTCTTCGGCGTCGCAGAGGATGGCCACGGGCTGCTCGTCCCAGTTGACCAGGTCCGCCGAGGTGGCGTGGCCCCAGGACATGTTGCCCCAGACGTTCCCGAAGGGGTTGTTCTGGTAATAGAGGTGATAAATGCCCTCGTGGTAGACGAGTCCGTTCGGGTCGTTCAGCCAGGTGTTTTTGGCTGTGTAGTGGATGGCGGGCCTGAAGATGTCATCCTCGTGGGCGGAAATAGCAGTCATGACGTTGGGTGCCTTTGTGGTTTATCGGGGGGTACGCCGCTGGCAGATGGGCAGCCGCGGCGGCTGCCAGGTGCCCTCCGGGCAGCAAGGAAACTCCGGTGGGCGGTTGGGGACCGGAAGGGCGGGTTCTCGTTGTGGTGGGACGCGGGCCCCTACGGCCGGTGATTGTTTTGGCGCAGCCGGAGAGGCTGTGATTGTCAGCGGCAGCCGCAGGATGCCCGCAGTACCAGCTCGGCAGGGAAGATTTGGGTTTTCGCTTGGGTCTCCTGTCCGGGCTCCGGGGTTAGGAGAGCGTTCAGGGCTGCCTGTGCCAAGTCCTTTAAGGGTTGGGCGACTGTGCTGAGCCGGGGCCAGGTGTATTCAGATTCGGGCGCGCCGTCGAAGGAGAATACGGCCAGGTCCTCCGGTAGCCGGAGGCCGCCCTCGTGGAGGGCGCAGAGGAAACCGGCCGCTTGTTGGTCGGAGCTGACGAAGACGGCGGTGGGCCGCTCGGAACGGGCCAGCAGCTCCTGTCCGGCATGGAAGCCGCCTTCGCGGGTAAAGGGCACCCGAATGATTGGGCCGGCCGTGAGGCCGGCATCCTGGATGCCCTGATGCCAGCCGACCTCGCGTGCGTCAAGCTCACTGTCGGCATTGCCGCCGATGACCAGTCCGATCCGTTCGTGGCCGTGGCTGATGAGGTGCTCAACAGCTGCCCGCGCTCCCTCCTGGAAGTCCACCCCAACAGCATTTGCACCGTGCCCCTCCGCGCCGCCTTTCGCGACAACGTCGGCAGGATGGTTCAGGAGCACAACAGGAATGTCTGCCTGTTCAAGGTCGATTAGATCAGGCTCGAACAGCACGCTGGAGAGGAACAGGCCGTCCACCCTCCTCGCGGCGAAGTTCTTGATGAGGCGGCGCTCTGTGCGTAGCGAGTCCTGGGAGTCTGCCAGCAGGAGGGTGTAGCCCTGCTCGGCCGCGGCGTTTTCGACGGCGCGGGCGAGCGAGGCATAGAACGGATTGATGGCGTCGGGGACGATCAGGGCGAGCATTTCGCTGGAACCTAAGGCAAGTGCCCTGGCTGCCGAGTTGGGCCGGTAACCCAGCGCTCTGATTGCCTGCCGCACCTTGGCCTCGTTCGCAGCGGAAACCGGCCTCGGCCCACCGTTGACCACGTAACTGACGACGGCGCTGCTGACCCCCGCCAGCCGGGCGACATCGTCGCGGGTGATGGGCTTGGTGTGTGGGGTCGGGTGCGGCATGGCAACCATGCTAGCGGCGTTTCACTTGGCGGACTCGCGAAGTACCGGGCGGGGCAGCTCTGCCGGGGCGTCGCCGAAGTCGGGCACCGGCAGGCGTTCGCCGCCGCGCAGGGCGGACTGGTGGGCAATGATGCCGGGAAGCGTGTAGCGGGCCGCTTCCCAGGCGTTGACCGGAGGCAGGGTGCCGGTGTTGATGGCGGTGACGAAGTCGTCGACGAGGAAGTGGTGGCTGCCCTCGTGGCCGTTGGGCAGGCCGCGGAACTCCGCCGGCAGTCGTCCGGCGTCGTGCACGGAGGCCATGCCGGAAATAAAGGCGTCGCGCAGTGCAGGAGCCACGTCGGCCAGCATGGGGTCATCCGCGTCCATGGTGGCCTGGGTCTCGAGCTGGTCACTGATGTCGGTCACGGCGTGCTTGTCCTGCCAGACGCTGACCAGGGCGAGCTGTTCGAAGCTGGCCTCCGTACCGAAGTAGCGGAAGCGGCTCTCGCGCAGGTGGGAAGGGTAGCCCACCCTGCGGAACTCGTTGATGCGCATGGACCCGCCGCCGGCGAGTTCGAACAGGGCACTGGCGTTGGAGAAGTCGTTGGCGAACATGCTTATCTCACGGTCAAAGACACCGTCGCCGCGCTCATCCCGGACCCCGACACAGCTGACGCTGACGGCGTGGGAGCCGGTTGCTCCCAGCACCCCGCCCACAGAGTGGGTCGGGTAGAGCATGGGCGGGTAGCTGGCGGTGCGCTTCCAGTCTTCTCCGCCGCTGTACTGGTAGGCGTCGTAGAAGCCGAGGTCCATGTCGTGGACGTAGTCGCCCTCAGCGTAGAAGATCCGACCGAAGGCGCCCTCGGCATTTTTCTTGCGGGCAAAAACGGTTGCCGGGTTGTAGTAGCTGGTCTCACCCATCATGTACGTCAGCCCGGTTTCGCGGACCGCTTCGATAATTTGTGCGATCTCCTCTTCGGAGACCGCCATCGGCACGGCGGAGTAGACGTGCTTACCGGCCCGCAGCGCCTGCAGCACCAACGGTCCATGGGTCCAGCGCTGGGTGAAGATCGCTACGGCGTCGACGTCGCTTTCAAGCATTGCCTCGAAGCTGTCGAACGTCCCTGCCGCACCGGCGCTGCTGCTTTGGGCCTCCGCACGCTCAGCGATGATGTCGGTGAAATAGATGTCTGAGATTCCGGGGTGGGCAGCGAAGAGCTTGGCGAATACGCCCGCGAACTGTCCCGCACCAACGATTCCAATTGAAGAAGTCATGGAAGAAGTATGGGCACGGAATCTACGCGCGTCAAGAAGCTGGTTGAATAGGCATAAGTCCGCCTAGTTCTAAAGGAAACTGTTGCATTTTTCTCAGCTACACGCGTAGAGTAGCCGTCAATTGTTACCTGCCTCACAGAAGAGGGATCAAAGATGACCACCATTACCAAGCACCCCCCCGCCGCAGCGCACAAGGCGCCGCAGCGTTCCAACCGGGGCCGTGGCACGGTCAAACTGCGCGACCTGAAGGTCGCGCTGCTGTTTATCCTCCCGGCGATGATCGGCCTCGTTGCTTTTTCTCTAGTCCCGACCATCCGTGGCATCTACTTGAGCTTCACCGAGTACAGCATCCTCGGAGAGCCCAAATGGGTCGGCCTCGACAACTACACGGCGATCTTCAAGGATGAGCTCTTCTGGAACGCGATGGCTGTGACCATCCAGTACGTCGCAATCAACATCGTCTTCCAGACAGTCATCGCCCTCGGCCTGGCGCTGCTGATGCACCGCGTCGCCAAGTCCACGTTCGTCCGTGGCGCCTTGCTGCTTCCCTTTCTGGTGGCCAACGTGATTGTCGCCCTGCTGTGGTTCTGGATGCTCGACTACCAGATCGGCATCGTCAACGAGATCATCAGCTGGATGGGCCTTCCCCGCATTGCCTTCTTCGGCAGCGAGCAATGGGCCATCCCCACCATCGCCTTCGTCAATGTCTGGCGCCACATGGGCTACACCGCCTTGCTCATCTTCGCCGGCCTCCAGGCCATCCCCCAACACGTCTACGAAGTGGCTTCCCTGGACGGGGCTTCCCCCACCCGGACGTTCTGGAGCATCACCATGCCGCTCCTGCGTCCGGTCCTCGCACTGGTCCTGGTGGTCACCGTCATCGGATCGTTCCAGGTCTTCGACACCGTCGCGGTCACCACCGGCGGCGGTCCGGTCAACGCCACCCGCGTCATCCAGATGTACATCTACCAAAAAGCCTTCGGCGAATCGGACTTCGGCTACGCCTCCGCCCTGTCCGTCATTCTCTTCCTCATTCTTGCCCTGGTGGCTTTCGTGCAAATGAAGTTCCTCAAGGGCAACGAATCGGATCTGGATTAAGGAACCCCGCCATGACAACATCAACACCCTCCCGCACGAAGCCAGTCAACTGGCACCGCATCGGGGCGTGGGCCGTCATCGCCCTCGCGCTGGCCGTCACTATCTTCCCGTTCCTCTGGATGCTCCGCACGGCCCTCTCCAGCAACCACGCGCTGGCCTCCAACTCCGGGAACCTTTTGCCGGCGGACTTCTCCTGGGGCGCCTTCAAGCGTGTCTTTGGAATGCAGACCACAGAGGAGGCCATCGCCGAAGGAGGCTCCGGGGCAGCCATCGACTTCTGGCTGTACCTGCGCAACTCGATACTCTTTTCCACCGTCACTACCGCAGCCCAGGTCTTTTTCAGCGCACTTGCCGCCTACGCCTTCGCCCGGCTCCGCTGGCCCGGGCGCGACAAGGTCTTCTCCGTATTCCTGGCCACCATGATGATTCCGGGGATCTTCACCGCGCTGCCTAACTTCCTCATGATCAAGAACCTGGGCCTGCTCAACACGTTCGCAGGACTGACACTGCCCTTCCTGTTCATGTCCGCGTTCGCCATCTTCTTCCTGCGGCAGTTCTTCCTCAGCATGTCCCGCGAAGTCGAGGAAGCAGCCATGCTCGATGGCGCCAAGCACGTGCGTATCTTCTTCCAAATCGTCCTGCCCAACGCCGCCGCACCCCTGGCCACCCTCGCGCTGCTGACCTTCATCGGCCAATGGAACGAATACTTCTGGCCACTGCTGGTCGGCAACGACGAGAGCATCCGCGTCCTCACCGTGGGCCTAAGCGTCTTCAAGTCCCAGTCCCCCCAGGGCGCCCCGGACTGGTCCGGACTCATGGCCGCCACCCTCGTTGCGGCAGTGCCCATCCTCATCCTGTTCCTCGCCTTCGGCAAAAAAGTGGTCAACTCCATCGGATTCTCCGGCATCAAGTAACCCCTCACTTCCCTCCTCCCAAGAAACACCTCGAAAGGTCCACCATGAAGAAAACTATCGGCGTCGCAGCTGCCGCCGCGGCAATCGCCCTCTCACTCTCCGCCTGCGGCGGAGGCAGCACCGCCTCCACCGAGGCCAAGGGTGAAATCAACTACTGGCTGTGGGACGCCAACCAGCTCCCCGCGTACCAGCAGTGCGCTGCTGACTTCACCAAGGCCAACCCGGACATCAAAGTCAAGATCACCCAGCGTGGCTGGGGTGACTACTGGACCACCCTGACCAACGGCTTCGTCGCCGGAAACGCCCCGGACGTCTTCGCCGACCACCTGTCCAAGTACCCGGAATTCGCCGCCAAAAAGCAACTCCTGCCCCTCGACGACGCCGTCAACAAGGACCACGTCGATCTCTCGATCTACAACAAGGGCCTGGCCGATCTCTGGGTGGGCCAGGACGGCAAGCGCTACGGCCTTCCAAAGGACTGGGACACCGTGGGCCTCTTCTACAACAAGGCCATGACCGACGCCGCCGGCATCACGGCCAAGCAGATGGCCGAGCTGAATTGGAACCCCAAGGATGGTGGCAGCTACGAGAAGACCATCGCCCACCTGACCGTTGACAAGAACGGTAAACGCGGAGACGAAGTTGGCTTCGATAAGAACAACGTGGCCGTCTACGGCCTGGGTTTGGAGTCCTCGGGCTCGGGCCAGGGCCAGACCCAGTGGAGCTTCCTGACGGCCACCACCGGCTGGACCCACACGGACAAGAACCCCTGGGGCACCAAGTTCAACTACGACGACCCCAGGTTCCAGGAAACCATCGCCTGGTGGGCCGGGCTGGCGGACAAGGGCTACATGCCCAAACTTGAAACAACGGTAGGCGCCAGCATGCAGGACACCTTTGGCGCCGGCAAGGCCGCCATCAACACCTCCGGCGACTGGACGATCGGCCAGTACACCGGCTACAAGGGCATCCAGACCGGCATCGCACCCACCCCGACGGGACCGAACGGCAAGCGCGCGTCCATGTTCAACGGCCTGGCCGACTCCATCTACGCCGGCACCAAGAACCCTGCCGCATCCGTCAAGTGGGTCGAATACCTCGCCTCCTCAGCCTGCCAGGACGTCGTCGCGTCCAAGGGAGTCGTCTTTCCCGCCATCAAGTCCTCCACCGCCAAGGCTGCCGCGGCCTTCAAGGCCAAGGGCATCGACGTCACCCCCTTCACCCAACAGGTGGAGGATGGAACGACGTTCCTCTTCCCGATCGCAGACAATGCCGCCAAAGTCGACGGCATCATGAATCCCGCCATGGACGCAGTGGTCTCCGGCAAGGCCCCGGCCAGTTCCCTCACCCAGGCCAACGAAAAGGTCAACGCCCTCTTCAAGTAGGGCCATCCGCTTTACCGGCTGCGCGCCGCGGTCGTCGTCTTCCCCGCGGCGCGCAGCCCACCCCTTACTTCCACACCCGCAGAAGGACATCATTTATGGACCCGCTCCACCTCCGTTCCGCCGGCACCAGCCTGGTGATCAGCTTCGACAGCCGGGAGGCCGAGGTCATCCACTGGGGCGCGGATCTTGGCAGCACGCTGCCGGACCTCGCTATCCTCACAGCCGCTATCCCGCCGTCGTCCATCGACGCCGCCGTACCCACTGGCCTCCTGCCCCAGGCGGCATCCGGTTGGCGAGGCCGGGCTGCCCTGCGCGGACACCGGATGGTCGACGGCGTCACGGGCCTTGATTTCTCAGCCCGCCTCCGCGTCGTGACAGTGAGCGTCGAGGGGACCTCAGCGGTGATCGTCCAGTCCGATCCCGATGCCGGACTCACCGTCTCCTCCTCCCTGACACTGCACGACGGCGGCCTGCTGGAACTCCGCCACACCCTCACCAATGACGCCGCCACGCCCTACCAGCTCGACGAACTGGCAACAGTCCTCCCGGTGGCACCCAACGCTACCGAACTCCTTGACCTCACTGGGCGCTGGTGCCGTGAACGCCACCCGCAGCGCCGCCCCATCCAACAGGGCACCTGGGTCCGTACCGGCCGGCACGGCCGCACCGGACACGACTCCTCCCTGCTTTTCGCCGCCGGCACCTCCGGCTTCGGCAACCGCCACGGCAAGGTCTGGGCCACGCACCCGGCCTGGAGCGGCAACCACGAACAGTTCGCCGACAGCATCGGCGACGGCCGCACTATGATCGGCGGCTCCGAGCTCCTGGGCCCTGCCGAGGTCGTCCTCGCCCCAGGCGCCAGCTACACCACTCCGGCGCTCTTTGCTGCGTACTCGGACCGTGGCCTGGACGGCATCAGCGAGGCGTTCTACAGCTGGTTCCGGTCCCGCCCCCACCACGTTTTGCCGGCAGCAAGCACCGGCCTGGCCGCCGGCAAGCCTCGCCCGGTGGTGCTTAATGTCTGGGAAGCGGTCTACTTCGACCACAACTTGGCCACCCTCATCGAGCTGGCTGAGTCCGCCGCGGAGCTTGGTGTTGAGCGTTTTGTGCTCGACGACGGCTGGTTCCGCGGACGCCGCGACGACCGCGCCGGACTGGGCGACTGGTACGTCGACGAGTCACTCTGGCCCGACGGCCTCACACCGCTGATCGATGCTGTGACTTCCCGTGGGATGGAGTTCGGCCTCTGGGTGGAACCGGAAATGGTCAACCTCGACTCCGACGTCGTCCGTGCGCACCCCGAATGGATTGTTGGCCCGTCCGTCCAGAGCTACAAGGACGGCGGCCGGCTGCCACTCGAATGGCGGCAGCAGCACGTCATCGACCTCGTAAACCCGGCGGCGTGGCAATACATCTACGATCGCATTGACGCCCTTCTGCGTGAAAACAACATCAGCTACCTCAAGTGGGACCAGAACCGGGACCTGCTCGAACACGGCCACGCCGGCCGCTCCTCCGTCCACGAACAGACCCTCGCCGCCTACCGCCTCTTTGACGAACTCCGCAAGGCCCATCCCGGCGTCGAAATCGAGAGCTGCTCCTCCGGCGGGGCGCGCGTGGACCTGGGCATCCTGGAACGCACCGACCGGATCTGGGGCTCGGACTGCAACGACGCCCTGGAACGCCAGACCATCCAACGCTGGACCGGCGTCGTGGTTCCGCCGGAGCTGGTGGGCGGACACATTGGCCCCACGACATCACACACCACCGCCCGCACCCACGACCTCTCCTTCCGCGCCATCACCGCCCTGTTCGGCCACTTCGGCATGGAATGGGATGTCCGCAGCGTTCAGGGCGCCGAAAGGGAGGAACTCAAACGCTTCATCGCCCTCTACAAAAAATATCGGAACCTCATCCACTCCGGGCGCATGGTCCGCGCCGACGTTGCCGACGGCTCCCTCATGCTCCACGGCGTGGTGGCCCCGGAGGATGCTGGTCAAGGCACGGCGGCGCTGTTCGCCCTGGTCAGCACACGCACCGCCTTTGCGGAACAACCGGGACGGATCTCCATCCCCGGCCTGGAGCCGGCCCGGGAGTACCGTGTGGAGGCCGTCTTCCCGGCTCCGGGTGACTTCGACTATTCGCACACGTTCACGCAGGTCCGCCCCCCGGCCTGGCTGGCGGACGGCGCCGTCGCGGACGGCCGTTTCCTGGCCGAGGTGGGACTGCCCATGCCTGCCCTCAACCCGGAACACGCACTGCTGCTCGAACTCACCGCACTGTAACAACTGACTGGCAAGCCCCGCCGTTTCCCCCGTTCTCCGCAGCGGCGGAAACGGCGGGGCAGCCTCCGCGCTAGTTAGAGGATGTAAATGAAAATCCTGGTCACAGGTGGCACCGGTACATCAGTTCGCAGACAGGCTTGTACCTAGGAATTCCGTGCCACAGCCGGCCTCTTCCGGCCATCTTTTGGACCAGTTCAAAACAGTTTGAGTCAGGAATAAAGATGGAAAACGAGACTTCAGTCTTGGAAACCCAGGGCACCCTGGAAATACCTTTCTATTCCGCCCCTCCGCGCGTGCGAGGACAAATCCGCAGGACCACCATGTACACCGATGCATCAAAAGAAGACCTCCTCCACGTTCAGGTCCTGGACCGCAGCCATCTCGAGGACCAACTGGACAAAGCAGTGGACATCCTCGCGGCCAGGTCCCCCCTGCATGGCGGCAAAGGGATCCTCGTTTCCCGGAACTCCCCCCGGGACTTCACCGTCCAGCTCCACCCGGATGTCCCGTTCGGCACCATCCAGGAAAGGCAGGAATGGTAATCCGCGATGGGAACAGTCTCCCCTGGCAACCATGACCAGGAAACACTCATCCCACGATGAAAAGCAGCCGGAAACCACCTCAACCAACAGAGAACCCCTTGACTCCGAACCTGCACGTGAGCGGTCCTGACAGAAAGGCACCCATGACTTATTCGGCTGCGGACAACCGCTATGAATCCATGCCCTACCGCCGCGTCGGACGCAGCGGCCTGAAACTTCCCGCGATCTCCCTGGGCCTGTGGCACAACTTCGGCGACGACAAGCGCTTCGATGAACAGCGCGCCATCTTGCGCCGTGCCTTCGATCTCGGCGTCACCCACTTTGACCTCGCCAACAACTACGGGCCGCCGGACGGCTCGGCCGAAATCAACTTCGGCCGCCACCTGCGGGACGATTTCAAGCCGTACCGGGATGAACTCGTCATCTCCACCAAGGCCGGCTACTACATGTGGCCCGGCCCCTACGGCGAGTGGGGCTCCCGCAAATCCCTGCTCTCCAGCCTGGACCAGTCGCTGCAGCGCATGGGCCTGGACTACGTGGACATCTTCTACAGCCACCGTCCGGACCCCGAGACGCCGATGGAAGAGACCATGGGTGCGCTGGACTACGCCGTGCGCTCCGGCAAGGCGCTCTACGCAGGCATCTCCTCCTACACCCCGGAACAGACCATCGAGGCTGCCCGGATCCTGAAAGAGCTCGGCACCCCGCTGCTCATCCACCAGCCCAGCTACTCCATGCTGAACCGCTGGACCGAAAACGGCTCGCCCAACCTCTACGAGGTGCTGGAGCAGGTGGGCGCAGGATCCATCGCGTTCTCCCCGCTGGAACAGGGCATGCTCACGAACCGCTACCTCAACGGCATCCCGGCCGATTCGCGGGCCGCCAAGGAACGGTTCCTGTCAGAATCGGCACTGACCGAGGACAAACTGGACCGTGTCCGCGGGCTCAACAAGATCGCCGCCGGCCGCGGGCAATCACTGGCGCAGATGGCCATCGCCTGGATCCTCCGCGACCAGCCCAAGGGCACCCCCGTCGCGTCCGCCCTCGCGGGGGCATCCAGCGTCAAGCAGCTGGAGGACACCCTGTCCGCCATCAACAATCTGGCGTTCACGGAGGACGAGCTGAAATCGATCGACGAATTCGCCGTCGAGTCCGATATCAACCCCGCACGAGGAAAAGCACAAATATGAACATGACATGCATCACCACAAACTCTCTGGCCGATGGCCGGGAGATCTTCTACTTTGACGACGCAGGCTCCGCCGAGCGGCCCGCCCCATCCCTCGTGGACCACCGGGAACTGCCTGCCCGCCCCAAGCCCGGCGAGCTGCGCTTCGATGCGCTCAGCCGGGAATGGGTGGCCGTCGCCGCGCACCGGCAGTCGCGCACCCACCTGCCCCCGGCGGACCAGTGCCCGATCTGTCCGACGACGCCGGCCAACCAGACCGAGATCCCGGCGCCGGACTACGACGTGGCCGTCTTTGAAAACCGCTTCCCCTCGCTCGGCCCTGACGCCCACGAGATTCCCGCGGCGCCGGTCTGGGGGACCACAGGACCCGCGACAGGCCGGTGCGAAGTGGTGGCGTTCACCCCGCAGCACACCGGGTCCTTCGCCGAACTGGGCTGGCTCCGGACCCGCACGGTGATTGACGCCTGGGCCCACCGGACGCAAGCGCTGAGCGCGCTGCCCGGCATCCAACAGGTCTTCCCGTTCGAAAACCGGGGCGCCGACATCGGCGTCACCCTGCACCACCCGCACGGGCAGATCTACGCCTATCCCTACGTAACACCGCGCGCCGCGGTGCTGGCCGCCGCAGCCGGCGAGTTCGCCGCCACGACGGACGGCACGGCAACGCTCACCTCCTCCCTGCTCCAGGCCGAACGCAGCGACGGCAGCCGCATGGTCCTCGAGGGCGCACACTTCAGCGCCTACGTCCCGTTCGCGGCACGCTGGCCCCTGGAAGTCCACCTCGTCCCGCACCGCCAGGTCCCGGACCTCGCCGCCCTGGACGGGGCCGAGCGCGACGAGCTGGCGGAGCTGTACCCGGAGCTCCTCAAGCGCTTTGACGCCCTGTATCCGACGCCGACCCCCTACATCGCGGCCTGGCACCAGGCTCCGCTGGCGCCCGCCATGCGCCGGGCCGGTCACTTGCACCTGCAGCTGACGTCGCCGCGCCGCGCGGCGGACAAGCTGAAGTACCTGGCCGGATCCGAGGCCGCCATGGGTGCCTTCATCAACGACACCACCCCCGAATCCGTCGCGGCCCGGCTGCGCGAAGTGGCCGCCCCGCCGGCCGGCCTCACAACCCGCCCCGCTCTGGCCCCGGAAGGCGTTTCAGCATGACATCGACAGCACCCAGCAACGCCCGGGCCCACGAGCTGGCGGACCGCTTCGAGGCCACCTTCGGCGCGGCACCGCACGGCGTCTGGGCCGCCCCCGGCCGGGTGAACCTGATCGGCGAGCACACCGACTACAACGAGGGCTTCGTCCTGCCCTTCGCGATCGACAACCGGGCCAGGACCGCCGTGCGGCTCCGTGACGACTCCACCGTCCGGCTGCTGTCCACATCCGGAGACCAGAGGCTCGTTGAGGCCGCCACCACCGCCCTGGCGCCGGGCACCGTCACCCGCTGGGCCAAGTATCCCCTCGGAGTGGTCTGGGCGCTTCAGCAGCACGGCATCGAGGTTCCCGGCTTCGACCTCCTCCTCGATTCCGACGTCCCGCTGGGGGCGGGCCTGTCATCCTCGCACGCGATTGAATGCGCCGTCGCCACCGCCCTCAATGAGCTCACCGGCGCAGGGCTTTCGGCCGAGGAAATGGTCCTGCTGACCCAACACGCGGAAAACGCCTTCGTAGGAGCGCCGACCGGCATCATGGACCAGTCGGCCTCGCTGCGCGGCGCCACCGGCCACGCCGTCTTCCTTGACTGCCGCGACCAATCCGTGGAACTCGTGCCGTTCCAGACCCTCGAGGCCGGACTCGTCCTGCTGGTCATCGACACGAAAGTGGAACATTCACACGCCGACGGCGGCTACGCCTCCCGCCGCGCAGCGTGCGAGCTCGGCGCCGAACGCATGGGCGTAAAAGCCCTGCGGGACGTCGCCGTCGCCGACCTTCAGAACGCCAGCGGACTCCTCGATGCCACCACCTTCCGGCGGGTCCGTCACATCGTCACCGAAAACGACCGCGTGCTGCAAACCGTGGACGTCCTGCAAACCCGGGGACCGGCGCACATCGGCCCTCTCCTCGATGCCAGCCACGCCTCCATGCGGGACGACTTTGAGATTTCCTGCCCCGAGCTCGACCTCGCCGTGGACACGGCCCGGATCCACGGCGCGATCGGGGCACGCATGACCGGCGGCGGCTTCGGCGGCTCGGCCATCGCCCTCACCCCGGTGCAGGACGAGCAGCAGGTCCGCGACGCCGTCACCCGCGCCTTCGCCGACGCAGGGCTCACCCGGCCGGACATCTTCACCGTCACCCCCTCAGCCGGCGCCGCCCGCATCCCCTGATGTGAGGCATGGCCGGCCCCATGAACACGCGACGTTCCAGCCCCCCCATCCCTGAGGAAGCGCCCAATGAAAATTCTGGTCACCGGAGGCACCGGTTACATCGGTTCGCACACCGTTCTGTCCCTGCAGGAAGCCGGCCATGAGGTGGTGGTGATCGACAACCTGGTCAACTCCAGCGAGGAATCGCTGCGCCGGGTTGCCGAGCTCAGCGGCACGCCCGTGGCCTTCCGCCGGGCGGACCTCGTTGATGCGGCGGAGGTGGACGCCGTCTTCGCCGAATACGCGGTCGACGCCGTCATCCACTTCGCCGGCCTCAAAGCCGTCGGGGAATCCGTCCGGGAGCCCCTGATGTATTACCACAACAACCTGGTGGGCACCCTGAACCTGCTCCGGGCGATGGACCGGCACAACGTCCGGTCAATCGTGTTCAGCTCCTCCGCGACGGTGTACGGCGAACACAACCCGATCCCCTACGTGGAGAAAATGGAGATCGGCGCCAACAACCCCTACGGCCGGACCAAGGAACAGATCGAGGACATCCTCGCCGACCTCGGAGCGGCGGACGACCGCTGGCACATCGCCCTCCTGAGGTACTTCAACCCCGTCGGCGCCCACCCCTCCGGCCGGATCGGCGAGGACCCGCAGGGCATCCCCAACAACCTTGTGCCCTTCATCGCCCAAGTGGCCGTGGGTCGGCGCGAGAAGCTGATGGTCTTCGGTGGCGACTACGACACCCCGGACGGCACCTGCCTGCGCGACTACATCCACGTGGTGGACCTGGCCGAAGGACACGTCGCCGCGCTCAACCACGTGGCGGGCCGGCCCGGCGTCTACCGCTGGAACCTCGGCTCGGGCAAGGGCTCCTCCGTTCTCGAGGTCCTGCACTCCTTCGAAAAAGCCGTGGGCCGCCCGATCCCCTACGAGCGCGCCGGACGCCGCGTCGGCGACCTCCCCGCCTTCTGGGCCGACGCGGCCTCGGCCCAGGCGGACCTGGGCTGGTCCGCCACCAAGACTGTGGACCAGATGTGCGAGGACCACTGGCGCTGGCAGAACAACAACCCGCACGGCTACAACGCCTAAGACCGGCATCCTCCCTTTCAGCAACCGTCACAGAGTGACATCGTCATCCGGTCAGATAAATACGCCGCCGCCGTCTGCATGCAGGCGGCCGCATTGCGCCGAGCACCGACACGGTAGCAGCCCCTCTGACCGTTCGATTTCAGAGTCGTGAGCCCAGTGCCGGAGAATATCGTGCCCTGGGCCAATCGGATCCGCGAGGGCGGCTACACCTTTGACGGGGGTCAAGGAGGGGTGCCTTGCGCAAAAGTCGAATATCAGACGCAAACGATTTCGTGGATTCCTAAATTGACTCCTCTACGTGCCTTGCAACCCTTGGGATACGAGACGTCTCACTGACTCTGTCCCGTAAGATCCTGATTCCCGTGGAATCTCGCGACTTTCTCTACGCCCGGCGATTCTCATAACTATGTCTCGAAACCTTCTGCTTGAATTGGTGTACTAATCATTAGTTATGAGACACATTGGAGGCAGGCGTGTCGAAGCCTATTGGCTATGCGCGGGTTTCGACGCGGCAGCAGTCCACTGACCGGCAGCGGGCGGATCTATTGGAGGCCGGCGTTCGGCGTGATGACCTCTACGTTGACCAAGGTGTCTCCGGAGCGCGCGCGTCGCGACCCCAGTTCGATCGAGCACTCGAGGCACTCATGGATGGTGACACCCTCGTCATCACGACTTTGGACCGGCTCGGGCGATCCACTCAGAACATGCTTGCCTTCGCCGACGAACTCCGCAGCAGGGGCGCTGGCCTGCGCGTCCTGAACTTGGGCGGAGGCGAAGTGGACACAGCAACACCGATGGGCTCTATGTTGTTCACGATCATGGCCGCCCTCGCGCAGATGGAACACGAGATCAAGCGCGAACGCGTCACTGATTCCATAATCAAGCGAAGAGAAGCTGGCAAGGACCTTGGCGGCCGGCCCCGCCGGGTTACTGATAGTCAGATCAGAAGTGCTGTTCGCCTGGTCAAGGGTGGCGAGCCCGCGGCGCAGGTTGCCCGGGATCTCGGTATGTCCCGAGCGACGTTCTACAGGCGGTCACGAGCGCTTGCCGACTAGCAGGGCGACATTTAGCGCTGCAAAAAGACCGCCATTTATCGCCGACAGTCACACCTCACCGCGCGTCGTTGGGGTAGCGGATCCCCAGCTGGGACCGCACTCCGTCAAAGAGCCGCATGACGTTGACCGAGTCTTCCCACGGCATGACAGGGCTTTCCGGGAGTCCCTGCTGCACGCAGCGCGTGACTTCCCGGAGCTCGTAGGTGTAGCCGGTACCCACGACGTCGAACTGCTCCCGGCGCGGTTCATCCCACCCGACTCGGATCACCAGTTCGCTGGGATTGTTCACTGATCCGACAGCCTGCAAGTACCCGAGCCCGCCAGCCACCGTAGCTGTCCGCGGACCATGGGCCATCAACGACGACGTCAGCTGCGCCTGGGCGCCGCTCGCATACCCCAAGGTCAGGGCATTCTGTACATCCACGCCGTCCTCGTTCAGGGACCCGATCGCGGTCACCGACTGTGGGAACTCCAACGTCCCGAGCGCCCACAGCAAGGGGTAGACGGTGAGATCCAGCAGTGCGCCGCCGCCGTCGTTCAGCGCCCAAATACGGGCCGAAGGATCATACGGGGCAGGGAATCCCAGGTCCGCGCTGACCCATTGGATCTCTCCGAGTTCGCCGGAAGCCGCTATGGAAATGCCCGTTGCATGCTGGGCAGGAACCGGCTCCACATGGCCTCCATGAAGAACACGTTCCGCTCCCGCGCCAACGTGGCCAGTTGCGCGGCTTCGCGGGCGTTGATGGTCACTGTTTTCTCGCACAGGACGTGCTTTCCGGCGCGCAGCGCCGCTGAGGCAACCTCGAAATGCTGGGCATGGGGAGTAGCCACGTAGACCACCTCGACGGCGGGATCTTCAACCATGCGCTGGTAGCCGGGGACACCGCCGTCGTCGCCGTATGCCTTGGCGAACCCGTGCTCGGCGGCGAAGGCGTCGGCGGCAGCCTGCTTCCGGGAACTCACCGCGTAAAGTTCGGCGTCCTCAAGCAACGCCAAGTCCTTGGAAACGGACGTGGCGATGTTGCCGGTGGACACGACGCCCCACTGCAGGCGCCGGCCCGTGGCTGCCCGAGGATCCTGGTTGGCCTGCGTGGAAAGCCATGGCTGGGCGATAGGGAGCGTCATGCCTGCCATCCTCTCACCCCCGCGGCCCACTTGCCCGGAACCATTCCAGGTTCCCGGCAAGTGGGCCCAACAATCACCGAAGTGAGCCCTTCCTGGCCTCTTCGGTGAGCCGTCCCTGCTGAAGACGGAAGCAGCGTTCGGTCTTTTGCGCGAGGCTGCGGTCGTGCGTGACCACCAGGATGGTGGTGTTGTGGTCCCGGCTCAGCGAGCTCAAGAGCTCGATGATGTGCTCCCCGGTCTGCTCGTCCAGGTTGCCCGTGGGCTCGTCAGCGAGGATCAGCTTGGGCTCGTTCGCAAGCGCCCTGGCAATTGCCACCCGCTGCTGTTCACCGCCGGACAGGCGGTTGACCTTGCGCGTCTGTTTCTCCGGATCCAACTGCACCTGCTCCAGTAACTCCTTGGCCCGCTGCAGCCGCTTTGCTTTGCGCACGCCCGCGAACTCCATGGGCAGCATGACATTGTCCAAGGCGGTGAGGTTGGGGATCAGGTTGAACTGCTGGAATACGAAGCCGATGTCCCGACGGCGGTACTCGGTCAGCTTGCTGTCCGGCAGCCCGGCCAGGCTCACGCCGTCGACGACGACGTCACCACTGGTTGGCTTGTCCAGCGCACCCAGCAGGGACAACAGTGTGCTCTTACCGCTGCCGCTCTTGCCGACGATGGACGCCAGCGTTCCCCGCTCGAGCTCGAAACTGACGCCGTTGACGGGTTTGATGGTCCGGTCACCGGACTTGAACTGACGGACCAGGTCCTTGACTTCAATCACGGCTATTCTCCTCGGAGTACTTCGATGGGGCGGACGCGGGCGGTAAGCAACGCCGGAATCAACGCGCCGATAATTGCTGCAGCGAACACTGCTGCGATGCCGATGGCTATAACTCCCGGCGATGCTGTGGCCGTGACGGAGGTGAGCAGTTGAGACGCACCACCAAACGGGCCGCCTTGACCGCCCCCACCGAACCCGCCGCCACCGAACCCGCCGCCACGCTGGGTGGGGCCGGCGGTCGTCGTGGTGGTGTTCGAACTGATCAAAGCCGAGGCGATCCCGCCGCTGGCGAAGGAAGCGATCGCTGCACCGACAACACTTCCCAACGCAACGAGCACGAGGGCCTCGAGGACGAACTGCAGTCCAATGGTGCGGTTGCGTGCACCGATGGCTTTCAAGACCCCGATCTCACGCCGGCGCTCACGAACCAGCATCACCATGATGAGCAGGATTATGATCCCGGCGGTGGCCAAGGCTGCGATGAAGGCGACCATGGAGATGTTCTTGACGCTGCCCAGCGAACTGACGGCGGTGGCAAGGTTGCGCTGTCCTTGGGTGACGTCGGCTTTGCTCGCACCGAGTGCGTTTTGGACGGCCGTCTTGGTGCTGTCCACGTTGTCCATGCTGTTCACCGTGACGATCATCGAGGACAGTTCATCAGGGGTTGCGGCCAGTGCTTGGGCTTCGGGGAGGGTCACGTAGACTGCGTTGTTGCCGAAGGTCGTTCCCGCATCGAAGATACCCGCGACTGTAAACGTCTTGTCCTCAATGGTGAAGGTTGAGCCGGCCTTGAGGTTGTTCTTCTCCGCCAGCGTGGTCCCTACCAATGCCTTCGCAGAGGCAGCTGTGTAATCACCCAGCCCGGTGCCGCTGGTGATGGCTAGGGCTTTACCAGCGGCATCCACCTCTGCGCCGATTCCCGTAGCAGTGATGGGGAGACTCCGGGCAGGCTGTGTGCCAGTGGTGCCTGCGCCTGTGCCGGTGGAGCCGTTGTTGCGGTTGCCCAGCGTTCCGGCGTCGATCGCTGCCGTCAGGTTGGTGGTAACGTTCGTTTGCTGTCCGCCCGGAGCGGCGCCGCCCGGCCCGGCGGCCTGCGTGGTGTCAGTGGTCGAACCGGTGGTTGCAGTCCGTAGCCGCAAGGCCTTGGTGCCCACCACGGAGGTGACGTTGGTAACGGCCGCGGCGGTCTTCGCTTCGGCGGTGGTCAGTGGTTCTCCGCCGCCTTCAAAGCCTTGGCCGCCGGCCGGATTCACTGTCAGCGTGGTGCCTACCGAAGCGTTGAGCTCCTGCACCTTGGCGCCCACGGCCTGGTTGGCCACGAGCATGGCCAGTGCCAAGCCGATGGCCACGGCCAACACTGCAACTACCGCAGCCGTTCTGATTTTATTGCGGAAGGCATTGCCTACGCTCCTGGCAAGGACGCTCACGTTTCTCCTTTGGACCTGCTGGTGGCCCGCTGGAACGGGGCCGCAGGTCCAACATTGCCCAGCGCCGCTGTGCGCTGAGCCAGCCCAGGCTATGTGTGGGCTGTGAAAGGTGAGCGGGCCACTGCTTTTAGGGCAGTGCAAAAGCCCCAACGCAAAAGCCCCAACCCGCCGTGTGGCGGATCGGGGCTTCCGTGTTGCTTTTATGCGGTGTTGCTTATGATCAATTACTTCGTGATCGGGCCGAGTACCGGATCGTCCACGTAGGCCGTCTTGACGTTGTCCTTGGTCACGATCTGTGGCGGCAGGAGGTACGCCGGAACAGTCTTGACACCATTCTTGTAGGAGTCCTTGTCGTTGATCTCCAGCTGCTTGCCTGCCTGCAGGTCCTTCACCATGGTGATGGCGTGCTCAACGAGCTTGCGGGTGTCCTTGTTGATGGTGGAGTACTGCTCGCCGGCCATGATGGACTTGACGGACTCAACTTCGGAGTCCTGGCCCGTGACGACAGGAAGCGGTTTGCCGGCCGCCTTGACCGAGGTCAGGATGGCGCGGGCCAGGGTGTCATTGGGGGACAGTACGCCGTCCAGCGAAGCGCTGGTGTAGGAACCCGCGATCAGGGTATCCATGCGCTTCTGGGCATTTTCTGCCTTCCAGCCCTGGGTAACGGCCTGTTCGAACGAGGTCTGGCCGGAAACTACCTTGAGGGTACCGTCGTCGATCTTCGGCTTCAGGATGCTCATGGCGCCGTCGAAGAAGACCTTGGCGTTGGCGTCATCCGGGGATCCGGCGAAGAGTTCGATGTTGTACGGGCCGGAGGGCTTCTTGGCCTTCAGTCCGTCCAACAGCGCCTGGCCCTGGAGCACGCCGACCTTGAAGTTGTCGTAGGCCACGTAGTAGTCCACGTTGGCGGTGTTCAGGAGCAAGCGGTCGTAAGCGATGACGGTGGCACCGGCATCCTTGGCCTGCTTGAGCTGCGTACCCAGCTGGGCGCCGTCGATGGCTCCCACAATAATGACCTTGGCACCCTTGGTGACCATGGCGCTGATTTGGTTCTGCTGCTCGGAAACGCCTCCGTTGGCGAACTGGACGTCGGCCTTGAAGCCGGCTCCGGTGAGCCCGTCGTTGAACAGCTTCTCCGCGAGGACCCAGTTTTCACTGGTCTTCTGCGGAAGTGCGACGCCGATCAGCGAGTCCTTGGGGAACGCCTCCGCACCTGCACTGTTGCTGCTGCTGGACCCACTGTCCGTGCGGCCGCAGGCTGTCAGCGCCAGTGCCGCGATGGCAGCGACTGCTGCTGCCTTTCCTGCTTTACCAAACATTCGCATATCTTGGTTCACTTTCTGTATGGGTGGTGGAGCGAGTCGTTGGGAGCCGGTTCTAGGCCTCCCGGGAAATGACCTCTTTGGTTTGGGTGGTTTCGTCCGGCGTGAGCTCGTTGTTGTTGCGCTGGAAATTCTTCAACAACATGCCTGTGATGGACCTCTTGCCTTGGGACTTGTTGTAAACATCGAAGGCCACTGCCGCCAGGAGCACCAGGCCCTTGATGATCTGGGTCAGGTCAGCACCCACGCCCAGCAGTTGGAGGCCATTGTTCAGGACGGCCATCACGAGGCCACCGACAATGGAGCCGATAACGGTACCCACGCCACCGGTGACGGCTGCGCCACCGATGAACACTGCTGCAATGGCGTCCAGTTCCCAGCCGACGCCGTCGAACGGGCCGGAAGCGGTGGACCGGGCAACGAAGATCATGCCGGCCAGGCCTGCCAGGATGGACATGTTCATCATGACCATGAAGTTCACCTTCTTGGACTGCACACCGGACAGCTCCGCCGCGTGGCGGTTGCCACCCACGGCGTACACGTGGCGGCCGAGGACTGTCTTGTCTGCGATGAAGCCGTAGATGAGGACCAGTACCGCCAGAATGAGTCCGGGGACGGGGAACGATGTGCCCGGGCGGCCCGTGGCGAACAGGTAGGTGGCGTATAGGATCGCAGCGCAGATCAGGACCAGCTTGGTGGTATCGACCCACATTTCAGGTACATCGGCACCCAGTGCCTTGTTGGCTGCACGCCTCCGGAGGGACATGATGACCACGAAGGCCGCAGCCAGCACGCCTAGAAGGAGCGTCATGTTGTTGTAGCCGGTGTTCGGTCCAATTTCGGGCAGGTACCCCGAACCAATGAACTGGAAGTCTTCCGGCACTGGAATGGTGTTGGACTTGCCCACGAACTGGTTGAAACCGCGGAACAGGAGCATGCCTGCCAGGGTCACGATGAAGGCGGGGATGCCCACATAGGCTGTCCAGAAGCCTTGCCACGCACCGATCAGGGCACCCAGCGCCAGGCCGAACAGCACGCCCATGTACCAAGGGATGCCCCAGTCGCGGATGGCAAGAGCTACGGAGACACCTACGAAGGCCGCGACGGAACCGACCGAGAGATCGATGTGGCCGGCGATGATCACCAGGACCATGCCGATGGCCAGGATCAGGATGTAGGCATTGCCGTTGAACAGGTTGATCACGTTGCCGGGCGTCAGGGTCCGGCCCTCGGTGAAGATCTGGAAGAAGACGATAAGTGCCACCAGGGCGAATATCATGCCGAACTGGCGGGAATTGCCACCAAATAGCTTCTTGAGCGCGTTCATTGTTTTGGTCCTTGTGTCAGGAAGGGGTGAGGCTGGGCCACGGTCAGGCGGTCTTTCGGGCGGAAGTCATGAGCTTCATGAGGCTTTCCTGGCTTGCTTCGCTTTTATCCAGGACACCGGTAATGGCGCCCTCGAAAATTGTGTAGATACGGTCGGACAGGCCCAGGAGCTCAGGAAGCTCCGAGGAGATGACGATCACTCCCTTGCCTTGGTTGGCCAGCCTCTGGATGATCCCGTAAATCTCGTACTTGGCACCCACATCGATGCCGCGCGTGGGCTCATCCAGGATGAGGAGGTCAGGGTCAGTGAACATCCACTTGGCCAGGACAACCTTCTGCTGGTTCCCACCGGAGAGCTTGGCCACGCCTTCCTCCACCGATGGGGTCTTGGTCCGGAGGGACTTGCGGTATTCCTCGGCCACCGAAAATTCCTTGCGCGTATCAACCACCGAGTGCTTGCTGATCCCCCGTAGGTTGGCAGCAACGGTGGTGGTCTTGATGTCATCGAGCAGGTTCAAGCCCAGTGATTTGCGGTCCTCGGTGACGTAACCGAGTCCGGCGTCGATCGCTGCGCGCACGGAGCGGAGCTGAACCGGCTTGCCGTCCTTGTAGACCTGGCCCTTGATGAACTTGCCGTAGGAGTGTCCGAAAATTGAGCGAGCGAGTTCGGTCCGGCCGGCGCCCATGAGACCTGCGAAACCGACGATCTCGCCGCGGCGGACGTAGAAGTTCGAACCCTTGCAGATGAGCCGGTCCTGGATCTGCGGGTGCCCGACCGTCCAGTCCTTCACCTCGAAGAACACCTCGCCGATCTTCGGCTCGTGATCCGGGAAACGGGACTCGAGCGTCCTGCCCACCATGCCCTTGATGATGCGGTCCTCGTCAACACCATCGCGCTTGACGTTCAACGTCTCGATGGACTTTCCGTCGCGGATGATGGTGATCTCGTCCGCGATCTGTTCGATCTCGTTGAGCTTGTGGGAAATCATGATGGAGGTGATGCCCCGGCCCTTGAGCCCGCGGATCAAGTCCAGCAGGTGCTGGGAGTCGGATTCGTTCAGCGCCGCAGTCGGCTCATCCAGGATCAGGAGCTTCACGGATTTGTTCAGCGCCTTGGCGATTTCCACCAACTGTTGCTTGCCGACACCGATTTCCTTGATGGGGGTGTCCGGATCGTCGCGCAAACCGACGCGTGCCAGCAGGTCCAGCGAACGCTTACGCGCCTCAGCCCAGTCAATGACGCCCCATTTGGTGGGTTCATTGCCCAGGAAGATATTCTCCATGATCGAAAGTTCCGGAATCAGGGCCAGTTCCTGGTGGATGATCACGATGCCGGCTGCTTCACTGGCGCGGATGTCTTTGAATTGCTGGGTTTCTGCCTGGTACACGATGTCGCCGGTGTAGCTCCCGTAGGGGTAGACACCGGACAGAACCTTCATGAGCGTCGACTTGCCGGCGCCGTTCTCACCGCAGATCGCGTGGATCTCGCCGGCCATGACCCGCAAGCTCACGTTCGACAAGGCCTTCACGCCCGGGAATTCCTTGGTGATCGACCGCATCTCCAAGAGGATGGGATCACCTTGCGTGTTGAGGGTTGTCATCAGCCCTTACGCCTCCAATGCAGACTTCGTTGTCGGCCCCGCAAACGGCGGAGCTGTCTGATGAAAAAGTAAACTGGATCACCCGTCTTGTCGTCAAGACTTGAACGCATGATGAAGCTAACGATTTCGTTACCTACCGGTAATACCGGCATGTTGAAACACCAAAGCGGCTGCTCCAAGAGCTTCCGCACGAGCCCCCAAAGAGGACATGGCGAGGTGCGTTGTCTCGCCCACCACCGGCACCGCATGGCGAATCAGGCCCCGGCGAATGGGCTCCAGGAGGAGGTCCCCGAGTCCCGCCAAGGGGCCCCCAACAACAATGACTTCCGGGTTGATGAGGTTAGTGACGTTGCCCAAAGCGCGCCCCACGGCCAAGCCGGCGTCGTCCACCACGCGCTGGGTGGCGGAGTCTCCGGCGAGGCAGTTGCGGACGATGTCCTGCGGGGTCAACAGCCGGTCTTGGCCGCGTCCCAGCAGTTCGATCATGGTGGTGGTGGACGCTATCGTTTCGAGGCAACCGCGGTTCCCGCAACGGCACACCAAGCCGTGCTCATGGATGGTTGCATGACCGATTTCCCCGGTGATGCCCACGTTCCCGTAGTAAGGGAATCCGTTGAGTATCAAGCCTGCGCCGATGCCCGAGCCGACCTTGAGGAACATGAGGTTGGAGACTCCGCTGTGCGGCCCCCAAGTCACCTCGGCCAAGGCACCAAGGTTGGCGTCGTTGTCAACAAAGACGGGGCAATCCAGCGCTTCCTCCAAGCGGTGGAGGATGTCGATGCCCACCCATTCGGGGAGGATGGCGCCTTGCGCCACGGTGCCGGTCCGGCGGTCGATGGGGCCTGGTATACCGGCGCCCGCACCCACCACCGCGCTGCGGGAAATGCCGTTGTTCTCGAGCAAGGTATCCAGCAGTTGAACCGCCGTCGCAATGCCTTCCTCTGCTTGGTGCCCCAGCGGCAGTTCGACGTAATCCTCGGCAATAACGTGGTAGCCCAATGAGGCCAGGACCACGCGTAAGTGTCGGCGGCCGAAGTCGATTCCGACGGCGACTGCACCGTTGCTGTTGAGCCGTACATTTGTTGCGCGGCGCCCCGAACTCGTGGTCGGCTCCGTTGCTACCAGCCCGGCGTCCTGCATGATCTTCACGATGTTGGACACTGTTGCGGTGGAAAGGCCGGTCTGCCGGGAGAGCTCCGCCTGCGTGGATGGCCCGCTGAGAAGGCATTCGATGATTCGTTGCTGATTCTGGTGGCGCAAGGCTGACTGCGAGCCGGGTTTTCTCGGCTGGCTCTTCGTTGAGCGCTGGGTAGCGGGCATGACAAGAGAGTGCCCCAAAAACGTTGTTGTAGTCAAGAAGTGAACGCAAGGAGTCAAGGTTCCCCGACATACTCCAACGCATGATCTGCCCAAATCTGGCGTTGTGGGGCCCGCTATGCTCCCTGAAAAGCGCGAAAGGCGTGTAGAGCGGGCCTCGCAACGAAGGGTAGGGGTGTCGACAGCGTGCAATGCGTCTCGTATGGTCCGCCCTCGGGTCCAAATGCCCGGGTGGCGCCCCAACCGAGGCGCCTAGGCTGGAAGGGAACAAAGAACACACTTCGCGGAACACCCTGGGCCGGGAAGCGAACACAAGGTGGTAATGATGCTGCTGTCCCTCCTGCAAGCAAACGCGTCGGTCCTCGACGTCGATGCCAACCTTCGCGTCATTGACGACGCCGCCAGCCGGGCTGCGCGGGCAGGGGCTGGGTTGCTCCTCACCCCCGAGCTGTTCCCTGTGGGCTACGCGCCCCTGCGCCTGCACGCCGAATTCGACCCCTCCACACTTCCCGGGATCCGGGCCCGCCTCGCCGAGATCGCAGCCAGGCACAACATCGGACTCGTGTACAGCCTTCCCGCCCTCGGCAACGACCAAAATGCCTGGAATATCACCGCGACTTTGCTGGATGCCGCGGGTAAGGAAGTCCTCAACTACGCCAAGGTCCATCTCTTCGGTCCGGAGGAACACAAGGCGTTCGTCGGCGCCCAAGAACCCCCTGCCGTCGTGGACTTCATGGGAATCCAAACCTCGATGCTGATCTGCTACGACGTCGAATTCCCCGAAGCGGTGCGGGCTGCGGCCACACGCGGCGCCGAGCTCCTGCTGGTGCCCACCGCGCTGTCGGCAGGATTCGACAATGTGCCCCAGGTGCTCATCCGCGCCCGTGCGCTGGAGAGCCAGCTCAACGTGGCGTACGCCAACCACAGCGGACACGAGGACGTGTACGACTTCCTGGGCGGCAGCGTCATTGCAGGACCGGACGGTTCCCTGCTGGCTGCCGCGGGGGAGTCTGCCGCGCTCTTGTTCGCCGAGATCGGCACAGACGCCGTGAAAGCCGCCCGCGAGGAAGTCCCGTACCTGCGCGAACGCCGGCCGGGCCTGTACGCGCAGTGGGACCCGCAGGCCTAGGTGTACTCGGCCACCAGCTCCTCAACGTACTGCAGCGCAAACCACAGCTCGGCGCGCACCTGCGCGGCGTTGAGGTCCATGTCCAGGAGTTCGCCCACGACGCCGACCTGCCGCCGAACGCTGTTACGGTGCAGTCCCAGCAGTTTGGCCGAACCGTCCCAACTTCCGTTCTCGCTCAGCCAACCCCGGAGGACAACAAGGAGTGGATCCCTGCGCTCCGGTTCAAGGGAAAGAATGGGCGCAAGCAGCCGTTCGGCCAGCAGGGTCCCCGCTTCACGTCCCAGAAGGCCTGCGACAGACCAGGAGACCTCCTCCACACGCGCGCTTTTGCCGGTTGAAAGAACCCTGCTTCGGAGCGAGCTGACACGCTGATAGGCAGCGCTGAGTTCCGTCATCTCGGTCGGTTCGCCGATGACCAGGCGCCAGCCCAGCTTCTCCACATCGGCCACGAGGGGCTCATCAACCCTGAGACGCGTGATCGCGGCGAAGCCGTACTCGGTGATCTCCACGAGTTTGGTATCAAACAGCCTTCGCCACTGAAGTAGTTCGCGCACGGGCCCCTCGTCGGCGGCGTCGAGCCTGATGCCTTGCACCACGCGCATCTGGGCCGAGCGGGTTGAGGACAAACTCTGGGCCAGCAGGTCCTTCAAACCGTTCACTTGGTTGGTCCCGCCGGATACCAGGGACTCCGGGTGCAGCAGCGCCGCGGTGGCAAGTTGGCTCGGAGCCAACGAACCGCTGGTCCGTTGCCGCACCAGAAGTTCCAGCAGCCCCACGGCAGACTGCACCACGTTGTTCTGGGCAGGCGTCAGGGGAGCGTCGGACCCGAGGATCAGCGCACCGAGGTTCGCGTCCTTGGTGCTGCGCAGCGGGTGCCCAAACACCAGCGCGGACCCGGGCTGGTCAAAGCCCTCCATTTCCACGCGAGGCCCACTCCCGGACAACAACCGTTCCAGCATGGGCGCCAGCAATGAATGTTCGACGCCGGTGCTGCCGGCGCCGTTGCTGCCACGGGCGTTGCTGCCGCGGGCCCGCACCCGCCCGTCCGCCCCGACCAACAGTGCCCACACCGGAACCCGCTGCACCAAGGCAGCCAACAATTCGTGCTCCGGCCTGGGGGAGAGGACTGCCCGCATGAGCTGCCTGTTGGTCTCGGCCAACTGTCGGAACACCCTGGCGTTATCCGACTCAAGGAGTTGCGAGAACTCCAGCCCGATCGCAGCAAACGGCAGCGATTCGGGGACCTCGAACAGGGTCAGGTTGTGCTTGCGGCAGGCGGCCAGCAGTTCGTCCGGGACGGCGTCGAAATAAGGGCGGATACCAAACCCTAGGGCGGCCACCTTCGCTCCGACGAGCCGCTGGACGTACTCGTCCACCTTCCGCGCCGAGCCGCCCTCCCCAAGGAAGGGCAGCCCGGCGGTGAGCAGGAACTCGCCCTCCGGGAGGTAAGGCGTGGGATCCTCGAGCTCACTCGGTTCGACCCACCGCAGCAGCTCGCCGCCGCTGCCGCCGTCGTGAAGCGTGACCAACCCGGGCGGCAACTTGGCCAGGAACTGGTCGAGCGTGACGAAGCTCAGGCGGGCGGTGGCGGGCTCAGGCGTCATGGACCTGCCCGGCGGCGGCCGGCTCCTGGTAGTCGGGGCACTGGTACGCGGTTTGTCCTTCTCGGTTCGCCGCGTAGACCCGGGGCAGCCGGGGTGCGATCCTGTTGATGATTTCGTCGCCGTGGCTGCCGATTGCCGCGCCCCAGTCGTCGGCGCTCGCCGCCCCTCCCTTCGGATCGCCGAACAACAGGGCGGTATCGCCGACGTCGATCCCCGAGGCGTCGGCTCCAAGGTCCACCATGAACTGGTCCATGCATACCTTGCCGATCACGGGCACGCTACGGCCGGCGATGGTAACCAACGAACGGCCGCTGATACCTTTCGGAATGCCATCCGCGTACCCGAGGGGGATGAGGCCCAAGTAGCGCGGTTCGTAGGTGATGGCCTGGTGTTCATAGCTGACTCCGGTGCCCGCGGGGACTTTCTTGACCATCACCAAAGGCGCGGTGACGCTGAGCGCCGGGCGGAGTCCGAAGTCGGCAGGATCCAAGTGGTCGGCCGGCGCGAGGCCATAGATGGCCAGCCCTGCGCGGACCATGTCGAAATGGAATTCCGGGCGCTCCAGGATGTTCGCCGAGCTGGAAACGTGCCTGAGCTCGGGGCTCAGTCCAGCCTCACGGGCCTCCTGGACAGCGTCTTCGAACTCCACGACGGCGGCGGAGTTACCTGGGTGGGCTGGAACGTCGGCCCAGGCCAAGTGGGTCCAGATTCCGCGGACCTGCACCGTCCCGTCGAGCTCGGCCAACCGTGCCTGGCTGGTCAGTCCGCTCCAGTCCTCCTTGCGGGCGCCACCGCGGCTGAGGCCGCTGTCCAGCTCGAGATGCACGACGGCGGGGCGTCCCAGGCCGCGGGCGATGCCCGCCAAAACCTCGAGCTGGCGGACGCTGCCGAGGGACACATCGATGCCGTATTCGAGAGCTTCGCGAATTGTGGCACTCGTCTGGGATGCCAGATAGAGCCATGAGAGGATCGGCACTTCGATGCCGGCTTTCCGTAGGGCAATCGCCTCGCTCAGCTGCGCGGTGCCCAGCCAATCTGCGCCGGAATCGACGGCGGTCCTAGCTACTTCGACGAGTCCGTGTCCGTAGGCGTTGCCCTTGACGACGGCCATGAAGTGGGGTGCCCCTGTGCGCTCCTTGAGGACCCTGATGTTGTCTGAAATTGCGGACAGATCCACTTTGACCTGACCCGAGAGGGCTGCAGCGGCATCCTCTTGATAATGTGCATTACGTCTCATGGATGATCACTATAGGTCATTTTGCACCACATTGAGAGGTGGCTCACATGCCAGTCTTGTGGAGGGGAAATCGGAAACTACTTTGAAGGGACGTCAAAGGTGACTGTGCCTGTGAACACCCAGAACGCACTTACTGACAGCGTGGCAAGGCCCCGTCTGGGCACCCAATTGCTGCGCCGCAAACCTATCGGCCAAATGGTCAACGAAGCCGGCAGCGGTGAGGGCGGGACGCCCTTGGTTCGCAGCTTCGGTGTCCTCCAACTGACCATGATCAGTGTTGGTGCGACTCTCGGCACCGGTATCCTGGTCATCCTTGGCGAATCCGTGCCGCTGGCCGGCCCGGCCATCTGGATCTCGTTTGTGGTGGCCGGCCTGGCCGCATTGCTCTCTGCTGTTTCGTACGCGGAGATGGCAGGCCTGGTGCCCGTGGCCGGCTCCAGCTACTCCTACTCGTACGCCACCATGGGCGAGGGCATGGCCTGGATCTGTGGCTGGTGCCTGGTGCTGGAGTACGCAGTGTCCGTGGCCGCCGTCGCGGTTGGCGCCGGGCAATACGTCAACGAAGCGCTTTCAGCTTTCGGCCTCGTGATGCCCGACGCCGTTAGCCAACCACCGGGCGACGGTGGCCTGGTGAACGTCCCGGCTATGGTGATCGTGGTCTTGGCCATGATCCTGCTGGTGCGGGGCGCTCGTGAAAGTGCTTGGATCAACACCACCATCGTCATCATCAAGATCGGCATCCTGCTGTTCTTCTGCGTCGTGGCCTTCAGTGCCTTCAACGCGGGCAACTTCGAACCACTGATGCCGATGGGCGCAGCAGGGGTATCAGCGGCCGCTTCCAGGGTCTTCTTCTCCTACATCGGCTTCGATGCCGCCTCCACCGCAGGTGAGGAAGCCAAGAACCCCAAGCGGGATTTGCCCCGAGCCATCCTTCTTTCAATGGTGATCGTGACCAGCATCTACGTTCTGGTTGCGGTCGCAGCCATCGGCGCCCGCCCGTGGGGCTGGTTCGACGGCACCCAGGCTGCGTTGGTCCAGATCCTGGACGAGATTACGCACCAGCCGTGGATCGCCTTGGTGTTCTCCGTGGGGGCCGTCCTGGCGATCGCCAGCATCGTCCTGACGGTGCTCTACGGCCAGACGCGCATCCTTCTGTCCATGTCCCGCGATGGCCTGGTGCCCAAGGTCTTTGGCCGGATCTCTCCGCGCACCGGCACTCCTGTGGCCGGAACGCTGATAGTAGGCACCGCCGTCGCCCTCACTGCGGGCCTGGTCCCGCTGGGTGCCCTCGCCGATGCCACCAGTATCGGTACCCTTTTCGCCTTCGCCTTGGTGAACGTCGCCGTTATCTACCTTCGCCGCAACCGCCCTGATCTTGAGCGGCCGTTCCGTGTTCCGCTGTACCCGGTCGCGCCTGTGCTGGGCACCTTGATGTGCGTTTACTTGATGGCAAACCTCGGTGCGGACACCTGGGTTGTCTTTGGTTGCTGGATGCTCGTGGGAATAGCCATCTACTTCGGCTATGGACGCCGGAATTCCAAGGTAGCCGCGCTCAGCGAGCAGGACTACCGTGAAATGACAACCAGGGCCGTGAGCCCGGAACCTGTGAAAGCAGCAAACTGATGACCATCGCCACCGAACTTCCACTCTCCGACGCCGCTGCCTCCGCGGCGGAGGACGAGCGGGGGCCCATCACTATGCTGAACCCGGACTTCCCGTTCAGCTATGACCATTACCTGGCCCACCCCGCGGGCCTGGGCACCGTACCCGAGGACCTGTACGGCACCGAAGTTGCCATCATTGGCGCCGGGCTTTCCGGACTGGTCACCGCCTACGAACTCATGAAGCTGGGCCTCAAGCCCGTTATCTACGAGGCCGACCAGATCGGCGGCCGCCTGCGGACTGCGAGCTTCCCCTCAGCTCCGGGCGTCGTGGCCGATCTTGGTGGGATGCGCTTCCCCGTCTCCGGCAAGGCGTTCTACCACTATGTGAACCTGCTCGGGTTGGACACCAATGATTTCCCGAACCCCATGGCCCCGGCCACGTCCAGTACCGTGATCGAACTCGCCGGCAAGAAGCACTACGCCACCACAGCCGAGGAACTCCCGGAATTCTTCCGCGAAGTCGCTGACGCGTGGAAGGCGGCCGTCAATGACGGGGCTGCCTTCACTGAAATGCAGGAGGCCATCCGGGCTCGCGACACCGCCCGGATCAAGGAAATCTGGAACGAACTGCTTCCCCGCATGGACGAGCAGACGTTTTACGGATTCATTGCAGCGAGCAAGTCCTTCAAAGAGGCCGGCTTCGCGCACCGCGAGGCGTTCGGTCAGGTGGGATTCGGAACCGGTGGCTGGGACACTGACTTCCCCAACTCCATCCTTGAAATCCTCCGCGTTGTTTACACCGACGCCGATGACCAGCACCGCTCCATCGTCGGAGGAGCGCAAAGGCTCCCCGAGGCACTGTGGAACCACGCGCCGTCGGACCTTAAGTACTGGCCGCAGGGCACGTCCCTGGCATCCCTGCACTCCGGCTCCCCGCGGGGAGCAGTTTCCAACCTCCGCCGCGCGGCTAACGGGGACCTCCTGGTCCGCGAGAGCTGGGGGCGGGAGGCAACCTACCCTGCAGTGGTGACCACCTGCCAGTCATGGTTGCTGTCCACGAGGATCCACACTGAGGAGGCGCTGTTCCCGGCTGAGCTGTGGACCGCGATCGAGCGCTCGCACTACATGCAGTCGTCAAAGACCTTCGTGATGGTGGACCGGCCGTTTTGGAAGGACATCGACCCGAAGACCGGCCGTGAAGTCTTGTCCATGACCCTCACCGACCGCCTCAACCGGGCCACCTACCTGCTCGACGACGGCCCCGACAAGCCCGCCGTTATCCTTCTGTCTTACACATGGAACGACGACGCCTTGAAGTGGCTCGCCCTCACGGCTGAAGAGCGGGTCAAGCTCATGCTGCACTCCCTGGAGCAGATCTACCCTGGAGTGGACATCGCCGGCCACATCATTGGCCAGCCCATCACGGTGTCCTGGGAGGCCGATCCCAACTTCATGGGAGCCTTCAAGGCCAACTTGCCGGGGCACTACCGCTACCAGCAGCGGCTGTTCACGCACTTCAAGCAGGACCAGCTTCCGGAGAGCCAGCGCGGCGTCTTCCTCGCCGGGGATGACGTGTCCTTCACTGCCGGTTGGGCGGAGGGCGCTGTAACCACGGGGCTGAACGCTGTGTGGGGCGTGGTGAACCACCTGGGCGGTTCCTCGGTTGATGGCAACCCGGGTCCGGGCGAGCTGCTGGATGAGCTCGGCCCTATCTCCCTAGACTAATCTCCGCGTTGCCAGGCCCGCTCTGCACCCTAAAACCCTTGGTAAGTGCGCAGAGCGGGCCTGGCAATGGTCGTTTAAGCCCGGTGCATCGCCCTGTGCGCGGCAGCGAGTTCCTTGTAGTGGGCAGCGTTGCGCTTGACGCCGTCGAACTCTTCGTCCGTCAGTTCGCGCCGCACTTTGGCCGGCACCCCGGCGACGAGTGATCGTGGGGGAATAACCGTGCCCTCCAGGACAACGGCGCCAGCGGCAATAAGGGAGCCGGCGCCGATGACGGCACCGTTAAGGATGGTTGCGCTCATCCCGATGAGGCAGTCGTCCTCCACCGTGCAGCCATGGACGACGGCGCTGTGCCCCACCGAAACGCGCTCGCCCACCGTGCAGGGGAAACCGGGATCCGCGTGGAGGACCACGTTGTCCTGCAGGTTCGATCCCGATCCAACCTTGATGGCCGCGGTATCAGCCCGGACGGAGACGCCGTAGAAGGCGCTGGAATCCTGGGCCAGCGTGGCCTTTCCGATGATCGAGGCGGTGGGTGCAACAAAAGCGGATTCGTCGATGTCCGGGGTATCCCCGGCAAATGTGTAAGAGGGAGCCATGAGCCCAGCTTATTTCCCAACTAGGGGACAGCAAACGTCGCTACGAGCGGTCAGAGGGGCGTTATCTGTCCCCTAGTTGGGTGTGGGGGCTTAGTTGGGTGCGGGGGTGCGAAGGACCAGGAACTGGTAGTGCCGCCCGGGGCTGCCGGCGCTGGGGCCTGACTCCACACCGGCATCCTCCGGCCACGTCCGGAAGCGTTCCACAGTGCCGTGCTCCCCAAAGAGCCGATTGACGGTTGGGTCGCTGCGGTGGCTGAGGAAGCGCCGGGGTTCTTCGGGGTCCTCGAGGTTCAGTGTTTCGTCATCGTCACCTGACCAAAGCCCGACGGCGATTGGCGCGCCAGGCGCCGTGACCCGCACGAGCTGGCTGACGACGTCGTGAATCCCGCTGTTGGGCACGTGCTCGAGGGTGTCCATGGCCCACGCGGCTGAAAACGAACCATCCACGAAGGGCAGGTCCTGGCCGCCCGCAACCGAAGCGTTGAGCCCGGCGCCCCGGGCCAGCCGAACGCTGTCGTCGGAGCGGTCCACACCGCAGTAATGCATCCCGGCACGGACGAACGCCAAACCCTCAACGCCCGCACCGCAGCCCAACTCAAGCACAGACCGCCGGTGCTCGGACTTCAGCAGCTGGATGAACCATTCCCGGCACTCCACCCGCTCCGGCGTCAAGGATTGGACCGGTCGCATAGTTACAGCTTAGTTCGGGGGACGGCAGCGGGGCCGGGTGAGGGGTTAGTTGAACACGACCGTCCGGTTGCCATCGAGCAGCACACGGTGCTCGGCGTGCCACTGCACGGCCTGAGCCAAGGTCCGGCCTTCCACGTCCCGGCCCATCTGAACGAACTGGGCGGGCGTCCGGGCGTGGTCAACACGGATGACTTCCTGCTCGATGATGGGACCTTCATCCAAGTCCGCTGTCACGTAGTGGGCGGTGGCGCCGATGATTTTCACGCCGCGGGCATGGGCCTGGTGATACGGCTTGGCTCCCTTGAACGAGGGCAGGAAGGAGTGGTGGATGTTGATGGCCCGGCCATTCAATTCGGTGCAAAGATCGTTGGAGAGGACCTGCATGTACCGGGCAAGGACGGTCAGTTCGACGTCGTTCTGCGCGATCAGCTTCAGCAGCTCCGCCTCTGCCTGTGGCTTGGTTTCCGGCGTGACCGGGATGTGGTGGAAGGGGATGCCGTAGAAGTCGGCGAGTTCCTCAAGGTCCCGGTGGTTGGAGACGATGGCCGGGATCTCGATGGGCAGGGTTCCCGTGCGCTGGGCGAACAGGAGGTCATTGAGGCAGTGGGCATCCTTGGAACACAGGATGATGGTGCGGACCTTCTGGCCTACCGGGTTGACCTGCCACGTCATGCCGAACGACTCGGCGACCGGCTGCAAGGCCGCCCTCAGCTCCGCTTCGGTTGACGACGTCGTTGCCTCCACCCGCATGAAGAAGTTACCCGTGCTGGGGCTGCCGTACTGCTGGGAGTCGGCGATGTTGCAACCGGCGCCAAGGAGGGCTCCGGCTACAGCATGGACGATGCCGGGAAGGTCGGGGCAGGACAGTGTTACAACAAAAGCGGTGGAGTCAGTCACGCCGACAAGCCTACCCGTGCTGCCTTGTTGTACTGTTAACGGGTCGCAACTGGCGTTGGGTGGACTACCACCAGGGAGCGGCAATTATGAAGACCACGGATCGTACGCCTGGGCCGAGGGTCATGTCTTACCGCCGCACATAAACGTGACCGATTCCGCCGTCATCAACGCGACTCGGGAATGCAGCTGCCGGTAGCCTGACCTGTAGCACTACCCGTTGCCTAGCCAGGAGATCTCCGTGACTACCACAACCACTTCCGCGTCTGTCAGTAACCAGCCGCTTGCCGATCTCGATCCCGAGATCGCAGCAGTCCTCAACCAGGAACTCGGCCGCCAGCGCGGCACCCTGGAAATGATTGCGTCCGAAAACTTCGCACCCCGCGCTGTCATGGAGGCACAGGGCTCCGTCCTGACCAACAAGTACGCCGAGGGCTACCCGGGCCGCCGCTACTACGGCGGTTGCGAATACGTCGACGTCGCTGAGCAGCTCGCCATCGACCGCGTCAAGGAACTGTTCGACGCCGAATACGCCAACGTCCAGCCGCACTCCGGTGCACAGGCTAACGCGGCAGCCCTGTCCGCCATGATCACCCCGGGCGACAAGATCCTTGGCCTGTCCCTGGCCCACGGTGGCCACCTGACACACGGCATGAAGCTCAACTTCTCCGGCAAGCTCTACAACGTAGCGGCCTACCAGGTTGAAGAAGACACCTTCCGCATCGACATGGACAAGCTCCGCGAGCAGGCCATTGCCGAGAAGCCGCAGGTCATCATCGCCGGTTGGTCCGCGTACCCGCGCCACCTCGACTTCGCCGCTTTCCGTTCCATCGCCGACGAAGTTGGCGCACTCCTGTGGACGGACATGGCGCACTTCGCCGGCCTTGTTGCAGCAGGCCTGCACCCGAGCCCGGTGCCGCACTCCGACGTCGTTACCTCCACGGTCCACAAGACCCTCGCCGGTCCGCGTTCCGGCGTGATCCTCGCTAAGCAGGAATGGGCCAAGAAGCTCAACTCCAACGTCTTCCCGGGCCAACAGGGCGGGCCGCTGATGCACGTCATCGCAGCCAAGGCCGTTGCCTTCAAGATCGCCGGCAGCGAAGAATTCAAGGAGCGCCAGGAGCGTGTGCTTGAGGGTGCCAAGATCATCGCCGACCGCCTGAACCAGTCCGACGTCGCCGAAGCGGGCGTCTCGGTCCTCACCGGCGGCACCGACGTTCACCTGGTCCTGGTTGACCTGCGTAACTCGCAGTTGGACGGCCAGCAGGCCGAAGACCTCCTGCACTCCGTGGGCATCACCGTGAACCGCAACGCCGTTCCGTTCGACCCCCGCCCGCCGATGGTTACCTCCGGCCTCCGCATCGGTACCCCGGCCTTGGCCACCCGCGGATTCGGCGCCGCCGAGTTCACCGAGGTTGCCGAGATCATCGCCACCGCCCTGAAGGCAGGCTCCGCCACGGATGTCGAAGCCCTCCAGGCCCGCGTGGACAGGCTCGCCGCGGACTTCCCGCTGTACCCGCAGCACGAGCAGTGGTAACGGGTTACCACCAGAAAGAGCAGATGGAATGACACAATCCACCGCACAGGTCCTCGATGGCAAGGCCACCGCCGCAGCCATCAAAGCAGAACTGACCACTCGCGTCTCCGCACTGGCGGCCAAGGGAATCGTTCCCGGCCTGGGCACCATCCTGGTGGGCTCGGACCCGGGCAGCACTTGGTACGTCGGAGGCAAGCACAAGGATTGCGCTGAGGTTGGCATCCAGTCAATTCGCAGGGACCTGCCCGAGGACATCAGCCAGGAAGACCTCCTGAAAGTTGTCCGCGAGCTCAACGAGAACCCGGAATGCACCGGGTACATCGTCCAACTTCCGTTGCCAAAGCACATCGACCAGGACGTCATCCTGGAGGCCATGGACCCTGACAAGGACGCCGATGGCCTGCATCCGATGAACCTTGGCCGGTTGGTGGCAAATGTGAACGGTGAGATGAAGTCGCCGCTTCCCTGCACGCCCAAGGGTTGTGTGGAGTTGCTGCGCCGCCACAACATCGAGCTCAAGGGCAAGCGGGTCCTGGTGGTCGGCCGTGGAGTGACCATTGGCCGTCCGATCGGGCTCCTGTTGACCCGCAAGGAAGTCAACGCAACGGTCATCCTTGCCCACACCGGAACGGTGGACCTGCCCGCAGAACTCAGGCAGGCCGACGTCGTCATCGCGGCAGCAGGTGTGCCGCACATGATCAAGGCTGAAGACCTCAAGCCGGGTGCGATCGTGCTCGACGTCGGCGTCAGCCGTGTGGACGACGGCAACGGCAAGGCTGTGGTCACCGGAGACGTGGACCCGGCCGCGGCCGACGTCGCCGCCTGGCTGTCCCCGAACCCGGGCGGTGTTGGCCCGATGACCCGAGCCATGCTGCTCGCCAACGTGGTGGAGAGCGCCGAGCGCCAAGCCGGCATCGCGTAACAACAGCAGGGCTTAACGACTGCAGGGCTTAAGAGCAGCAGGGCGCCTACTCCCCACGGAGTAGGCGCCCTGCTCCGTTAACCTGACGCCGCCCGGACCACCCGCGGCTAGGCTCGGTGTATGCAGCCGAGTTTTCCTGAGTCTCCGCGCGCAGCTGAGCCCCGGAGAAATCGCCGTTTCGCGGGTCCGCCCACCAGCTTCGTCGTGATCACGGTGGCGGCCATCCAAGTGGTGGGAACACTGATCTCCGCGCGCCATCAGGACTCGGCCCGGCCACTGGACATCGCCGCGATGCTGCTGCTCCTGGCCGGCCCCGCCGCTTTGGCTTTCCGCCGCCGTGCACCTCTTGCCATGTTCCCCGTTGCCTTCGTGGCCACGGCAAGCTACCTCGCCCTCGGCTACGCCTGGGGTCCGATCGCGTTATCCCTGGCCCTGTCCATCGTCCTGACGGCTGCCGCGGGCCTGCGGTGGCAAGCGTGGCTCGGCGCGGGGATCGCTGCGGGAGCCGTCGTCGTAGGCGCGGCGGTGAGCGGCGATCCGAACTGGCCCCTGCGTGCCTCCGCAGGTGTGGCCTGGGCTGCCATCCTGGTGCTGCTGGGACAGGCATTCCGGCGACGCGGCGAACGGTTCGCTGAGTACCGACGACGGCGGGAGGCGGCCCAGAAAGCGGAACGGGATGAATACCGGCTCACCCTTGCCCGGGATATCCATGACGTCGTAGCCCACTCCCTCTCCATGATCAATGTGCAGGCATCCGTGGCGTTGCACGTTGGCCCGGACGATCCCGAGAAACTCCGGCCTGCGTTGGAAGCCATCAAAGCAGCCAGCAAGGAGTCCCTGACCGAAGTCCGCCAACTCCTTGGCGTGCTGCGCGAAGACGCCCCGTTGGTCCCCGCGGCCAAACCCACCTTGGCCGGACTTCCAGCGCTGGCCAAGAACGCAGAGTTGGGCGGCCTGGGGGTCACGCTGCAGGACAACTCGGACCATCAGCTCATCGGCCCCGCCCAGCAGGAAGCCGCGTACAGGATCATCCAGGAAGCCCTGACCAACGTAGGCAGGCACTCAGGTGCCAGCTCCGCCGTCGTGCGTCTTGACCAGACCGCCGAGGCGCTGACGGTGACCGTCGACGACGACGGCGGCGGCATGCGTGGATCGCTCCCGGGCAATGGTTTGACCGGGATGAAGGAGAGGGCTGGCGTCATGGGCGGTACCCTCACTGTGCGTGAATTGCAGCCGGGCTTGCGGGTGGAAGCGACCCTCCCGATACACCATGAAGGGGACCGCCCGTGATCCGGATCCTATTGGCCGACGACCAAACCCTGATCCGGGCGGGTTTTCGCGCGCTCCTTGACGCTGAGCAGGACATGGAGGTGGTGGGGGAGGCCGGAACCGGGGCCGACGCCGTTCGCCTCGCCGCGCGCGAGCAACCAGACGTGGTCCTCATGGACATCCGCATGCCCGGCGGGGATGGCCTGAACGCCACCCGCGAGATCCTGGCCAACCCGTTGTTGGCGGGCACGCGGATCATTATCCTCACCACGTTCGAGCTGGACGAGTACATTTCAGAGGCCGTGCGGGCTGGCGCGGCGGGCTTCCTGGTCAAGGACACCGAACCCGCGGAATTGATCCGGGCCGTCAGGGTGGTCCACGACGGCGACGCCCTGCTTTCGCCCTCGGTGACACGTCGCATCATGGCGCAGTTGGCCTCGCAAAGCCGTGCCGCGGGCAAGGCGATCCCCTTGGACCAAGTCACAGACCGCGAGCGGGAAGTCCTGGCCTTGGTGGGCGAGGGGCTGAACAATGCCGAAATCGCGGAGCGGCTGTTCATTACACCGCTCACTGCCAAGACGCACGTTTCGCGCATCATGACCAAGCTCATGGTCCGGGACCGTTCACAACTGGTGGTCCTCGCGTACGAATCCGGGCTGGTGCGGCCGGGTTGGAGCAGCTAGGCGGTTGGAGCAGCCAGGCGGTGTAGGGAGACTACCGCCGGAGTAGCGGTGACACCCCAAGTGCCTCCCGACGGCGGACGCCGTCTCAGCCGCCGCCGGGCAGACTCGAACCAGAGCCGAAAGCCGGCTCGCGCCGGGCACCGGCGGCAAGAGTTTGGATCACTGATATGTTCACCGCACTGGCATCACTAGCAGGGCAGGCAATAAGCACAGGGCAGGCATCAATTGCAGGGCAGGCAAGCACCGTGGGTGGTGCGCTGGCACAGATGCACGATGCCGCCGTCGTCCACGGCCCGTGGGCAGGCGGACCCGCTTGGCCCTTCTTCCTCCTGTTCCCGCTGTTCTGGATCCTCGTGATCGGCACTCTCATTTTCGTAGGACGCAGGACGTGGCGGCGCAATCACCACTGGGCCGCAACACAGGGCGCTGAAAGCGTGCTGCGTGAGCGCTACGCACGCGGCGAAATCGATGAGACGGAGTTTCGGCAACGGTTGGAGGTCCTGCGCTCGCAGCCGGGGAAATAGCTCCCATGTTCGCCATGCGTGGAAGGGGCCCGGCAGCCATTTCGAGTTTGCGACAATTGAGGTATGCAATCTCTTGGTGACTCGCGCCCGTCCACGTCCGCTGCCGGCAAAGGCATGTTCAAGGGCTTCCGCATTGGCGGCTTGGGCATGACTGTTTTGCTGATCGCGTTCGTGGTGGCAGTGATTTTCGCTGCCAACAGGAACGACGTCGTGGGCTGGGTTGTGGCGGTTGTTGCCTTCGGCTGGCTGGTTTTGGCCACGTTCGTGGTGCTCAGCATCCGCACGGCCGCCAAGCGTGCCGGTGCCAAGTTGACCGAGGCGCACAATGCGTTCACGGCGGCGACCGGCCGCGCGTCGTCGGGTGTTGCAGACAACGGCGGAACTCGGGTGGTAGCCGAGCGGAGCCACAATGACGATGTCAGGGACCTGAAGCTGGACCACTCGTTCAAAATCGTCCAGGTCCAGGTGCGGGTGGTGGAGCAGGAACGCGCCAAGGGCGACGCCGCCGACCAGGACACCATCAACCGGGCGCTGGAAACAATAGCCATCACGGCGACCAATGCCCGGGACATGATGAAGACGGGCGACCCCTCGGACGAGCCCGTGGCCGGAACCATCATCGACTAGAGTAGAGCGGGTGAGCACGGCATTGAAGAAGGATTTCCTTCGCATCGCATCGGTCAACGTCAACGGCCTTAGGGCTGCCTACAGGAACGGCATGGCGGAATGGCTGGAGCCTCGCGAGGTAGACATCCTCTGCTTGCAGGAAGTCCGTGCTCCTGATGACGTGGTGAGGGCGTTGCTCGGGGATGGCTGGCACATCCTCCACACCGAGGCCGAGGCAAAAGGCCGCGCAGGGGTGGCCATCGCTTCCCGCGAAGAGCCCACAGCCACCCGGATCGGGATCGGCGACCCCTACTTCGATACCTCCGGACGCTGGGTGGAAGCGGATTACATCGTTAGGAACACCGCGGGGGAGTCCAGCACCCTTTCCGTGGTCAGCGCCTATGTGCACTCCGGGGAAGCAGGAACTCCCAAGCAGGAGGACAAATTCCGTTTCCTGGACGCCATGACCACACGGCTTCCGGAACTCGCGAAGCACAGCGACCACGCCTTGGTGGTTGGCGACCTCAACGTCGGACACACCGAGCTCGACATCAAGAACTGGAAGGGCAACGTCAAGCGTGCCGGCTTCCTCCCGGAGGAGCGCGCCTACTTTGACCGCTTCTTCGGCGAAGAAATCGGATGGAGGGATGTTCACAGGGGCCTGGCAGGTAATGTCGCCGGCCCCTACACCTGGTGGTCCCAGCGCGGAAAGGCCTTTGACACTGACACAGGCTGGCGCATCGACTACCACATTGCCACACCGGATTTCGCGGCAGCCGCCTTCTCGGCTGTAGTGGACCGGGCGCCGTCGTGGGACACCCGCTTCTCTGACCACGCACCGCTGGTAGTGGACTACCAGCTCTAAGCTTCCGAAAGTATCCTCCATGACTAGTTCCACTACGACTGAAACCGGCTCGGACGTCACTGCAACGGCCGTCCGGGCAGCGGCGTCCAGCAAGCCGGCCGCCGGAGCCAAGCACCGCGTCCTGTCCGGCATGCAGCCTTCCGCCGACTCCCTGCACCTCGGCAACTACCTTGGCGCCTTGGTCAACTGGGTCAGGATGCAGGACGAGTACGATGCCGTTTTCTTCATCCCGGACCTGCATGCCATCACGGTTCCGCAAGACCCCGCTGAGCTGGCCCGGCGCACACGTGTCACTGCCGCCCAATACATCGCCGGCGGCGTGGACGTGGACAAGTGCACCTTGTTCGTCCAGTCCCAGGTCCCGGAGCATGCCCAGCTTGCCTGGGTGCTGAATTGCATCACCGGAATGGGCGAGGCCGCCCGGATGACCCAGTTCAAGGACAAAGCCCAGAAGCAGGGCTCGGACCAGGCAAGCGTGGGCTTGTTCACCTACCCCATCCTGCAGGCCGCTGACATCCTCCTGTACCAGCCTCACGGAGTTCCGGTGGGCGAAGACCAGCGGCAGCACGTTGAATTGAGCCGGGATCTCGCGCAGCGCTTCAACAGCCGGTTCGGGGAGACATTCCAAGTCCCCGAGGCCTTCATCCAGAAGGAATCGGCCAAGATCTACGATCTGCAGAACCCCACGGCCAAGATGTCGAAGTCCGCGGAATCGCCAGCCGGGCTGATCAACCTTTTGGATGATCCCAAAACGGTGGCCAAGCGCATCAAGTCGGCAGTGACCGATACCGAGACGGAGATCCGTTACGACCGCGAAAACAAGCCGGGCGTGTCAAACCTGCTGAGCATTTATTCGGCGATCAGCGGCCAGCCGGTGCAGAAAATCGTGGCTGACTACCAGGGAAAAATGTACGGGCACCTCAAGGTGGACCTGGCGGAGCTGGTCTCGGGGCACCTTGCACCGATCAGGGAACGCGCCAACGAACTGCTCGCGGATCCGGCAGAACTTGACCGTCTCTTGGCCCATGGGGCGGACAAGGCACGGGAAATTGCATCCGCCACCCTCGCGGACGTCTATTCGCGGGTCGGGTTCCTTCCCTATCGTGGAATTGCTTCAAACGGCGAACAGGGAGTCCGCTAACTCCATGTGCGCAGCTGGCCAGCTCAACGTCCGGACCGACACCCGCAGGGGTGCCGGTCCGGACAATGCGCGGCAGACCGCCGTCGCCGGTATCGACTGCGGTGCCGGCGACACCATGTGCGTGGGAGTGATCCTTGGCTTCCCGGCGGACGTGGCCCGCGAACTGAGGGAATGGCGGGCCTCGTTTGGCGATCCCATGGCCGAGGTCATCCCTGCCCACATCACGTTGATCACCACAACCCCCACGCAGGACTGGACCGCTACCATCGAGCACGTCCGGGAGGTTGCCCGCTGCCAGGAGCCTTTCACCGTCACCATCTCGGGCACAGGATCATTCCGGCCTGTTTCACCGGTGGTTTTTGTCAATGTCGAAGACGGCTTCGAGGAGTGCGTGAAATTGCACGAGAAGCTCCAAAGCGGTCCTCTCGAACGAAGCCTTCCCTTTCCGTACCACCCCCACGTCACGGTCGCTCACGACGTCGGGCAGGAAAGCCTCGATGAGGCCGAGACGGTGCTCAGCGATTACCGCGCCACCTTTCCGGTGGTTAGCATGGGACTTTACGAGCACGACAGCAACGGAATTTGGCAGCTACGGGAAGAGCTCGACTTTGGCGGCGATACTGACCAAGCACGGTAAGCGGAACCCGGCGAAAGAGACGGACGGTCCGCCACTTCCGACTGAGCGGGCGCAACTGAAACTTGAGTTCCTGCGCAAGAGGCAAGACTGGGGCCAAGCGAAACTTGCCGGCGATGCGTTGCCTAAGAAGGCCGGCGTGTTCGTTGCGTTGGTCCTTGCGAAGCTGAACACCAACCGCGCAATGCGCTCGTTCCAGCAGTACACCCGCCAGCACGGACCCCTGCTGAGTGCCGGTATCGGTTTCAACATGTTCTTCTCGGTAACCGGCCTGCTGACTACCGGATTTGCCGTCACCGGGATCGTCCTCGGTGGTGATCCGGTGCTCGAAAGCGCCGTGATCAACAGTGTCGCGGCTGCGGCGCCTGGCCTGCTTGCAGTCAACGGGGCAAAAGGCTTAGTGGATCCGCAGTCGCTGCTCAATCCGGCCGGGCTTGGCTGGACCGCAGTCATTGCCGCCGTCGTCACGGTCTTTACCTCCCTGGGCTGGATTGCCAGCGTCCGGGAGGGCCTGCGCGCCGTGACAGAGGCCGGGCCCCTGCAACGTAATCCCATCCTCCAAAAACTCATCGATGCAGGAACCCTCCTACTCCTCGGGGTGCTCCTGGTGGTCAGCTCAGGGGCGTCACTGGTCTTCGGCACCGCGGCGGACTGGGTCATCAGTCTTCTGCCATTGGACGAGGCCGTGTCTGCGCCCCTTGCCGCAGTGGTCAAGATCGTGGTTCCGCTCTTGCTGAACTGCACGACGGCGGCGGTGCTGTTCCGCGTCGCAGCCGGGCTGGCGTTGGGTCGCCGGGCGTTCGTCGAAGGAGTGGTCTTCGCCGGGGTGGGAACCACCATACTGCAGCTTTTCAGCACCGAACTCCTGGCGCGTGCCGGTCACAACCCGGTCCTCGCCTCGTTCGCCATCATCATTGGTTTGCTGATCTGGTTTAACCTGGTCAGCCAGGTCTACCTTGTCTCGGCCTCGTGGTCCGCTATCCGGGTGGCCGACGACGGGTCAGGCACCGCCCAGCGAACCAAAATCCTTGGCGCGCGGCGTGTAACGCCCCACACGTAGGAGCTAGACGGTTACCGGGAGTTCCAGATACGGGTCTGCCCACGCGCTGATGATCCGGGCAACCCGTGCAGCTTGGCCCTTGCCCGTGAGCAAATGTTCGCTGCCTTCCAGCGAGATGAAGCTCCGGGGATGCCTCGCGGTTCGGAAGATCTCGCTGGCATTGTCGATTCCCACCGTGTTGTCGGTGGGGGAGTGCATCACCATCAGAGGCTTGTGGAGAGTCCGGATGCAGTCCCGCAGATCGGCCTTTTCCACGTCCTCGACAAAGTGGCGGCGGACTTCCATGGGGCGCCCGCCCAGATCCACTACCGCGCTGCCGTCGCGAAGGATGGCGTCTATTTCGGTGTCGAACATGTGCTCGACGTGCTTGGGTTCATAGGGCGCGCCCACTGTCACCACAGCATTCAGGCCCGGGATGTCGCGGGCAGCGGCTAGCACTGCTGCCCCTCCAAACGAATGTCCTACCAGCAGGCTGATCCTGCGGCGCTGTTCCTGCATGAACGCCGCAGCCAAGATGGTGTCCGCAACCTTCACACTGAACGATCCCGCGGACCATTCCCCGCCGGAGCCTCCCAGCCCCAGGTTGTCAAAGCGCAGCATGCCAATGCCTTGCTCGGCCAGCCCTTTGCAGATGCGTGAGGCGGCGGGGCTGTCCTTACCGAGGGTCAGTCCGTGCGAGTACACGCCCCAGCCCCGCAGGGGACCCTCAGGAACGTCCACGACGCCGGCCAGCACATCGCCGGTACTTCCAACGAAGCTGATCTTCTCAGGGCGCGACACGCTGTTCTCCTAGGGTTTGGGCTGCCTTGTTGTGAACTGACTGGGGAGTCCGGATTAACGACGTCGGCGCCGTCACCAGCAGTGGTGAGCGGCGCCGTCGTCGTGCTGTTCTTTAGTGCGGGCGAACTAGATCTTGCGGGACAGGATTGCCTGCTTGACCTCGGCAATGGCCTTGGTCACCTGGATGCCACGCGGGCATGCTTCGGAGCAGTTGAAGGTGGTGCGGCAACGCCACACGCCTTCTTTGTCGTTCAGGATCTCAAGGCGCATGTCGCCGGCGTCATCACGGGAATCGAAGATGAAGCGGTGGGCGTTCACGATCGCTGCCGGGCCGAAGTACTGACCGTCGGTCCAGAAGACCGGGCAGGACGAGGTGCAGGCTGCACACAGGATGCACTTGGTGGTGTCATCGAAGCGTTCACGGTCCTCAACGGACTGCAGGCGCTCCTTGGTGGGCTCGTGGCCCTTGTTGATCAGGAACGGCATGACTTCACGGAAGGACTGGAAGAACGGCTCCATGTCCACAATCAGGTCCTTCTCCACGGGGAGGCCCTTGATCGGTTCCACCGTGATGGGCTTGGACGTGTCCAGGTCCTTCAGGAGGGTCTTGCAGGCGAGGCGGTTGCGGCCATTGATGCGCATGGCATCGGACCCACACACGCCGTGGGCGCAGGAGCGGCGGAAGGAAACGCTGCCGTCAATCTCCCACTTGACCTTGTGAAGGGCATCCAGCACACGGTCCGTGCCGTACATGGTCAGCTTGTAATCATCCCAGCGTGCCTCTTCCGAGATTTCCGGATCGTAGCGGCGGACGCGGAGGGTGATGTGGAAGGTGGGGATTTCACCGTCGCCGGCGACGCTTGCCGGGAGCTCGATTTTGGAGGCGGGCTCTGCCATTTCGGTCGTCATTAGTACTTACGCTCCATCGGCTCGTAACGGGTGAAGATGACGGGCTTGGTCTCAAGACGGATGCCCGCAACCGATTCCGCCGAGGAAGCGGCGGTGACGGAAGTGTCAAGGTATGCCATGGAGTGCTTCATGAAGTTTTCATCATCGCGTTCGGGGAAGTCCTCGCGGTAGTGTCCACCGCGCGATTCTTCGCGGTGCAGCGCACCGACGGTCATGACCTTGGCCATGTCCAGGAGGAAGCCCAATTCCACTGCTTCCAGGAGGTCAAGGTTGAAGCGCTTCCCCTTGTCCTGGACGGTGACGTTCTTGTAGCGCTCCTCGAAGGACGCAATATCCCGAAGGACCTGCTCCAAGGACTCCTTGGTACGGAACACCTGCATGTTGGCGTCCATGGTCTCCTGCAGTTCCTTACGGATCTGGGCGACGCGTTCGGTTCCCGTACCGGTCAACAAACCGTTCAGGATGCTGCGGGTCATCGCTTCGGGGTCCGCCGGCAGCTCCACGTAGTCAGCCGTCTTGGAGTACTCCGCAGCGGCGATGCCGGCACGCTTACCGAACACGTTGATGTCCAGGAGCGAGTTGGTGCCCAAGCGGTTGGAGCCGTGCACGGATACGCAGGCAACTTCACCGGCAGCGTAAAGGCCCGGAACGATCGTGTCGTTGTCCTGCAGCACCTCGGTGGTGATGTTGGTGGGGATGCCGCCCATGGCGTAGTGCGCCGTGGGGAATACCGGGACCGGGTCCGTGAACGGTTCCACGCCGAGGTAGGTGCGGGCGAACTCGGTGATGTCCGGAAGCTTGGCTTCGATGTGCGCCGGCTCAAGGTGCGTCAGGTCCAGGAGGACGTAGTCCTTGTTCGGGCCACAGCCGCGACCTTCACGGACTTCGTTCGCCATGGCGCGGGCCACGATGTCGCGGGGAGCCAAGTCCTTGATGGTGGGGGCGTAACGCTCCATGAAGCGCTCACCCTCGGAGTTACGCAGGATGGCACCTTCACCGCGTGCACCCTCGGTGAGAAGGATACCCAAGCCGGCAAGACCGGTCGGGTGGAACTGGAAGAACTCCATGTCCTCCAACGGGATGCCGCGGCGGAACGCGATGCCCATGCCATCACCGGTAAGGGTGTGGGCGTTGGACGTGGTCTTGAAGACCTTGCCGGCACCACCTGAAGCGAACACCACGGACTTGGCCTGGAACACGTGCAGTTCGCCTGATGCGAGGTCGTAGGAGACGACCCCGGCAACGCGCTTCTGCTTGTACGGGGTGCCGTCCTCGCGAACGGCGTCCTCTTCGACGATCAGCAGGTCAAGGACGTAGTACTCGTTGTAGAACTCAACGTTGTGCTTGACGCAGTTTTGGTAGAGGGTCTGCAGGATCATGTGGCCGGTACGGTCTGCGGCGTAGCATGCCCGGCGGACGGGGGCCTTACCGTGGTCACGGGTGTGGCCACCAAAGCGGCGCTGGTCGATCCGGCCTTCGGGCGTGCGGTTGAACGGCAAACCCATCTTCTCCAGGTCCAGCACGGCGTCGATGGCTTCCTTCGCCATGACCTCGGCTGCGTCCTGGTCAACCAGGTAGTCGCCACCCTTGATGGTGTCAAAGGTGTGCCATTCCCAGTTGTCTTCTTCAACGTTGGCCAGCGCTGCACACATGCCACCCTGTGCCGCACCGGTGTGCGAGCGGGTGGGGTAGAGCTTGGTCAGTACCGCTGTGCGTGCACGCTGACCGGACTCGATCGCGGCGCGCATGCCGGCGCCACCTGCACCGACAATGACGACGTCGTACTTATGGACCTGCATACCAGATGCTCTCTCTTTCAAAAATTCAGATGGTCGGCGGAGGCTGCTCCGCTACTTCAGGCGTGGCCAGCCGCAGCGGAAAGCCGCGGCGCGGTCCGCTAAGGCGCCGGGCAGAAACCGCCGGGCAGCTGAACGCCGTTGACGACCGGGCACGGGTTGAAGGTGAAGATCACCAACGTGCCCAGGATGATGATGACGAAGGCTGCAGCGTAGAGGACACCCTTGAGCCAGAAGCGGGTGGCGTCCCTTTCGGCGTAGTCGTTGATGATCGTGCGGACGCCGTTGGTGCCGTGCAGCATGGCAAGCCACAGCATGGCGAGGTCCCAGAACTGCCAGAACGGATCGGCCCACTTACCTGCAACGAAGCCGAAGTCGATCGCGTGGATGCCCTGGCCCACCATGAGGTTCACGAACAGGTGACCGAAGATGAGGACTACCAGGACGACGCCGGAGAGGCGCATGAAGAGCCAAGCGATCATCTCGAAGTTGCCGCGGCTGTGACCACTGCGGTTGTACTTCGGGGCGATCTTCCCTGAGCCGATTTTTCCACTGCGTGGGGATTCGATGGTGGTCATGGTCAGTGGCCTCCCAGTGCCAGGGACAAGTGGCGGACGGCGAATGCGCCGAAGACGACCACCCAAAGAATAAGCACGGTCCACAGCATCTGCCGCTGGTACTTGGCACCCTTCTTCCAGAAGTCGATGGCGATGACGCGCAGGCCGTTGAAAGCGTGGAAGACAATCGCAGCGACCAAGCCCGTTTCACCAATGGCCATCAGGGGGTTCTTGTAGGCGCCAATCACGGCCGTGTAGGCCTCAGGGGACACGCGCACCAATGAGGTGTCCAGCACATGGACCAACAAGAAGAAAAAGATCACTACACCGGTAATTCGGTGTCCAACCCAGGACCACATGCCTTCACGGCCGCGGTACAAGGTGCCAGCTGGTTTTGTCGGCACTGATTAAACCTTCCTGCAACACAGCGGCGCTGGCATGGGATCCACGCGGGGAAACGCCTGCTGCGAGAGCACTCGTAGCTCACGCCTAAATCTAGGCTTCGCTAACAGCTTATTCAATTTAGGCCCTACTTCGCTCGTTCATGGTTCAACCACTCCGCAGTGTTCTAGGCAGTTTTGGTCATTCCCTGAGACGAACGCCACATGTGTCGCGTTCTGCAGGGCTTGCCGGTGCTGTCGGATAAAGTGTTGCGGTGAGTACAGACGACGCGAAAATCCAGGAATCGCCCTTGGGCCGCTTCCACGCCGTGATCCCGGCGGGTGGTGTGGGGACCCGGCTATGGCCTCTCTCGCGTGCCGCTGCCCCTAAGTTCCTGCATGACCTGACAGGTTCCGGCAGCACCTTGTTGAGGGCCACCTACGACCGACTCGAACCGCTGGCGGGTTCCCGCGTGCTCGTGGTGACCGGCGAAGCCCACCGGGCAGCAGTGTGCCGCCAGCTCCCGGAAGTAGGCGAGGACGAGATGGTTCTCGAAAGCGAACCCAAGGACTCGGGCGCCGCGATCGGACTTGCTGCTGCGATCTTGCACCGCCGCGATCCGGAAACAATCATGGGCTCCTTTGCCGCGGACCAGGTCATCAGTCCCGACGACCTCTTCCAAGAAGCCGTTCGCGAGGCGATCTACACGGCCGCCACCGGCAAGATCGTCACCATCGGTATCAAGCCGACGCACCCGTCCACGGGGTTCGGATACATCCGCTCCGGGGCGGCACTCAACGTCGAAGGCGCCCCTAACGCCATGGCTGTCGCGGAATTCGTGGAAAAGCCCAGTCAGGAAGTTGCCAACAAGTACGTCGAGGCCGGCGACTACGTCTGGAATGCAGGGATGTTCGTTGCGCCCGTGGCGCTCATGCTGCGGCACCTGGAGGCCAACCAGCCCGAGCTCTTCGCGGGTCTGCAGGAAATCGCGGAGGCATGGGACACTCCCCGACGCGCCGAGGTTACGTCCCGTATTTGGCCCACCTTGCCCAAGATTGCCATCGACTACGCAGTGGCCGAGCCCGCAGCGGAAGCTGGCGACGTCGCCGTCGTGCCCGGTACTTTCCGTTGGGACGACGTCGGCGACTTTGCCGCCATTGGCCGCCTGAACAACGCGGGCGACGTCGACGAGGTCACCGTTCTTGGTGAAGGCGCCCGCGTGTTCGCGGAAAACGCCAGCGGCGTGGTGGTTTCCGATACCAAGCGCGTTATTGCCCTTATCGGTATCAAGGACGTCGTCATCGTGGATACTCCGGACGCGCTGCTGGTGACCACCAAGGAGCACGCGCAGCTCGTCAAGGGCACGGTGGACGCGCTCAAAGCCAGCGGCGATACGGACGTGCTCTAACGCTGGGGTAAACACCGGTACTTGTGCCGGTGTTTATACCGTGAGACACCTCCTTGGTTGTCCCGCAGCTGAACGTGGCGTAACCAAGAGGTTGCTTTCGTTCCTCCGAGCGCTTGCATGGCTAGAGTTGTGACGTGCGCAATTACACGACTGAAACCGAGCCGGCCCCCGTTGTGAGTCCTTGGGTTGACGAGCTCCTTCCCGGACTCATCGAATTCCGGCGTGACCTCCATGCGCACCCCGAACTTTCCTTCAAGGAATTCCGCACCACGGACAAGCTCGTGGAGCGCCTGGAAGCCGCTGGGCTGAAGCCACGGCGGCTCGAAGGTACCGGGCTGACGGTTGACGTCGGTGAGGGCCCGATTGGCACAGCCCTCCGCGGCGATATCGACGCACTTCCGATCATCGAGGAGACGGGGCTGCCGTTCGCGTCAAAGAACCACGGCGTTACCCACGCCTGCGGGCACGACGTCCACACCACCGCCATGCTCGGGATTGCCCTGACGCTGCAGCGGATGCACAAAAACAATCCGCTCGGCGGTACGGTCCGGATCATCTTCCAGCCTGCCGAGGAAACCATGCCCGGCGGGGCCTTGTCCTGCATCGAACAGGGCGTCTTGGAGGGTGTGCCGCGGATCCTCGCCTTGCACTGCGATCCGCGAATCAACGTGGGCCAGATCGGTACCCGCATCGGCGCGATCACCTCGGCGTCGGACACCATCAAGATTGAGCTTTCCGGACGAGGCGGGCATACCTCCAGGCCACACCTGACCGAAGACCTGGTGTTCGCACTGGCACAAATTGCCGTCAATGTTCCCGCCGTGCTCTCGCGCCGCGTGGATGTGCGCAGCGGTGTTTCCGTGGTCTGGGGCCAGATTTCCGCAGGTTCGGCCCCCAATGCCATTCCCGGGTCGGGTTACATGGCCGGAACCATGCGTTGCCTTGACCGCGAGGCCTGGCACAGCGCGGGCGAGTTGCTGGACGACGTCGTGAAGCAGGTGGCGGCACCGTATGGCGTGGACGTGCATCTCGAGCACACCCGCGGCGTGCCTCCTGTGGTCAACTCGGAGCATGAGACGGCCCTGATCGAAGCCTCCGCACGGGCCGAGTTGGGTGAGAAAGCGGTGGTCCTGACGCCGCAGTCCATGGGTGGCGAGGACTTCGCGTGGTTCCTCGCGGACCTTCCCGGCGCCATGATGCGCCTGGGCACCCACACGCCCGGCGGCGAGGAGTACGACCTCCACCGTGGTGACTTCATCGTGGATGAACGCGCGCTCGGCTATGCCATCCGCGTCCTCACTGCCGCTGCCCTCCGCACTATCCGCGATCTGGAGCAGTAGTTCCAACCTAGGCCCGTACTTAGTTGTGTGGACCATGAGAGTGCGTGAACCGCATGGAGTTGAGTTGTGCACAATTGAATTGTGCACTATCGTTTGGATCATGAGTGATGCACCCAGGCTCCGCCACCAAGTCTGTTTCGCGCTGTACTCGGCATCCAAAGCGGCGACGGCGGTCTACCGGCCGGTCCTGGAAGAGTTGGGGCTGACCTACCCGCAGTACCTGGTCATGCTGGTGCTCTGGGAACAGGAACCGCGGAGCGTGCGGGAACTCGGGGCCGAGCTTGGTCTCGATTCCGGCACGTTATCGCCCCTGTTGAAGCGGCTTGAGGGCATGGGGCTGGTCCAGCGCCGCCGCTCAGCTGAAGACGAGAGGCGCGTCGACGTCGTTCTGACCGATGCCGGAACGGCCCTCAGCGCCCGGGCGGGGGCTGTGCCCCAGCGTCTCGCCGATGCCGCAGGCCTCTCCGCCGCGGAGATTGAGCAACTGCACAACACCTTGGGCAAACTGACCGCAGCCCTGAACAGCTCACTCTGAGAACTTCCCACCCAAGACACCCAAGACATCATTGTCAAAGAGAAACGGAAACACGATGAAGACTCTTTACACGGCTGAGGCACTTGCCTCCGGCGAAGGGCGCGACGGCAGCGCCCGCACCAATGACGGCAAGCTCGACGTCGCACTGGCAAGCCCGGTGGAACTGGGCGGCAACGGACAAGGCACCAACCCTGAGCAGTTGTTCGCCGCCGGCTATGCTGCCTGCTTCCACTCGGCACTCCGGATGGTGGGTCGCAAGGAACGCGTTGACCTCAGTGACTCCGCCGTTGCCGCCAAAATCCACTTCGGTGCGCTGCCTGACAGCGAAGGCTACGGACTGGCTGCCGAGCTCGAGATCGCCCTGCCGGCCCTTGACCGCGAAACGGCGGAGAAACTGATGGCCAAGGCCCACCAAGTCTGCCCATACTCCAACGCCACGCGCGGCAACATGGCCGTGGACCTCAAGCTCGTGGAGTTCGCAGCATGAGCGCCGTGACTCCCGTGGAAAGCCGCGAAATCCAGCTCGCTTCCCGGCCGGTTGGCCGCCCGACGCCGGAAAACTTCCGCTTGGCTGTCACACCGTTGCCGGAGTTGGCCGATGGGCAGCTCCTGGTGCGCAACCAGTTCATGTCCGTGGACCCGTACATGCGCGGCCGCATGAATGACGTCAAGTCCTACTCGGCGCCGTTCCAAGTCGATGCAGCGCTCGACGGCGGTGCGGTGGGCGAGGTGATCGCGTCACGTTCGGACGCGCACAAGGTGGGTGACGTCGTCGTGCATTCCCTGGGATGGCGCGAATATGCGGTGGTGGACGCTACGGCTACCACTCCGGTGCCGAGCGGGCTCGCTCCGACCTCCGCTTTCCTCGGTGCTTTGGGCATGACCGGGCTGACCGCCTATGCCGGCCTGTTGAAGGTCGCCGAATTCAAGGAAGGAGACGTTGTCTTCGTCTCTGGCGCCGCTGGTGCCGTCGGTTCGATGGTCGGGCAGATCGCCAAGGCCATGGGTGCCTCAAAGGTGATCGGCAGCGCCGGATCCGCGGAGAAGGTTGCCCGGCTCTTGGAGCTGGGCTTCGACTCGGCCTTCAACTACAACGATGCCCCGGTCCTAGACCAACTGCGTGAAGCAGCGGGGGAGCGCGGCATCGATGTCTACTTCGATAACGTCGGTGGCGATCACCTGGAAGCGGCGCTGGCCACACTCACTGTCGGTGGTCGGGTGGCCATGTGCGGTGCCATTTCGCAGTACAACTCCACCGAGCCGCCGGCCGCACCGCGAAACCTTGCGGTAGCCATTGGCAAGCAGCTGACGTTACGCGGTTTCCTGGTCGGTGGCCAGCGCCAGCACGCCGCCGAGTTTGCGCAGAAGATGGCCGGCTGGCTTGCCGACGGTTCAGTAAGCTACGACGAAACGATCGTGGACGGTCTTGAGAACGCGCCGCAGGCGTTCATCGACCTGCTCGACGGCGCCAACACCGGCAAGATGCTCGTGCGGCTCTAGCATGGTGGCACCTGGGCCCCCCGCCAAGGGTTGGTAACAAAAGGTCAACAATCTGCTTCTCCTCAGGGATTTGTGCTATCAGGGTGTGTTTCAGGCCACTAAAGTTGGTGTCATCAATGCGCCCTCGGCGCGGCTGCGAGCATCAGTGAAAACAGAATTTCTGCCTCAGGTTTAGGAAATGGACACTCATTGACCATCAGTCGTAGCGCCAATCACTTTTTCCTGGAGGAAAATTGAAGAAACCACTGCGTGCCACCCTGAAGCGCGGTTCTCTGGCCGGTGTCGCCACAGCAGGCGCAGCCGCCCTTTTGCTGACTGGCTGCGGGCAAGCGCCCGATTCCAACTCCAGCAGCAACAGCGCCAGTAACTACGTGGGTTGCATCGTCTCGGACTCCGGCGGATTCGATGACCAGTCCTTCAACCAGTCCTCCTACGATGGCCTGAAGAAGACCGAGAAGGACCTGGGCATCACCACCAAGTCCGCTGAGTCCAAGTCCAACAGCGACTTTGAGACCAACCTCAACGGCATGATGTCGGCCAACTGCAACTTGACCATCACAGTCGGCTTCCTGTTGGGAGATGCCACCAAGGCTGCTGCCCAGAAGAACACGGACAAGCACTTCGCCATCATTGACTACACGTACACGGACCCCATCGCCAACGTGAAGCCAGTGGTCTACGACACCGCCCAGGCGGCGTACTTGGCAGGCTACACGGCGGCGGCCACCACCAAGACCGGCAAGGTGGGAACCTTCGGCGGTATCAAGATTCCTACCGTGACCATCTTCATGGACGGTTTCTACGACGGCGTCCAGGCCTACAACAAAGCCAAGGGCAAGTCCGTGCAGGTTATTGGCTGGGACAAGACCACCCAGGACGGCTCCTTTACCGGTGACTTCGAAAAGCAGGACACCGGCAAGCAGGTCACCAAGAACCTCCTGGACCAGGGCGCGGACATCGTGATGCCCGTGGCCGGTCCGGTGGGCAAGGGTGCTGGCGCAGCCCTGAAGGAAGCGAAGGCAGCGGGCAAGGACGTCAAGCTCATCTGGGTTGACTCCGACGGCTACCTGACGGCCCCTGAATACAAGGACCTCATGCTGACTTCCGTGGTCAAGCAGATGGGTGACGCCGTTGAAACGGTGGTCAAGGACGACAAGGACGGAAAGTTCACTAACGCCGCTTACGTTGGCACGCTTGCCAACAACGGCGTGGCGATCGCCCCGTTCCACGATCTCGACTCGGCTGTTTCATCGGATACCAAGTCCGAGGTGAACGCGCTGAAGGCGGACATCGTTTCCGGCAAGTTGGTTGTGCAATCGGCGGCCAGCCCTAAGAAGTAGGCAATTCCTGGACGCGCCGCCAGTACCGAGCCCCGGTACTGGCGGCGTGTTTTTTGACTAGCATTGGCTCAAAGCCTCAGGCTGTTGGGCTGTTCGCCGTCCCTCGGACTCACAGAACGGTGGAGTTGTGAAACTCGAATTGAAGGGGATCTCGAAAGCTTTCGGGACCTTCTACGCCAACCAAGACATCGACCTCGTGGTCGAATCCGCCCAGATCCATTGCCTCCTCGGCGAGAATGGTGCGGGCAAATCAACACTCATGAACGTGCTGTATGGCCTGTACGAACCCACGGCCGGCCAGATCCTGGTGGACGACCGTCCGGTCAGCTTCCGGGGCCCCGCGGACGCCATGGCTGCAGGTATCGGCATGGTCCACCAGCACTTCATGCTGGTTCCCGTTTTCACGGTCGCCGAAAATGTGGCCCTCGGCGCGGAGCCTACCTCCTTCGGCGGGGTCCTCAGCATGGACGAGACCCGCACGAAGATCCGTGAAATCTCCAAAAAGTACGGGTTCGACGTCGATCCCGACGCTTTGGTGGAGGACCTACCGGTCGGCGTCCAGCAACGCGTCGAAATCATCAAGGCCCTGGTCCGTGAGGCCAAGGTGCTCATCCTGGACGAGCCGACGGCGGTCCTGACGCCTCAGGAAACGGACGAGCTCCTGGACATCATGAGGCAACTGAAGGCAGGGGGCACCTCCATCGTCTTCATCTCGCACAAGTTGCGCGAAGTCCAGGCCGTTTCTGACGTCATCACCGTGATCCGCCGCGGCAAGGTGGTAGGCGATGCGCCTCCTACGGCGTCGGCCACCGAATTGGCATCCATGATGGTCGGCCGTCCGGTGAGCCTTAGCCTCGACAAGGCCCCGGCGCAGCCCAAGGAGACCACGTTCGTCGTCGAAAACCTGACTGTCCGTGCAGCCAACGGCACCAACGTGGTGGACGGCATCAGCTTTGACATTGCCCAGGGCGAGATCCTCGCTGTTGCGGGCGTCCAAGGGAACGGCCAAACGGAACTGACCGAAGCCATCCTTGGCGTGCAGGAACACGTCACTGGTTCGGTCACCCTCGACGGCAAGCAACTGCTGGGCCTTCCGGTCAAGGAAGTCCTGCGCTCCGGCGTCGGCTTTGTTCCCGAAGACCGCACCGTTGACGGGTTGGTGGGGCCGTTCTCCGTCGCCGAGAACCTTGTCCTGGACCTGTATGACCAGGCTCCGTTCGCGAGCGGCATCAGCATGAAGCCGGCCAAAGTGGTGGAGAATGCCAAAGCCAAGATCGAGGAATTCGATATCCGAACCCCCTCGGCGGGATCTGCGGCCGGAACATTATCCGGCGGTAACCAACAAAAAGTGGTCATGGCCCGTGAGTTATCGCGGCCGCTGCGGTTGTTCATTGCCAGCCAGCCCACGCGTGGCGTGGATGTGGGCTCCATCGAGTTCCTGCACAAGCGCATTGTCGCCGAGCGCGACGTCGGAACACCGGTCATGATCGTCTCCACCGAACTCGATGAGGTGGTTGAGCTCGCAGACCGGATTGCGGTGCTCTATAAGGGCAAACTCGTGGGCATCGTGCCTGCGGACACACCCAGGGACACCCTTGGCTTGATGATGGCCGGCGTCGGCCCGGAAGGAGGCTCCGATGACAAGTAAGCACCGGTCCGATGAGACCCAGCCAGCTGAATCGACGTCGGAAGTACGCGCGGCGGATGTCGCTCTCGACACCGCCGGGGGAGCCCTGGCCCCGGCGATCGTGCCCGTTTCTTCGCAGAGCGGAGATCCCGGCCACGAGCAGGACAGCGTGATCCGGAAAATCGTGATGGGCAACGGTTTCGTGTCCGTTCTGGCCGTCATCGTGGCGCTGATTCTCGGTGGTCTGCTGATTGCCAGCACCGACGCCGCCGTGGCGAAAACTGCAGGCTACTTCTTTGCTCGACCAGGGGACTTCCTGTCGGCAGCGTGGAGTGCCATGACCAAGAGCTACATCGCGCTCTTCCAGGGCTCAGTGTTCAACCCGCGCCAAGGCTTGCAGCCGCTGTTGGAAACCATGACAGTGGCAACGCCGCTGATTTGCGCTGGCCTGGGCGTGGCTTTGGCCTTCCGGGCGGGCCTGTTTAACATCGGTGCGCAGGGGCAGATCATCATCAGCGCCACCCTCGGAGCTTATGTCGGGTTCGCTTGGCACCTCCCATTCGGCCTGCACCTGCTGGTGGTAGTGATCATGGGCGTCCTTGGCGGTGCTGCGTGGGGCGCGTTGGTTGGCGTCCTCAAGGCACGAACCGGCGCGCACGAGGTGATTGTCACCATCATGCTCAATTACGTTGCTTTGTTCCTGCTGGACTTCCTGTTGAATACCGCAGCCTTCCGCCGCGCTGGAGACAACAGCCCGATTTCGCCGCGCCTGGATGATTCCGCAACGTACCCGATCCTTATTCCAGGGTCCCGCCTCCACTTGGGCTTCCTGGTTGCAGTCCTGCTGACCTACGGTGTGTGGTGGATGCTGAACCGATCCACCATTGGCTTCGAATTCCGTGCCGTTGGCGCCAACCCCATCGCCGCGCGCACTGCCGGAGTCAAAGTATCCCGGGCAACGATCTTGGTAATGGCCCTTGCCGGAGCCCTTGCCGCTTTCGGCGGGGTTGCCCAAGTAGCCGGTACGGAGAAGGTGCTCACGGGCGGTATTGCAGCCCAGATAGGCTTCGACGCCATCACTGTTGCCCTGCTGGGGCGCAGCACCCCGTGGGGGACCTTCTTTGCAGGGTTGCTGTTCGGCGCTTTCCGCGCAGGAGCGGTGCAAATGCAGATCCAGACCGGAACACCGATCGACATCGTGCTGGTGGTGCAATCGCTCATCGTGCTGTTCATCGCTGCGCCACCCCTGATTCGGTCGATATTCCGGCTTGAACCCAAGAAGAAAAACAAGAAGACCAAGGCAGCCCCGAAAGCTGCCCTTGCACACGCCTCCGGAGGTGCCAAGTGAGCGCAACATCCACAGCTTCCGCCCCAGGGGCAACAGCCCTGCCTGCGTTCCGGCCTTCTATGAAGGTCCCCCTGACACTCGGCGTATTGGCCGTGATTGCACTGGTGTTCTTCGGCCTGCTGGGCCCTGGGCAGACTGCCGAGATGAAGATCAGCGATCCCGGTGACGCTGTAGCGGTCCCCGCGCTGTTGATTCCAGGCCAAGTGGGCGGCATCGTGCTCGGCATACTGCTGCTCGCGATGGCTGCGTACTCGATCTACCTCTGGACCCGGAACACCCGCTCGCCCAGGTGGCTGCCCATTGCGTTCTCCGTGGTCTTCGTTTTTGCGGTGCTCCTCTGGATCGTTGCCGGTGCCCGCCAGCCATCGATTTCCCTTGCCGGGCTGATCGCCGGTTCCGTGACCCTTGCCGTTCCCTTGGTCTTCGGTTCCCTCTCCGGTGTGCTGTGCGAGCGCGTCGGCGTCGTCAATATCGCCATTGAGGGCCAGTTGCTGGGTGGGGCCTTCACTGCGGCCTTGGTCGCGACAGTAACGGGCAGCCCGTACGTGGGCCTACTGGCCGCCGCAGGCGCCGGGGCTGCCGTCTCCATGGTGTTGGCGGTTTTCAGCATCAAGTATCTGGTCAACCAGATCATTGTGGGCGTGGTGCTGAACGTCCTGGTGTCCGGCCTCACCGGCTTCCTGTTCGGCACGGTCATGGCTCCGAATAAGGACCAGTTCAACACTCCGGGCCGCTTGGATATCCTGCCGATCCCGCTGCTTTCCGACATTCCGATCATCGGGCCCATCTTGTTCAAGCAGTCCGTTGCGGGTTACCTGATGTATGTGGCTGTTGCCGTGGTGTGGTTCGGCCTCTTCAAGACCCGTTGGGGGCTGCGCGTCCGCGCCGTCGGCGAACACCCGCAAGCGGCGGACACCATGGGGATCAACGTCAACGCCACCCGTTTTTGGAACGTGACCTTGGGCGGTGCCATCGCAGGCATCGGTGGTGCTGTGTTCACGTTGGTGACCATCGATTCCTTCACCAAGGAAATCTCAGGCGGCCGCGGCTTCATCGCCTTGGCAGCATTGATCTTTGGCCGTTGGAACCCGATCGGTGCGTTCCTGGCCTCGCTGCTGTTCGGCTTCGCCTACAACCTGCAGTCGATCCTTGGCATCATCGGAACGCCCGTGCCGAGCCAGTTCATGGCCATGCTGCCGTATTTGGTGACCATCTTCGCCGTCGCCGGTTTGGTGGGCAGGTCGCGGCCACCGGCTGCCAGCGGCATACCGTACGTGAAAGGTTGAGCATGGACACCGGTCACCAGCAGGACGTCGACTGGCCAGCCCTGGAACAGGCTGCCAAAGAGGCTATGGAGAGGGCCTATGCGCCGTATTCCAAGTTCCCGGTGGGAGCAGCAGCCCTCACCGAGGATGGCCGGATCGTGAGCGGCTGCAATGTGGAGAACGCCAGTTATGGCCTGACGCTGTGCGCCGAGTGCGCGTTGGTTGGGCAGCTCCACATGAGCGGCGGGGGGAGGCTCGCTGCGTTCTATTGCGTGGATGGCCAAGGAAACATCCTCATGCCGTGCGGGCGTTGCCGCCAACTGCTGTACGAATTCAGGGCACCCGGAATGCAGCTCATGACAACGCAGGGAATCAAATCCATGGACCAGGTGCTGCCGGATGCCTTCGGTCCCGAACATTTGGAGGAAACCACGTGAACAGCACCGAAGCGTTCGACGCCGTTCAGATCATTTCGATCAAGCGGGACAAGGGCACCCTCACTCCTGAACAGATCGATTGGACCATTGACGCGTACACCCGCGGCGTGATCGCCGAGGAGCAGATGGCGGCCCTGAATATGGCCATCCTGCTCAACGGGATGGACCGCGCCGAAATTTCGCGCTGGACGTCAGCGATGATCGCCTCGGGCGAGCGCATGGATTTCTCGTCACTGACAAGGCCCGACGGCGGCCGGAAGGCTACCAGCGACAAGCACTCCACCGGTGGCGTTGGTGACAAGATCACGCTGCCCCTGGCACCCTTGGTGGCTGTCTTCGGCGTCGCTGTTCCGCAGCTGTCGGGCCGCGGCCTGGGCCACACAGGCGGAACGTTGGACAAGCTGGAAGCCATTCCGGGTTGGCGGGCCAATCTGACCAATGACGAGATCATGAGGCAGTTGCAGGACGTGGGCGCGGTTATCTGCGCCGCCGGTTCAGGACTCGCGCCAGCGGACAAGAAGTTGTATGCATTGCGCGACGTCACTGGAACGGTGGAGGCCATCCCGCTGATTGCTTCCTCAATCATGAGCAAGAAAATTGCTGAAGGCACAGGTTCGTTGGTGCTGGACGTCAAGGTTGGCTCCGGCGCATTCATGAAGGACGAGGCGCGGGCCCGGGAACTTGCTGAGACCATGGTGGCCTTGGGAAAGGACGCCGGAGTCCATACGGTGGCGCTGATGACTGACATGTCCACGCCACTGGGCTTGACTGCGGGAAATGCGATTGAAGTTGAGGAGTCCGTGGAGGTCCTCGCCGGCGGCGGTCCGGAAGACGTCGTCGAACTTACCGTCCGGTTGGCGGAGGAAATGCTGGCCGGTGCCGGTATTCACGACGCCGATCCCGCTGCCGCGCTCAGGGACGGCCGGGCCATGGACGTGTGGAACCGGATGATCGAAGCGCAGGGCGGCGATCCCAGGGCGGCATTACCGGTAGCCAAGGAGTCCGAGGTCGTTTACGCGCCAGCGGACGGTGTGCTTGTGGAACTGGATGCCCTTTCGGTGGGTGTTGCTGCCTGGCGTCTGGGCGCGGGGCGTGCTCGCAAGGAGGATCAGGTGCAGGCAGGCGCAGGTGTTCGAATGCATGCCAAGCCGGGTGCGCTGGTCCGGGCGGGTGAGCCGTTGATGACCCTTTTGACGGACACTCCGGAAAAGTTCGCCCGGGCAGAGGAAGCCTTGGAGGGCGCCGTCGTCATAGCGCCGGAAGGTTCACGGCCGGCGCATCGGCTCATTATCGATCGGATCGCCTAGGTTTTAGTCCTGTGCAGGCTCTTAACGACTTCATCCTGGCGGCGGCAGAGCAGCCGTGGGTGTTGTTATTGGTGCTGGCATGCTGCCTGATCGATGGTTTCTTCCCACCCATTCCCAGCGAATCCGTTGTTGTCGGATTGGGCGCCGTCGCAGGTAGCAGTGGCTCGCCGAACCTATGGTCACTGGGCCTGATGGCGGCGCTTGGGGCGTTCTCCGGGGACAACATCGCCTACTTCATCGGCCGCGGTGTTGGTGTTCAGCGGTGGCGCTGGATGCGGACCCGGCGAATGCAGGGCGCCTTCGGCTGGGCGGGGAAGGAGCTACGACGGCGGCCCGCTTCCTTGATCATGGTGGCGCGGTTCATCCCGATCGGTCGTGTAGCGGTCAACCTCGCCGCGGGCGCCACCGGATTCAGCCACGGCAGGTTTGTTGCCTTCACCGCCGTGTCCGCCCTGTTGTGGTCCACCTACTCCGTGGTGCTCGGGTTCTTCTTCGGCAAGTGGTTCGAGCACAATCACCTCCTGGGCGCTGTGATCGCTATCGTGGCGGCAATTGCCCTCGGCGTGGTGATCGATCGCATCATCAGCAAGGTGCGTGGCTCGGTGCCGTTGGACATAAGCAACGTCCCAGCGGAGGACGTGTCTCCTCCGCCTACGGTATGACGCAGGGGCTGCCGGTGGTGGCAAACATCAGTCCGCCGGTGGACGCCCGGACTGCTCCGGGGCCGCTACCGTTGGAGTTGTGGTCCAAGGCCGGGACGTAGCGAACGACGCCCCGGCCATGGGACACTTAAGAGCGACTTCCGTCACAGTGTCAAGTCACATTCGCCTAGGAGCTACCCCCGCGTGGAGTATTTGAACCATTTGCTTGATCATGCAGCCGGGCAGCCCTTGGTATACCCGATCCTTTTGGTGTTCTTCTTCGTCGACGGATTCGCCACGATTCTCCCCAGCGAAATGGCCATTGTAGGACTCTCGGCACTTTCGCTTCGCAGTGGCGAGCCCAACCTCTGGATCTTGGGGGCAACGGCCCTGGTGGGGGCCATGGCGGGGGACAACATGGCGTACATGCTGGGCCGGAAAATCGGCATTGACCGCTGGAAGTGGATGCGCAGGCCCAAGATCCAGAAACTGTTTTCCTGGGCCCAGTATGAATTGGACAAGCGCGGGGCCGTGCTCATTTTCACAGCCCGCTACATCCCGTGGGGCCGGGTGGCCGTGAACTACGTCGCGGGCCAAACCGGGTTCAAGCACAGGACATTCTTCTTCCTGGACGCCTTCGCATGCCTCACCTGGGTCTGCTACTCCATCGGCATCGGCTTGCTTGCGGGCCAGTGGGTTCACCACAACCCGCTCTTGGGCGTCGGCATCGCAGTGGCATTCGCCGTCGTCCTTGGCTTCGTAGTTGACCATGCGCTCCGGTGGTGGCACAAATACTTGGAAAAGAAGGACGCGCGCCGCGGACACGCCGTCGGAAACGAAAGCTCCAAGGCCGGCGCTGACGGCGGCACTGCAGCTGGCGAACCATCCGGCACCCACGCCTCGGTCCCGGTGAAGCACGGTCCCGCCGTGGCCAAAGTCGACGTTTCCAAGCCTGCCGGATAGCCTTCCCGCACGGCGGCTACCACCGAATCGCCGTCGGTTGAATGTGGATTTCTTGTTGCTCTCATGTGGGTCTTCTGAGACTATGGGACGATGGAGGCATCGGTACGCAACGAAATTCATCAAGACACTACGCGGATGAATATCCACGACCTTGTTCGGGAACTCAATGAAAACGTTGGTGCTGTTGTCGTGCAGACGATGGCCGGGGTGAAAGACCGTACCTCCCCGTATAAATGGGCCCGCCCTGATGGCCCGGTTCCCCGGCAGGAGTTTGAAGATCGTCTGCGTCTTGGATACCGCGTGTGGAAGACGGTCTACATGGCCGATGGAAAGCATGTTGCGTTGGCTTGGTTGATGGGCGCTAACCCGCGTCTTGAAGAAAACCTTCCCGTCCTCTACATCCAGGAGCAGCGAAGTAGGGAAGTCATAGGCGCCGCTGAAGCGTTCGTGAACGATACCTACGCTGCGTGACGGCGGCTCTGGCGGAACGCCTCTGCGAGGCGACGGGCCTTCACCTGCTAGAGGCGCGCGGCGAGAGCGCGTTCCGCGTGGCAAAGGATCGCTACGGTGCGCTCTCGGTTCTACCGAATGCGGTAGTTGGTCCATTGCCGGTAGGAGCGGACCCCGGAGAGGGTGACCACCGCGGCCGATTCGATGCAAAAGGCCGGACCATCTATCTGGCTGATTCACGGGAATGCGCGTACGCGGAGGTGTTGGTCCAGTTCCGTCGCGAGCGGGCCAAGATCGCAAAGGTTGCAGAGTCCATCAACTGGGAAGTCAACGACTACATCAGCCAGGTTGCCGCTGAAGCCGAAAGCAACGGTGTCGACGTCCCATGGGCGATCTCTGTGGACTGGCAGATGGAGAGATCGGTTTATGAGATCCAGCTACCCCGGAATGGATGGTGGGTACAGATCGACCACGCCGAGACGCTCCTCGCTCTGGAAGGACTAGCTCCCAAAACGCCCGGTCTCACGGATCGTCTCCACCTTCTTACTTCGGACGCAGTTGAAGGCGAGGACCGCGATCTGACGACACTACTTGCGCACGTCCTGCGGGGAGTATCCCTCGACGACGGCTCCAGACCATTAGGAATTTCTTACCGGTCTAAGACGCTCAAGGGTCGGTGTTGGGCGTATTGGGATCGCCGCTCCGACGAAGGGCTGCCGCCGGTCAGCAACGATTTGCTGCAGGTGTCCTCCAAAAACGTCGGTCCCGACCCGGAATTTGTTAGGGTCGCACGCTTCTACAAACTTCCTATCCTCGGCGCCCGTCGATGAGGTCGGTGGCAGTCAGATGGCGCATCGGGACCGCTCTGAATTCTTGGGCCGTCATCATCTAGAGTTGGTACGTGACTGAGCCCATTCTTGATGCTGCCCCTGCCCTCGACTTCGACCTCAAGAGCCTGCCCAAGGTTTCCCTGCACGACCACTTGGATGGAGGGCTCCGGCCGGCCACCATCATCGAATTGGCCAGCGCCGTTGGCCACACCCTTCCGTCCACGGATCCCGTTGCGCTGGGTGAGTGGTTCCGCGAATCCGCCGACTCTGGTTCGCTGGTTCGCTACCTTGAAACGTTCGACCACACCATCGCCGTCATGCAGACCAAAGAAGGGCTGTTCCGGGTCGCCAAGGAGTTCGTGGAAGACCTTGCAGAGGACGGCGTGATTTACGGTGAAGTCCGCTGGGCGCCCGAGCAACACCTGCGTGAAGGCCTGTCCCTGGACGAAGTAGTGGAGGCAGTCCAGGCCGGTTTGGAAGCAGGCGTGGAATCAGCTGAAGAGCGCGGACACCAGATCCAGGTGGGCCAACTGATTACCGCCATGCGGCACGCCGATCGCGGGCAGGAAATCGCCGAACTTGCAGTCCGTCATCGGGCAAAGGGAGCTGTCGGCTTCGACATCGCAGGAGCGGAGGACGGATTCCTGCCGTCCCGCTTCAAGGACGCATTCACGTATCTCGCCGAGAACAACTTTCCGGCCACAGTCCACGCCGGTGAGGCTGCCGGCCTTGACAGCATCCAGTCTGCACTCGTTGATGGCCGTGCCCTGCGCCTGGGCCATGGCGTGCGGATCGCCGAGGACATCACCGTGGAGTTCGAGGACAACTCCGACGACGACGGCGAGGACACCATCGGCATGGTGACCCTCGGCGGCGTGGCCGCCTGGGTGCGCGACCGCGGAATTGCCTTGGAAGTATGCCCGTCGTCCAACCTGCAGACCGGTGCGATCGCCGGCTTCGGTGAAGGCATCGAAAGCCACCCGGTGGACATGCTGTTCCAGCTCGGTTTCAACGTCACCATCAACACCGATAACCGGTTGATGAGCGGCGTCACCCTCACAGATGAGTTCGAGTTGCTGGTTGAGACCTTCGACTACGATCTCGACGACTTGCTCGAGTTGACGCTCAACGCCGCCGAGGCTGCCTTCCTGCCGCTGGATGAGCGCGAAGCGTTGGTCGAGTACATCAACGATGCCTACGCCAACCTCGGCTAAGGGTTCCTCCGGGCTCACGGAGTTGCTGCGCACAGTGGCGGCACTCCGTGAGCACTGTCCCTGGATGGGCGCGCTGACCCACGAGTCCTTGGTGGAGTACCTCATCGAGGAATCCTATGAGGTTGTGGACTCCATTGAAGCCGGCGAATCCGCGGCGCGGGATGATGAACTCCGCGGTGAGTTAGGCGATGTCCTGCTTCAGGTGGTCCTTCATGCCCGGCTCGCCGAGGAGCGCGGAAGCTTCGATTTCGACGCCGTGGCGCGGGGCATCAATGCCAAGATGGTCAGGCGCAATCCCCATGTGTTCAGGGATGATGGATCCCTTCAAGACACTTTTCCGGCCACGGTGGAGGAAATCGTCCTGAAATGGGATGCTGTGAAGCGCGCGGAAAAGCCGGAGCGGGCCGATCCGTTCGAAGGGATTCCGCCCCACCTGCCGGCCCTGGCGGGTGCGCAGAAGTCGATCGACCGGGCGGTACGCGCCGGACAAGCGGTCGACGTCGGCAGCCGTGTTTCCGCCGTCGGGCTTAACGCAATCCCAGCCTCGGAAGAAGGGCTGGGGGAGTTGTTGTTGGCCGTCGTCGCAGGTGCGCGGGAGCAGGGGCTCGACGCCGAGCGGGCCCTTCGTGGCGCCGTCCGGGCGTTCCAAAAAACCCAAGCGCAGCCTTCATGACGTGAGGCTGTGGACGCCGTGCCGTAACCTAAGCCACTCTCGACTACGCTAGTAGCGACGAGGACGTTGAGAATTTCCCTCCACATTCCTGTAATTCGCCCATAAGGAGCACATCCATGGCGCTTATCGATGCCATCCACGCACGCGAGATCCTTGATTCCCGCGGAAACCCGACCGTAGAAGTTGAGGTCCTGCTCTCCGACGGCCAGATCGGCCGCGCAGCTGTTCCCTCCGGTGCCTCCACCGGTGAGCACGAAGCTGTTGAACTTCGCGACGGCGACAAGGGCCGTTACCTTGGCAAGGGTGTCCAGAAGGCCGTAGACGCCGTCATCGACGAGATCGCCCCGGCACTCATTGGCTTCGACGCCACTGACCAGCGCAGCATCGACCAGGCCATGATCGACCTCGACGGCACCCCGAACAAGGGCAAGCTCGGCGCCAACGCCATCCTGGGTGTTTCCCTGGCCGTTGCCAACGCAGCCGCAGCTTCCTCGGACCTGCCGTTGTACAAGTACCTGGGCGGACCCAATGCCCACGTCCTGCCGGTTCCGCTGATGAACATCCTCAACGGTGGATCGCACGCAGACTCCGACGTCGACATCCAGGAATTCATGATCGCCCCCATCGGCGCCGAGACCTTCTCCGAAGGCCTGCGCTGGGGCGTTGAGGTCTACCACAACCTCAAGTCCGTCCTGCAGCAGAAGGGCCTCTCCACGGGCCTCGGCGACGAGGGCGGCTTCGCCCCCAACCTGCCGTCCAACCGCGCAGCACTGGACCTGATCCAGGAAGCCATCAAGAACGCCGGATACACCCCGGGCACGGACATCGCCCTGGCGCTGGACGTCGCCTCCTCCGAGTTCTACAAGGACGGCGCTTACCAGTTCGAAGGCAAGGCACTCTCCGCCACCGAGATGAGCGCCTACTACGCCGAGCTCGTTGCCGACTACCCGCTGGTCTCCATCGAAGACCCGCTGGACGAGAACGACTGGGAAGGCTGGAAGACCCTCACCGACACCATCGGTGACAAAGTCCAGCTGGTGGGCGATGACCTGTTCGTCACCAACCCGGTCCGCCTGCAGCAGGGCATCGAGACGGCCACGGCCAACTCCCTGCTGGTCAAGGTTAACCAGATCGGTTCCCTGACCGAGACGCTCGACGCCGTTTCCCTCGCCCAGCGCGCCGGTTACACCACCATCACCTCGCACCGCTCCGGCGAAACCGAGGACACCACCATTGCTGACATTGCGGTCGCCACCAACGCCGGTCAGATCAAGACCGGTGCCCCGGCCCGCTCAGAGCGCGTTGCTAAGTACAACCAGCTGCTGCGCATCGAAGAAGAGCTCGACGATGCCGCACGCTACGCCGGCCGCAGCGCATTCCCGCGTTTCAAGGGCTAGCATTCCGCAAAAACGGCTGACCGGTGGCTATGGTGGAAAGACCATGGCCACCGGTTCTGTTTAACGCCTTGGGTGCGGAACCGGGCATGGCTGGACGGAAGGCATTGCCCGGCGTCCAAGCAGATCAGAGATAACCAGCACAGCAACCGCCAGGCAAGCACCGGGCATTACAGGAGTGTCATGGCCACCCGTCGTCCCAAAGTCCCCAGGGCGGACGCCCTCGACGGGCAGAGCATCGGCACCAAGGCCGCTTCTCCTACAGCCTCTCCCGCAGCCACTTCTCCTAAGGCCGGAACGAGGGCTCCGGCAGCGCCGCAGCAGTCGGCCAAATCCGGGAGTGCCGCATCGTCCGCGGCCAGCGCATCGTCCGCGGCGAGGCCAGCCTCAAGTGCATCCGGGGGTAGGAAGCCCACCGCGGACCCGGCTCCCTTCAAGGGCGCTCGCGGCTCCTCCAGCCGTTCACGCGGCTCCTCCAGCACAGCCCGCGATGACGCGCCGGTTCCGGCCAAGGCGTTCTCCGGCCGGTTGTTGGCATTGGCCGTGGTGATGATCGCCATCACCATCATGTTGACCCCAACGGTGAAGATCTTCCTGGAAAAACGGGCGGAGATCTCCGACCTCCAGGCACAGATTTCCAGTCGCCAAGCGGAGCAGGCAGACCTGACCAAGCAGCTTTCCCGCTGGCAGGACCCCAACTATGTCAAACAGCAGGCTCGGGATCGCATTAACATGGTTATGCCGGGTGAAACGGACTACTGGGTGTTTGGCGGGAATGATGCCGCTGGCACACCGGGTGGCCGCACCGGCTCCGGATCATCTGCGAACCCTGCAAATCTGCCATGGGTGGATGCGTTGTGGGAGTCCATCAGACGATCGGCAACAGACTAGACGCGGTGCCCGCCGCCGTCGTGTCCCAAGGGGCTCGGCACCAACGGGCAGGAAGGGTGGCAGCGCAAGTGGAAGAGAACACGGCAGCCGTGCCGCAGGAAACCCGCCAGCCATCAGCACACGATCTCGAGGTCCTGAGCCGGCAACTTGGCCGTCCCGTCCGCGACGTCGTGGAGATCCCCGCACGGTGCGTGTGCGGCAATCCACTGGTCGCGGCAACAGCGCCCCGCCTCAGCAACGGAACCCCTTTTCCCACCACGTTCTACCTCACGCATCCCGTGATCACTTCCGCAGTGTCGCGGCTTGAAGCGGGCGGGCTGATGGGCGCAATGAATGAGCGGTTGGCCGCCGACCCGGAACTGGCCCAGGCCTACCGCGGGGCCCATGACGCCTACCTGGATGCCCGCAACCACATCGCGGAACGCTCCGGAACCGGGGCCGTTCCCGAGATCGACGGCGTTTCAGCCGGGGGGATGCCCAGCCGCGTGAAATGCCTTCACGTCTTGGTAGGCCACTCGCTGGCAGCGGGTCCCGGAGTGAATCCCTTGGGCGATGAGGCGCTGGAAGCCATCGCGGAATGGTGGACAAGGGACAGGTGCTATTGCGACGGCGCTTGGGACACTGCCGGTGAAGCCCCTTCCCGCGACCTGAGCCGGCACGGTCCACAGGGCCTGCCGGACATTGTCGGACGGCCCGCCCCCACGCGGAAAGCCAAGACCGATCTCCCGAGCGAACAGGACAACCCCGCATGAGCCGAGTGGCAGCCATCGACTGTGGAACCAACTCCATCCGCCTCCTGATCGCAGATACCGCTGATACCACCACTGGTACAGCACACACAGCCGGCGCTGGCCCCACATCCGGTCCACTGGTCGACGTCGTGCGCGAAATGCGCGTGGTGCGCTTGGGCCAAGGCGTGGATGCCACCGGTGAGCTCGCGCCGGAAGCATTGGAGCGCACGTTCGCCGCTGCCCGGGACTATGCGGCCATCATCAAGGAACACGGCGTCAGTAGTGTGCGTTTCGTCGCGACGTCAGCCACACGGGACGCCCGTAACCGCCAGGTTTTCGTGGACGGCGTCAGGGATCTGCTCGGTGTGGAGCCGGAGGTCATTTCCGGTGACGAGGAGGCCGCGTTGTCCTTTTCCGGCGCAAGTAGCGTCTTACCGGCGGGGGAGGACCTGATCCTGGTGGTCGATCTCGGTGGTGGCAGCACCGAGTTTGTCGCGGGTGATTCCGGCGGCGTCATCGCTGCCAGGTCCGTGGACATCGGCTGCGTGCGGTTGACCGAACGCCACCTCCACAGCGATCCGCCCACTGCGGCTGAAATCAGCGCGGCAGAGGCCGACGTCGATGCCGCCCTTGACCTTGCCGGCCAAGAAGTGCCGCTGGACCGTGCCACGGCTGTGGTGGGTGTCGCCGGTTCGATCACCACCATCACGGCGCACGCGCTCGGGCTGCCGGAATATCAGCCGGGCCGGATCCACGGCGCCGAACTCGACCTGGAAACCATAACCAAGGCGGCAACGAGCCTGTTGGAAATGACGCGTGAGGAACGCGCAGCGCTGCCGTACATGCACCCCGGGCGGGTCGATGTGATCGGTGCTGGCGCCCTGGTCTGGCGCCGGATCCTGACACGGTTGGCCACGGTCAGCAACGGGAAGATCAGAATGGCTGTTTCCAGTGAGCACGACATCCTTGACGGCATCGCCCTGAGCATACGGGCTGCCGGGTGACTTCGAGGCGTCGCCGAGCCTTTTCCGCCGGGGTGGCAACTGTGCTGGCCGGGGGTCTCTTTGCCGGGATGTTGGCAACAGCTCCGGCAGCCACTGCAGACGCGTGGCGCGACAAGGAGTATTGGCTCGCCGATTCCGGCGTCGTCAATGCCTGGCAGATATCCAAGGGCGCCGGGGTCACGGTGGCTGTTATCGACTCCGGCATCGATGGAAGCCACCCCGATCTTGCAGGCGCGGTGGTCGGAGGTGCCGACGCGTCAGGGGCCGGGGCGCCGAACGGCCAGAAGAGCATCGGCGCCAAGCCCGAGCACGGCACGCTCGTGGCCACGATGTTGGCCGGTCGCGGTCACGCCGCTCCTGCGCCGACTCCGGCCGCCGGATCGGCGTCGCCAACTCCCACGCCACCTCCGGTGGTGCCACCGGACGGAATCATCGGCGTCGCCCCCGAGGCTGACATCCTGTCCGTTTCCACCTGGCTTGGCTCGCCAAACCCCGGCGGAAAGACAGACCAGGAACAGATACCCGATGCCGTGCGCTGGGCTGTGGACAACGGGGCCAAGGTCATCAACATTTCCTTGGGCAGTACATCGCCTGACTGGCCACAAAGCTGGGATGCCGCGTTCTTGTACGCCGAGCAAAAGGACGTAGTCATTGTTGCCGCTGCCGGGAACCGGGTGGGCGGAAACATCCAAGTGGGCGCCCCTGCCACCATCCCGGGTGTGCTCACGGTCGCAGGGCTCGATGCCAACGGACACGCCAGCATCGATGCCTCTTCCCAAGGCATCAGCATCGGGGTAGCCGCGCCGGCTGAGAACCTGGTGGGCGGAATCCCCGGCGCCGGATACGCAGAGTGGGCCGGAACGTCGGGGGCTGCACCCATTGTGTCCGGAGTGGCAGCGTTGATCCGGTCCAAATGGCCGGACATGAGCGCCAAGCAAGTCATCAACCGGATTGTCAGCACGGCCAAGGACGCAGGTGCACCGGGCAAGGATCCCCTTTATGGTTACGGCATCCTCAACGCCGAGGCCGCGCTGAAGAACGACGTTCCGGAGACGCGGTCCAACCCGCTGGGGTCCATCGCCGATTGGATCAGGGTGCATCGTCGGGGGGACCTCACCACGCCGTCGCAGGCCCCGGTGGCCAGCCCGACCAGCGCACCACCAACCTTGGCGGACCCCACCGTTCCGGTAGCCAAAGCTCCGGCCGGCATGGACGATTCGCTTCCTGCCGCCGTGGTCATCGGGTTCGGAGGGTTGTTTATCGCGCTCGTGGTTGGCGCGGCACTTCACTTGCGACGAGTGTCAAAGCGCACCAAGGGTGCCTCCGAGGAGACAGAAACAGGAGCCGTGGATGCGGTTGACCCACCTTCCCGACCATAGTTAGTGAAGATTTTCACAAACTGTTGTATTCTGGAGCCATGGCAACCACCCCAGAGCTCATTGACCGTCCTCGGGTCCTCGTCGTCGGCGGCGGTTACGTCGGCCTGTACGTGGCACTCAAACTGCAGAAGAAGATCGCGAACGCCGGTGGTATCGTCACCGTCGTCGATCCACTGCCGTACATGACCTACCAGCCCTTCCTCCCCGAGGTTGCAGGCGGCAACATCGAGGCACGCCACGCGGTGGTCTCGCACCGTCAGCACCTCAAGCAGACCGAGCTCATCCAGGGCCGCGTCACCAGCATCGATCACGCCAACCGCACGGCAGTTGTGGCGCCGTCAGATGGTGACGCACCGTTCGAGGTTCCTTACTTCGACGTCGTGATCGCCGCTGGCGCCATCACCCGTACCTTCCCCATCAAGGGTCTCGCAGACGCCGGCATCGGCCTGAAGACCATCGAAGAAGCCGTGGCGCTGCGCAACAAGGTGCTTGACCGCATCGAGGCAGCATCCACCATGACGGATCCCGCAGAGCGTGCCAAGGCCCTCACATTCGTGGTGGTTGGTGGCGGCTTTGCCGGCATCGAGTGCCTCACTGAGATGGAAGACCTTGCCCGCGCCGCTGTCCGGAACAACCCCCGCATCCGCCAGGAGGAAGTCCGCTTCATTCTCGTCGAAGCCATGGGCCGCATCATGCCGGAGGTCACCGCTTCACAGGCCGAGTGGGTCGTGGAGCACCTCCGCAGCCGTGGCATCGAGGTCTTGTTGAACACGTCGCTGGACAACGCTGAAGGAACCCTGAAGCTCATCAACCTCCCGGACAAGACCCCCGCGCAGGAAGTTGAAGCGGACACCCTGGTGTGGGCTGCCGGCGTGCAGGCCAACCCGATGATCCGTTCCACCGACTTCCCGCTGGAACCCCGTGGCCGCGTCCGCGTGCTCCCGGACCTGCGCATCGCCGGTGATGAAGGCATTATCGAAAATGCTTGGGCTGCCGGCGACATCGCCGCTGTTCCGGACCTCACCGGCAAGGGCCTGCCGGACGGTACCTGTGTCCCCAACGCCCAGCACGCTCTGCGCCAGGCCAAGAAGCTCGCCAAGAACCTGTGGGCTTCCCGCTGGGACAAGCCGCTGGAGGACTACAAGCACAAGAACCTTGGTGCAGTAGCCGGCTTCGGCGAGTGGAAGGGCGTTGCGAACATCAACCTCTTTGGCCGCATCGGCCTCAAGGGCGGCCCCGCCTGGCTGGCACACCGTGGATACCACGGTCTGGCCATGCCCACGGTGGAGCGCAAGTTCCGGGTGATCTCCGGTTGGGTCCTGACCTTCTTCGCAGGCCGCGACACCACCCAGCTGATTGATCTCGATAACCCGCGCGGTGCCTTCGTGGCCGCAGCAACTCCGGCTCCCAAGCCCGTTGCCGCACCCGCCCCGGCGGAATCAAAGCCTGCTGCGGACGATTCCAAAACCCCGGTGACGGCAGACGCCAAGTAGCCACCCTCGCCTGGACTGTACCTGGTTCAGGAAACGCTCGACGGCGGTCGCTCCCCAAAGGGGGAGGGGCCGCCGTCGAGCGTTTTAAGCTGCGCGTTTGCCCCTCGGATGCCACCTTTTGGGGCCTTGCGCGTGTGCGTCACCGGGAACTATCCGTAGCTGGGATACCATGGTCCGGGCGCCCCAGTAGCCCAATTGGCAGAGGCAGCGGACTTAAAATCCGCGTGTTGTGGGTTCGAGTCCCACCTGGGGCACAAACTATTCAAGCCGTTACCATATCCTGACCAGCGAAAATGTGTCATAGAGCACATCTTGGTAGTAGTCTCTTGCTCATGTTCGAAGTGATCGCAGCTTCGGGACAATGACCACACAACAGATGGTTCGCGGAGGCTATTCATGTACAAAAAAAGAGTCATTACGGCGATTGCGGCAGCTGCCACGCTCGGCATGCTGGTGACAGGTTGCGCTAATCAATCAGGCCCAAGCACATCGGACTCTTCTGGGGCAAGCAACAAGGTCAACATTCCCGCAATTTCCAAGGTCGACGTTCCTTCCGGAGCCGTTCTTCCCAAGGGTGATGGCAAGGCTACCTGCCCGTCCACCACCACGCTGGCCTATGGCGGTGCCGAGACCGGCCCCAACGCCCAGCTTGGTATCAACATCTTCAATGGCATCCAACTCGCCATCAACCAGCACAACCAGGCAAACCCGGGCTGCCAGGTGCAGTTCAAGAAGTTCGATACTGAAGGCGATCCGAACAAGGCCACCGGCCCGGTGACCCAGATGGTTTCCGAGTCGGACATCGTCGGCGTCGTCGGCCTCCCGTTCTCCGGTGAGTCCAAGGCCACTGGCAACATCTTCGAGCAGAAGGGCCTCGTTCACATCACGCCGTCGGCTACCAACCCCGGCCTGACCAAGAACGGCTGGACCACCTTCTACCGCGCCCTCGGCAACGACGCCGTTCAGGGCCCGGCTGCAGCGAAGTTCCTGACGGACAAGCTGCAGGCAAAGAAGGTTTACCTCGTCCAGGATGACTCTGACTACGGAATCGGCCTCGGTACCCAGACGTCCCAGGCACTTGGCGGAGCACTCGCTGGTTCCGACAAGGTCATCACCGGCCAGAAGGACTTCTCGGCAGTGATCTCCAAGATCATGAACACCAAGGCGGACACCGTTTACTACGCCGGTTACTACGCTGAAGGTGCCCCGTTCGACCAGCAGCTCGTTGCCAAGGGCTTCACGGGATCATTCGTCGGCCCTGATGGCGTGAAGGATGACCAGTTCATCAAGCAGGCAGGGGACGCCTCGTCCAACGCCTACTTCACTTGCCCCTGCATCCCCGGTGAGCTCATCCCCGACTTTGCTTCGGCATACAAGGCAATCGCCAACGCTGATCCCGGAACGTACTCAATCGAAGGATACGACGCCGCAACCGTCCTCCTTTCCGGTATCGACAAGGGCAAGCAGACCAGGGCGGACCTCCTGTCATGGGTCAAGTCCTACGACGCAGACGGCCTGTCCAAGCACTACAAGTGGGACAGCACCGGCGAGCTGGCAACGCCTGATGTTTACGGTTACAAGGTTGAGAACGGCAAGATCGTTCCCATCGGCGTCATCGGTAAGTAATAGTCGACAGCACATGTGAATGCTGGGGGTAGGCATTTATGCAAACCCCCAGCATTTCTCTTGACCGCATCAGGAAGCATCCATGATCACTGAAGTTATCCCTAGTTTGATCAGAACCGTCAGTACCGATGACACGTGGATTACATTCGACGTGAATTCGCTGGCCCAGAACTTTTGGAGTTCCACTTTTGATGGATTGACCTTCGGGGCAATCTACGCGCTGGTGGCGCTCGGTTATACGCTCGTTTATGGCGTGCTCAACCTCATCAACTTTGCCCACTCCGAAGTTTTCATCACTGGATGTTACGGAGTGTTTTTCACCCTGAGTGCCCTCAACTTCGGCCCGTCGGCTCCGAAGCTCGCTTTTTGGGCCATTGTAGGGAACCTCGTACTCGCCTTGGTTGTTGCCATCGTGGCTTCCGCGCTCATGGCGGTCATTGTGGAGCGGGTCGCCTATAAACCCCTGCGACAACGCAAGGCTCCACGCTTGGCATTCCTGATTACCGCCATCGGTGTCTCCTTCGCCATCCAGTACACGATCTACTGGTGGCGTGGTCCCAGCCCCGAAGCTGCGCTGACCATGTTCCGCCCGACGCCTCTGTTCGATGTCTTCGGAACCATCATCGATTCCCAGCAGGTTGTCATCATCGTGGCAGCAGTAATCCTCATGGTTGCCACGGACCAATTCATCCGGCGTTCCCGGACAGGTCGCGGTATCCGAGCCGTGGCGCAGGACCCGGATACGGCCACCTTGATGGGCGTCAACAAGGAAAAGATCATTGTGACCACGTTCATCATCGGTGGAGTCCTCGCCGGCGCAGCCGCCTTGTTCTACGTCATGAAGATCCCTTCCGGTGTCCAGTACAGCGGTGGCTTCATTCTGGGCGTCAAGGCATTCGCGGCAGCTGTCCTCGGTGGCATCGGCAACGTTCGCGGTGCATTGCTCGGCGGCCTGCTGATCGGCCTGATCGGCAACTACGGCCAGGTTCTCCTGGGCAGCTCACAATGGACTGACGTTGTTGCCTTCGTTGTCCTGGTTTTGGTATTGATTGTGCGGCCTGAAGGTATCTTGGGCAGCTCGCTAGGAAAGAGCAAAGCATGAGCACTACAGAAGGACCTACCCTCATTCCGGACGATGCTGCTGCTCAGGCCATGATGGACCGGGAAGCCAAGATGAAGCCTCGAAAGGGGTGGTTTCCGGGGCTTGGCGAGAAGTGGAATACCCTCTCCCGCCAAAAGCAATGGTTGATCCTCATTGTGGTGGTGGTGATTGCCTACCTGCTTCCCATCCTCAACCCGCCGTTGATCACCACCGAGCCCGGCAATAACTGGCAGATCGCCCTGGCGCAGATGTCTGTTTATGCCTTGGTGGCGGTAGGCCTGAATGTCGTCGTGGGTTATGCGGGCCTCTTGGACCTCGGGTACGTGGCGTTCTTCGCCGTCGGTTCCTATACCGCAGCGATGTTCACCAGTCCGGACTCGCCCTATGTGCACATTCCGTACCTGTGGACGCTGCCGTTGGCGATGGCCATCACCATGTTCTTCGGGGTCATGCTGGGTGTGCCTACACTACGATTGCGCGGTGACTATCTGGCAATCGTGACTCTTGGCTTCGGTGAGATTGTGCGAATCCTGGCCACGATCATCCCGGCCATGAAAGGCCAAGTGGGTTTCCAGAACGTGGGTCACCCGCCGGGAACGGACTCAGGCGGGCAGCCCATCTTCCTGAACTCCAACGGAACTCCCTGGTATTGGCTGACGCTGACCATCATCATCCTCGTTCTCCTGGCCGCCGGAAACTTGGAACGCAGCCGGGTTGGACGGGCCTGGATTGCCATCCGCGAGGACGAGGACGCGGCCGAAATCATGGGCGTTCCCACCTTCAAGTACAAGGTGTGGGCGTTCGCCATTGGAGCCTCGGTCGGCGGCCTCTCCGGGGCCTTGTTCGCAGGCCAGGTGGGGTTCGTGAACAATCAGAAGTTTGATATCGCAACCTCCATCCTGTTCCTCGCTGCCGTGGTCATGGGAGGCACCGGCAACAAGGTAGGCGCCATCCTGGGCGGCTCCTTGGTGGCGTACATTCCGCTCAGGTTCACCGCAATTGCCGAATTCAAATACCTCATCTTCGGCGCCGCGCTGGTGCTCATCATGATCTTCCGCCCGGGAGGCATCTTGCCGGCACGTCAGAGCCTGCTCGCGTACGGGCGGATCGCGTACAACAAAGTCAAAGCCTTGGCCATGAAGAAGCCGGGTACCGGGCAGTTGACTACAAGCACAGGAAAGGGGGCCGGCGATGAGTGAGGCAATTGAACCGGACATCGACGTCGAGGCCCTTAAGGAACAAGGTGTCGATCTCGAAGTTGCTGAGAAGGTTGCTCCGGAGCGCGAAATTGCAGTCAGCGTGGGCGATGCCCTGGTGCAGGTCCAGAACCTCACCATCAAGTTCGGCGGACTCACTGCGTTGGATAACGTGTCCTTCGATATCAACCGTGGCGAGATCCTGGGCCTGATTGGACCGAACGGCGCAGGCAAAACCACCTGCTTCAACGCGATGACCGGTGTCTACAAACCGACATCCGGGAAGGTGCTGCTGGAGGGGCGGGCCCTCAACGGCTTGGCCCAACACAAGATCACCCGGCGCGGGCTTGCGAGGACATTCCAGAACATCCGCCTCTTCGGTGAGATGACGGCTCTGGAGAATGTGGTGGTGGGCTTGGACGCCCGGCACAGGACCAGCGTCGGTGGGGCCCTGCTGCGTTTGCCCACGCACACGCGGGAGGAAAAGTCCGCCGTCGAGCGTGGCATGGCCCTCTTGGAGTTCGTCGGCATCGCTGATCACGCGCATTTCCTGTCCCGCCACCTGCCTTATGGTTACCAGCGGCGCTTGGAGATTGCCCGGGCGCTCGCTACGGACCCTAAGGTTCTCTGCTTGGACGAGCCTGCTGCCGGCTTTAACCCGGCGGAAAAAGAAGAACTGATGGCGCTCATCCGCACCATTAGGGATGACGGCTACACCGTGCTCCTCATTGAGCACGACATGAAGCTTGTCATGGGAGTCACTGACCGGATCGTTGTGCTTGAGTTTGGCAAAAAAATCGCCGACGCCGAGCCCAAGGTGATTCGCGATGATCCCAAAGTTATTTCCGCCTATCTCGGGGAGCCTGAAGATGACGTTGCTTGAGCTCAAGAACGTTTCCGTCCACTACGGCCGGATTCAAGCCATTCATGACATGTCCTTCAAAGTCGATGAAGGGGAAATTGTTTCGCTGATTGGCGCAAATGGTGCTGGGAAGACCACCACCATGAGGACTGTTTCCGGGCTTTTGAACCCGTCGTCGGGATCGATCACGTTTGCGGGGCAGGACATAACGCGAATGAAGGCCCATATCCGTGTGATTCGCGGGATATCGCAGGCACCGGAAGGCCGGGGCATCTTCCCGGGGATGACCGTCATGGAGAACTTGGACATGGGTTCCTACGGTAGGAAAGACAGGTCCGTGGTCGCCAATGACCTTGAGCGGGTGTTCGACCTGTTTCCTCGCCTTAAAGAGCGCGCCAAGCAGTTCGGCGGAACCATGAGTGGTGGCGAGCAGCAGATGTTGGCGATCGGGCGGGCATTGATGTCCAATCCGAAGTTGCTGTTGCTCGATGAGCCTTCCATGGGGCTGGCTCCGCAGTTCATCCGGCAGATCTTCAAGATCATCACCGAGATCAACAAACAAGGAACAACCGTTCTCCTCGTCGAACAGAACGCGAACCAGGCCTTGGCCCGCGCACACCGGGCCTTCGTCCTGGAGACGGGGGAGATTACGCATAGCGGCACCGGAAAGGACTTGCTGGCCAATCCGGCCATCAAGGAGGCCTATCTCGGCGTTGGGTAGTTCCCGGCGGCGCCCGTTCCTGGACGGGTGCCGCCGTCGTCGGTTGTTGGGTCCGCCGCTAGTTTTAGGGTCACAGTTGCGCTTCTTCATGTGAACAAGGGAACTAACCCAACGGGGCAGCCGTGGTAATTGGTACCGTGAATTATCACTCAGCCCTTTCAGGAGGACATCCCCCATGGCACTAGGCGGCAACCCCATCTTCAACGGAAAGAACTTCCGTCGAGCCACGCAGGCCCCGCCTGTTTCGCAAAATCCCTACGGCCAGCCGTTCAACCAAGGTCCTGGCCGGGTCCAGGGACAGGTCATGGACGGCCAGGCGGCTTGGTCCGCCCAGCAGCAGAACATGACCAACGAACAGCTCCAACACCTCTACAACCAGCCATCAGCCAGCCCCGCGGACACGGGGCGCATGACGTTTGACGACGTCATCATGAAGACCGTTGCCTGCCTTGTGGCATTGGTGGTTGGCGCCGGGATTACGCTCTTCGTTGCCCCGGGCCTGTCCAGCGGACTCATGATTCTGGGTGCTTTGGGCGGATTCGTGCTGGCATTGGTCAACACCTTCAAGAAGCAGCCATCACCGGCGCTGATCCTGGCTTATGCCGGACTCGAGGGCCTGTTCCTTGGTGGTCTCACGCGCGTTTTGGACAACATGTACCCGGGTGTCGGAATGCAGGCCGTCATTGGGACTTTGGCAGTTTTTGCCGTGACGCTGGTGCTTTTCAGGAGCGGCAAGGTCCGCGCCACGCCTAAGATGGTCCGCTTCTTCATGATCGCCACCATCGGCTACGCAGTGTTTGCCGTCATCAACCTGGTCATGATGTGGACCGGCGCCGTCCAGGAACCCTTCGGTCTTAGGAGCAGCATCCACATTGCCGGGATTCCGCTGGGCGTCTTCATCGGCATCCTGGCCATCGGGCTAGCTGCGTTCTCGCTGATCATGGACTTCACCAACATTGAGTACGGCGTCCGTGCCGGTGCGCCTGAGCGTTACTCGTGGACCGCCGCGTTCGGCCTGACTGTGACCCTGGTGTGGCTCTACGTTGAGATCATCCGCCTGCTCGCGATCCTGCGGGGCGACGACTAGCTCAAGCGCTCCAAAACCACGGCCATCCCTTGGCCGCCCCCGACGCACAGCGTCGCCAGGCCAAGGGTGGCATCGCGCTCCTTCAACCCGTTCAGGAGCGTGGTGGTCATCCTCGCTCCGGTCATACCGAACGGGTGCCCGAGCGCGATCGCGCCGCCGTGGACGTTGAGTTTGCCTGGATCGATGCTGAGCTCGCGGGCACTGGCGATCACTTGCACCGCGAAGGCTTCGTTGAGTTCCACGAGGTCGATGTCATCCATGGTCAAGCCAGCCAGTTCCAGCGCCCTCCGCGATGCCTCCACCGGACCCATGCCCATCAGTTCGGGGGAGAGGGCGCTAACACCTGTAGAGACCACCCGGGCCAAGGGTTGTAATCCCAGTTCCCGCGCCCGGGAGTGGCTCATGACCACTATTGCTGCGGCGCCGTCGTTCAGGGGACAGGCGTTGCCGGCCGTAACCGTGCCCTCGGCACGAAATACTGGCTGGAGCGCGGACACAGCGTCCATGGTGACTCCCGGCCTGGGGGAGTCATCGCGGTCCACCACGGACCCGTCCTTCCGCGTATAGGGAGTGATCTCCCGGAAATAGAACCCGGATGCGATAGCCGTCTCCGCCCGGTTCTGGCTTAGAACGCCCCACTCGTCCTGTTCCATTCGCCCGATTCCATAAGTGGTGGCGACGTTTTCCGCCGTTTGCCCCATGGAGATGTAGATGTCGGGGAGCCGGCCACCCAGCCGGGGATCGGTCCACGGAGTATTCGACGCCGTCCGGGCGGCAGTGCGTTGGGCCGCGGCGGAAAAGCGGGGATTGTGGGTTGAGGTATCTGTCTCACCGGCGCCCACCCAGTTCTGGTACTTGGACACGCTTTCCACTCCGGCGGCGATGACGGCGTTGGCCTCTCCTGATCGGATCGCGTGGAAGGCCATCCGCAGGGCCTGGAGGCTCGACGCGCAAAAACGGTTGACAGTCGCTGCCGGAACCCGGTCCAGTCCGGCCAGCACGGCAACTACCCGCGCCATGTTGGAGCCGGCCTCCCCGCTCGGTTCCGCACAGCCCAGCAGAAGATCATCCAGCCCTTGGCCATCCCCGTTGCCGGGCTCGAACGCAGGAATTTTTGCCAATGCTGCCTCCACCATGGCAGTGGCGAGATCATCCGGACGCTCATCCTTCAGGGCACCTTTGAAGGCTCGGCCAATGGGACTTCTGGCGGTAGAAACAATGACAGCCTCAGTCATGGCCCCAGCATACGCCCGGCCACGGCAACCAGACTCCCGTGGCCTGTCCGGTCAATGCTTTACGCGAGCCGGCGTGCTCCTGCTGCGGGAGTAACAGTAAAGATATCCGGTGCGGTGAAGGCCGCCTGGGCAAAGGCATGTACGACGGCGTCACGCACCTGTTGCTCCTGGGCCACTGGAGTCAACGCGATCGCCGAGCCGCCGAAACCACCTCCGGTCATGCGGGCCCCAATGGCACCGCTCGCTCGCGCAGTTTCAACAGCGAGGTCGAGCTCGGCGCAGGAGATCTCGAAGTCGTCACGCATGGAGGCATGGCTCGCGTCCAATAACCTGCCGATGTGGGCCGGACCCTGGCGGGCCAGAACGTCCACGGTTTGGAGGACACGATCGTTTTCCGTGACCACATGCCGGACCCGTCGCAACGTGGTGTCGTCCAGGAGCGTCGCGGCTTCAACCAAATCAGCCACGCCGACGTCGCGCAGGGCTTTGACGCCTAATGTCTTGGCACCCAATTCGCAGGAAGCGCGGCGCGAGGCGTAGCCGCCGTCGGCGTGGGAGTGTGAGACCTTGGTGTCGATGACCAGCAGGACCAGGCCCGACGCTTCAGCGTCGAACGGGACGAGGTCCACGTGCTGGTCGCGGCAGTCCAAGAAGACGGCCCGCCCTTTCGCGCCTCGGAGGGAGGCCGACTGGTCCATGATTCCGGTGGGCGCGCCAACGAAGGCATTCTCGGCCCGTTGGGTTGCCAGTACCAATTCCTCTGCGGCCAAACCCGCACCGGTGAGCTCGTTTAGTGCAGTGATAACGGCGCACTCGATCGCGTGGGAGGAGGACAGCCCGGCCCCGAGAGGCACGTCTGAGTCGAGAAGGAGGTCGAATCCGGGTACCTGCACGCCGCGTTCTTTCAGGGCCCAAGCAACCCCCAGTGGGTACCGCGACCAGCCACGGCCGGACCCGGGCTCCAGCCCTGCGAGATCGTCCTGAACCAAGCCATGGCCACCGAAGGTGGAAAGAAGGCGCACAGTGGAATCGCTGCGCAGCCGCAAAGCCACTTTTGCGGTCTTGTCGATCGCGAAAGGCAGCACGAATCCCTCGTTGTAATCGGTGTGCTCACCAATAAGGTTCACCCGTCCTGGTGCCTGCCAGACGCCGTCGGGAGTTGCGCCGAACGTCTCCTCGAAGCGGGAGGTGAGCATGCCGGTGCGGGAATCGGTGGTCCTCATGCGGACGAGCCCTCCAAGGTGGTGGATATGGTCTGTGTCGGGGCGGCACTGCCGGGCGCCGCACTGCCGGGCGCCACACTGCCGGGCGCCACACTGCGCAGCCGCTCCGCTACTGCTTCCGGTGTGGTGTCGTTGATGAATGCCCCCATGGCAGCTTCCGAACCGGCCAGATACTTCAGCTTATCGGCGGCTCGCCGGGGTGAGGTCAATTGCAGGTGGAGCTGACCTGCCGGTCGAAGCGCCGGATCCAGAGGGGCTTGGTACCAGGCGGAAATGTAGGGCATGGGCGTGGGATAGAGGGCATCCAAGCGATTGAGCAGGTCCAAGTAGACGGTTGCCAGCTCATCCCGTTCCTCGCCTGTCAGCCCGGCCAAATCGGGGACACTGCGGTGCGGGACCAGATGCACTTCCAACGGCCAGCGAGCGGCAAAAGGAACGTAAGCGCTGAAGTGGTTGCCCTCGAGGATCATGCGGCTGCCGTCTTCCCGTTCAGCCTTCAACAGCGACGCCGCGAGCGTCTCTTTCGCGTCGACGTCGTCGTAATACTTCCGCGCCACCGCACCCAATTGCGCTGCGCGGGGCGCGAGGTACGGGTACGCGTAAATCTGCCCGTGGGGGTGGTGCAGGGTGACGCCGATGTCCGCGCCACGGTTCTCGAAGGGGAACACCTGTTGGACGCCGGGCAGCCCGCTGAGTGCTTCGGTTCGCTGAGCCCACGCCTCGATGACCGTACGGGCACGCGTTTCACTGAGCTTGGCAAAAGCGCCGGTGTGTTCCGGCGTGAACGCGATGACTTCACATCGTCCGTGTGCAGCGCCTTTGATGCCATGTCGGTGCACAGTGGGCAGTTCCGGGACCTCTCCGGCCGTGGGCCCGAGGGAAGGGAAGCGGTTCTCGAACACCACGACGTCGTAGTCGGGAGCCGGAATTTCCGAGGGGTTCGCGGCAGTGGTGGGGCACAGCGGACATTGATCCGCTGGCGGCAGGTGCGTGCGGGACTGCCGATGTGCGGCCACGGCAACCCAGTCGCCGGAGAGGGCGTCGTACCGAACCTCACCCGGTTCACCCCGCGATGGAAGGGGCCGGTGGTCAACCAAGGACCCCGGCTCCCGGACAGGTGTGGCGGGGTCATCGAAGTAGATAAGTTCCCGGCTGTCCGCAAGGCGCGTGCTGGTGATTCGGCTCATGATTTGATTATTCCATAAGCAACCAAAAGCGCATAGAAGCGCACATTAGTTAACATTTGCCTGGAATGGTCCAGGCAGGCCAGTGCAAAAAGCCCGCGCTCCGGGAGATGCAGTACGGTATTGCCATGCATGCTTCCGAGCCTTCCGTGGCCGCCGTTGCACCGGCCCTACCTGCCGAAGAAACAGCAGCGTCGTACCGTTCCCGACGCTTTGCCACCGGGCGGCAGTTCGAGCTCCGTCGCGGCGACGCGCTGGCCGTCGTCGTCGAACTTGCCGCTGGCCTGCGCCTCTATTCCCGAGGCGGTGTGCAGTTGACCGAGAGCTACGCGGATGATCAGATACCGCCGGGAGCAGCAGGGATCACCCTTGCGCCGTGGGCCAACCGGATTGCGGACGGCCTGTGGCACCTCGACGGCAAGAAGCAGCAACTGGACATCACCGAAGTATCCCGGAACAACGCCAGCCACGGACTGTTGCGGAACACCGGTTACGCACTGGTGGATGAATCCGAGTTCTCCGTGACCCTGGAAGCGACCGTCTTTCCCCAGCACGGCTACCCGTTCCTGGTCCGGCATCGAGTGCGCTACGAACTCGATGCGAACCTTGACCTCAGGGTGGCCCAAACACTGGTGAATGACTCCACCGCGAAGGCGCCGTTTGTCCTGGGTGCCCATCCGTATCTCCGCATTGGTGAGGTTCGGCCGGAGGATCTGGTCCTGACCGTAGCCGCTGCCACCCGCTTGGTGACGGACGAACAATTGATTCCACGCAGCTCGGAACCCGTGGACGGCGATTCCGATTTCCGGACGGGAGTCACCGTGGGTGATCGCCTCGTGGATGTGGCACTGACGGATTTGGCGTTCGACGACGGCGTGGCCAGGCACACTCTGACGGCGCCGGATGGCCGGAGCGTGAGTCTTGAACACGGAGAGGCTTGCCAGTATGTGCAGGTCTTCATCACGGACACGTTCCCCGGACGATCCCGTGCCGTAGCGATTGAACCCATGACGGGGCCGGCCAACGCCTTCAACAGCGGCACCGGCTTGCGCTGGCTCGAACCTGGGGAGGAATTTACCTCCCGCTGGGCCATCACCGCGTCCCTCTAGGGGCCCGGTTTCCGTTACGGGACGGGCTACGGAATTATGGGGTCATGACGCCACAACCTGACGCCAAACCCCGCACCGACCGTCAAATCGCCGAGGACATCCCGTATGGGGTCCGCATTGCCGCAGCGTGGTCGTGGCGCGTGGGTTTGATACTGCTCATGATCGGCGTCCTGGTTTGGCTGCTCAGCCAAGTCAGTTTCCTCATGATCCCCTTGATGGTCGCTGCACTCCTGGCTGGTTTGTTGTATCCCGTTGTCGCGTTGCTCCGCGACCGGAAAGTACCCAACGGCGTCGCAGTCGCTATCACCGTACTCGGCTTCATCGGCGTTATTGGCGGGGCGCTCGCATTGGTGGGCAGGCAGCTCATTTCCGGAATTGGAGAGCTATGGCAGGAAGCGCTGGTTGGAATTCAACAGGTCCAAGGGTGGTTGGCAGACGGACCGCTGCACCTGACCGCGGACCAGATCGACCGGTACATTTCCGACGGCGTCAACGCCCTCCAGAACAACAGCAGCAGCATCGTGAGCGGTGCAGTGTCCGTTGGCAGCACCGCAGGCCATTTCGCCGCCGGGCTCGTGTTGTCGCTCTTCATCCTGATTTTCTTCCTGTTGGAAGGCAGCCGCATCTGGTCGTTCCTTGTCCGCCTGATGCCCAAAGCCGCCCGCAGTGCCACCGATGGTGCCGGCCGCCGCGGCTGGACATCCATGGTCAGTTACGTGCGGATCCAGATGTTCGTAGCTTTCGTCGACGCGGTGGGCATAGGCGTCGGCGCCGCCATCATCCAGGTGCCCTTGGCCCTGCCCTTGGCGGTCCTGGTATTCATCGGCTCCTTCATCCCGGTGGTAGGGGCCCTGGTGACCGGCGCCATCGCGGTGCTGCTCGCCCTCGTGGCCAATGGACCGATCAACGCGCTCATCATGCTGGCAATCGTGTTGCTGGTGCAGCAGCTCGAAAGCCATATCCTCCAGCCTTTGGTCATGGGCAAGGCAGTGTCCTTGCATCCAGTGGCCGTGATCTTGTCCGTGGCAGCCGGTTCCTACCTTGCAGGCATCCCGGGAGCGTTGTTCGCCGTTCCGTTGCTTGCCGTAGTAAACACGGCAGTTCGCTACATCGCGGGCCGGACATGGGAACATAATGAAGGGCTTGGCACGCCCGACGTCGGAGCTGATCATGGCACCGACAGCAAGACCCTTGCATCGGGGGACCCCTCCGAGGACCCTGCGGCCGCCACCAACAAAGGAGAATAGTCAGTGAATACCCTCGAAACCCTGCCCGTCACCCTGGACGATGTCCTTAAGGCGCAGGAGCTGCTCGAGGGGATTATTACTAAGACTCCGGTGGAAACGTCCCGCGCGTTGGGCACCCTCGTGGGTGGCAACGTCTATTTCAAGTGCGAAAATCTCCAACGCGCAGGCTCCTTCAAAGTCAGGGGCGCCTACGTTCGCATGGCCCGGCTCACCGATGAGGAAAAGAAGCGCGGCGTCGTAGCTGCTTCCGCCGGTAACCATGCGCAGGGTGTCGCCGTCGCAGCAAAGAGCCTCGGAATCAACGCCCGCATCTACATGCCCCTTGGCGTGGCACTGCCGAAGCTCGCCGCCACGCGCAGTCACGGCGCTGAAGTGATCCTGCATGGCCACAACGTGGACGAGGCCTTGGCGGAAGCGCAGCGCTATGCCAACGAAACCGGCGCCGTTTTTGTCCACCCCTTTGACAACGTGGATGTTGTTGCAGGCCAAGGGACCATTGGGCTGGAAATCCTTGAGCAAATCCCCAACGTGGACACCATCCTCATGGGCGTCGGCGGTGGCGGGCTGTTGGCCGGCGTCGCCGTCGCCATCAAGGAGCGGGCCAAGGAGCTGGGCCGTGAGATCCGCGTCATAGGTGTGCAGGCGGAGAACGCCGCAGCTTACCCGCCATCCTTGGCTGCTGATGCGCTGGTGCCGCTGAAGAAGGTGTCCACCATGGCTGATGGCATCGCGGTGGGGCGGCCAGGCCAGCTTCCGTTCAGTATCATCCGCGAACTGGTGGACGACGTCGTCACCGTCAGCGAAGACTCACTGGCGCGGGCCCTCATTTTCCTGCTGGAACGGGCCAAGATGGTTGTGGAGCCCGCTGGAGCGGTGGGAGTAGCCGCGCTGATGGACGGCAAAATCGAGAACCCGGGGAACACCGTCGTCGTGCTTTCCGGCGGAAATATCGATCCCATGCTCATGCTGAAAGTGATCCAGCGCGGCCTCTCTGCGGCAGGGCGTTTCATGACTGTTCGCATGATGCTCGATGATCGCCCCGGCTCGCTGGCCACGATTGCCCGCATCATCGCCGAAAACGATGCGAACGTAACCGGCTTGGACCACACCCGGTTGGGCGGTGCCATCAGCATGGGTGACGTCTCGATCACCATCAACCTGGAAACCAAGGGCCATGAGCACGGCGAGCAAGTCCTTGGCGCGCTGCGGGCCGAGGGCTTCCAGCCGATCGTGGTGCACTAGCAAGGAAGTGCCCATGGTCATCGACAAGCCCAATGGGTCCGACGCCGCCAAGGAAACATTGGCCGGCCGGGCCAAGGGCGGGTTGCTGTTCATGGGCGGCTTCGTGATCCTGCTCTACGGAATCGAGTTCCTCAACACATTCCTGGCGCACAGGCTCAACGCGGACTTCGGGCTGAGGCCGCGGAACGTTGCTGGAATCTTGGACATAGCGACCTTTCCGTTGTTGCACGCCAACTTCAACCATCTGCTCTCCAACACGCTGCCGTTGACCATCTTCGGGTTCCTGGCGTTCCTCTCCGGCTTCCGCGTCTTCATCACTGCGCTGGCCTTCAGCTGGTTAGGATCCGGACTCACGGTGTGGTTGATTGGCGAGGGAGGGGTCACGGTGGGGGCCTCAGGGCTCGTCTTTGGGCTGTTCGCGTTCTTGTTGGTACGCGGGTTTTTCAACCGAAGCTGGTGGCAGATCTTACTGTCGGTGGTGCTCTTCCTCGCCTACGGAAGCATTCTTTTTGGCGTCCTGCCTACGGTGATGGGATACGTTTCTTGGCAGGCCCATCTTGGCGGGGCAGTCGGCGGGATTATTGCAGCCGTTCTCCTCCGTCCCAAAGGGCATTCCTACCGGCGCGCCTGAGCCGACGTGAAAAGGCCGGGACGCGAAAACGCCGGCCCGCGAACAACCCGGGACGCAAAAACGCCGGCCCGCCCAAGAAAGGGGGGGACCGGCGTCGTGCGTTGCTTGGGCCCTGCGAGCTGCTGGTTAGGCGACGTACGGCTTCGCGGAAACGATTTCCACGGGAATCTCTTTGCCGTTCGGGGCGACGTAGCTCAATTTCTCGCCCTCCTTGTGGCCGATGATGGCCGCGCCGAGCGGGGATTTTTCGCTGAAGACATTCAGGTCTGAGTCGCCTGCGATTTCGCGGGAACCAAGCAGGAATTTCTCTTCGTCGCCGGCGATGCGGGCAACCACGAGCATTCCGGGTTCGACGATTCCATCATCTGCCGGAGCCTCGCCCACCTGGGCGTCACGCAGCAGGACGGTCAGCTGGCGGATGCGAGCCTCGATCTTGCCCTGCTCTTCCTTTGCCGCGTGGTAGCCGCCGTTTTCCTTGAGGTCGCCTTCCTGGCGTGCCGCTTCGATCTTCTGGACGATATCCGCCCGGCCAGCGCCGGAAAGGTGGTCCAGCTCAGCCTTCAAGCGATCGAAAGCTTCCTGGGTAAGCCAAGCTGCTGTGGCGCTGTTGGTGGTAGACACGGATTTCTCCTCTTGATCTGACAATGCAAAAAAGCCCCGCCTAGGTGGCCACTCGTGGAACTCAGTAACCAACTTAACGGGGTGAAGGTTTCATCCATTGTAGTAAATCCTTTGGACGAACCCAAACCGGATGAGGGGCAGGTCACACGATTGTTATTTACCCTTGTCCACGATCCAACAACTGTCCACGACGCCGGAAACCGCGGGGGACTCGGTCCGGAGGACCGCCCGTTGGCTGGTGGTGCTGCCACCGTCCGCACCCTGACGGGGATCGTTGGGCCCTATTTCCTCCACCTTCCAGCCCACCACCGCGAACTTTGAATCCAGGGCCTTGACCGCGCACTTTGCTGTGGCCGAAGGGTTCTTGGTGACTTGGTAGTCCACCTCAGCTTGGGTTCCATCGACGGCGCTGTAGCCGATGTCCTTCGACGTGACCGGTGCTTGCGTGGAGCTGGTGGCAAGCCAGACCGCGAAGGCGATGCCGACTATGAGTGCGGCGATGACGATGATCCGCTTGGCCGCTCGAGTCAGGCCACGCTTTTTACCGCCGTAGCGATTGGCTAGGCTGTTATCTGCTGGCACGCCGGTGGCCGAAAGATCCTTTGAAGTCACCTGTCCAGTTTAGTGCGGCCATTGCTAGCTGCCGCACTGCCCGGGAATTGTTCGATCCATGAAAGAGGAGCCGTCACGTGACAGCGTCCAGCAGTTCCGACCAGCAGCTCCGGCTGTTGGCCGTCCACGCCCACCCTGACGACGAGTCAAGCAAGGGTGCAGCGACCATGGCAATGTACGCCGCTGCGGGAGTCGATGTCATGGTCGCTACCTGCACCGACGGTTCCCGGGGGGACATCCAGAATCCCGCTATGGAGGACGCTCCGCACCCCAAACGGGACATGGCCGGAGCCCGCCGCCTCGAAATGGCCAATGCGGCGGCAGTTCTTGGCATCCGCCAGCGTTGGCTCGGATTTGTCGACTCCGGACTTCCGGAAGGGGATCCACTCCCGCCACTGCCGCCCGGATGCTTCGCACTGCAACCGCTGGAACGGGCCTCTGCGCCGCTGGTCCATCTGGTGAGGGACTTCAAGCCGCACGTCATGATCAGCTACGACGAAAACGGCGGCTATCCGCATCCGGACCACATCATGGCGCACAAGGTGGCCGTCGAAGCTTTCGAAGCGGCGGGCGATCCCACCCGTTACACCGACATGGGCGAGCCGTGGGCGCCGAGCAAGCTCTACTACGACCGTGCCTTCAGCCCCGATCGTTTCCGGGCACTGCACTTTGCGCTCGAAGAAGCCGGCCTTCAGTCTCCTTACGCTGAACGGCTCGCCAAGTGGTTGGAGGCCGACGCCGAAGGCCACACCCCGCCGGAACCGGCGCACAAAACCACAACGCAGGTGGATTGCGGTGCCTTCTTTGAGGCGCGGGATGATGCGCTCCGTGCCCACCGCACGCAGATCGATCCGCTTGGCTTTTTCTTTGCGGTCTCGCCTGAGTTGCAACGCAAGGTCTGGCCGTGGGAGGACTTCACCTTGATCCATTCCACAGTGTCCTCCGAGCTACCGGAGAAGGACCTCTTCGCTGGTATCAGATTCGCGGCATAAGATAGGTAGCGGCGGTTTCTATGGTTTGTAGAAATCGCCGGGTGGCCGTCCAGTTCCGGCCACGTACTGATTCCTCCGGCACGCACCGGCGCCCACAGAAGGTTTGAACGTGCACCACTTGATTCTCGCCCTGACCGTCAGCCCGTCGCCTGATCCGACACTGCCCGGTTTGCGGCCCGGCCTATCGGAGGACCAGGTGACGCCGGGTACTTGGGGCTTTGTCCTTACGGCCTTCATCGTCGTTCTCACGACCCTCCTGATTGTGGACATGGTCCGACGCATCCGCCGCGTCCGCTACCGGGCGCAGGTTGAAGAATCTCGCCTGGCGGCCGAGTCGGACGGCTCCGTGAACGGTGGCGACCGGGCGGACAACAACGGCGATACCGGTTCCTCAGCCCGCTGACCGGAGCGCGGCTGACTCCAGCGGGCAAGAGGCGCTACGCATTCCTGCCGGAGCTCGCCGCCGGGAGGCTCTGAGGCTTTGGCCAATCCGTAGGCATCACGAGGTCAATGGGTCGCGCTCGCGGAGCTCTGGGCGATGATGGAACTGTGAACCGACTTGCCAGCGCCTACAGCCGATACCTCCTCCAGCACAAGGACAACCCGGTGGATTGGTTTCCGTTCGGGGATGAAGCCTTTGCCGAAGCAACGCGTCGTGACGTACCGGTGTTTTTGAGCATCGGGTATGCGGCCTGTCATTGGTGCCACGTCATGGCGCACGAGTCCTTCGAGGACACCGAGACAGCCGAGTATCTAAACGCCCATTTCGTGTCGGTGAAAGTGGACCGTGAGGAACGGCCCGACGTTGACTCGATCTACATGGCGGCCACGCAGGCCATCAGCGGCGAGGGCGGATGGCCCATGTCCGTCTTCCTGACCCCGGACGGCTTGGCTTTCCACGCCGGGACGTATTTCCCGCCCATTCCTTTGCCGGGCAGGCCGTCGTTCCGCAGTGTGCTTGAGGCAGTGCATGAGGCTTGGGTGGAGCGCAGGGATGCGGTGGAACAGAACGCACGGGGACTGGCAGCGAACATGGCCTCTGCGCAGTCGGCCGGCGTAGTGCGGCTTGACGGGCCGCCCGAGCTGCTCGATGCCGGGCTCCTTCCAGAAGCCGTCAGCGTCCTGGCCCGCTCGGAAGACGCAGACGCCGGTGGGTTCGGCGGCGCCCCTAAGTTCCCGCCGTCGGCGGTTCTGGAATTCCTGATCCGCCATGCCGCTGTCCCCGACGACGGGGATGGCACCGCTAAGACGGCAGCCGACATGGCCGGCCGCGCATTGGCCGGCATGGCCCGCTCCGCTTTACGCGACCAGCTCGACGGCGGATTCGACCGGTATTCAGTCACGGCCAATTGGTCCGTGCCGCACTTCGAAAAAATGCTGTACGACAATGCCCAGTTGCTCCGTGTCTACTCCCACTGGGCGCGCTTGGGCGGCAACGGGGTGTTCGGGGCCGAAGAAGCGGCACGTGTGGCATCAGCGTGCGCGGACTGGTTGCTCGGGTCCCTCCAGCTGCCCGGGGGCGCCTTGGCCTCGTCGCTCGACGCCGACACGGTGGTCGATGGCGTCCACGAAGAGGGCGCAACCTATCTTTGGACGCCCGGCCAAGTGGAAGACGTGCTCGGGCCGGAGTTGGGCGGGGCCGTGTGCGCCATGATGAACGTGGGCGCAAAGGGGACCGTCTCGGAGCTGGGGTCCCCGCTGCACCCTGCACGGCAGCTGTCTCCGGATGAGCAAGAGCTCTGGAACCGGGCCCAACCCGCACTTCTGGCTGCCCGTACCCGCCGGGATCAGCCGGCCCGGGATGAGAAGGTGGTCGTCGGATGGAATGGAATCGCCGTCGGGGCCCTCGCGGAAGCCGGCGCCATCTTGGACCGCCCCGAGCTGGTCGAGGCCGCTGAGGCCGTTGCGCGTTACCTGCACGACGTCCACTGGGCGGACGATGAGCAGCTCCTGATTCGGGTCTCGCACGACTCCCGGGCCCGAGGCATCGGTGGGTTGCTGGAGGATTACGCGTTCTGCGCCGATGGACTTTTTGCCCTGTTCGCCGTGACCGGCAGAAAACGGTGGTACCGGCTCGCTGAACAACTCATCGAGGCTGCATGCACGCGTTTTGCCAGCAACGGCCAGCTGGCCGACTCCGCCGCGGAATCCGCGCAGGTCTTCAACGCGCAGGGGCAGCACGCGGCCCTGGACCCATTCGACAACGCAACCCCCAGCGGCGCGGCCGCTTTCGCGGGAGCATTGCTGACGTACGCGGCGTACTCGGGGTCGCAGGAGCACAGGCTCATGGCGGGCAACATCCTTGGCCTGCTGCCGCCGCTTGCGGCCCGGGCCCCGCGGGTTGCCGGCTGGCTTCTGGCCACCGCGGAAGCGGCGCTGCAAGGTCCGGTGGAGGCCGCCGTCGCCGGGCCTGACACGCCTCAACGGCGCGAACTGCATGCGCTGCTGTTGAAGTCGGCCCACCCCGGCCTGGTGGTCGCCGTGCAGGGCCCCGACGACGACGACGGCCCCGGCAACGCTTCCGCTCCCGCCTCCGAAAGGGAATTGAACCCGGAAGCTGAGGTTCCGCTGCTGCTCAACAGATCCGGAGGGCCCGACGGCTCCGCGCAGGTGTACCTATGTCGCGGCATGGTCTGCGAGCGACCACTGGAGGATCCGGTCGCCGTTCAAGCGAGGTTGGAAGCGATGGCGTCGGAGCGATGATCCGTAAGCTGTTGAGCTAGCTGAGTACGGCCATCATGATGGCCGTGAAGTGCGCAGCGAAAGCGAGAACGGTGAAGGCGTGGAAGAGCTCGTGGAAACCGAAGTGCTGCACACTGAAGTTCGGTTTCTTTGTCGCGTAGAACACGGCGCCGGCGATGTAGAGAGCGCCACCAACGCAGATAAGGATCGCAGCGGCCGGGTTGGCCGCGAAGAACTGCGGAAGGTAGAACAAGGCACCGCACCCCAGGGCGATATACACGGGCACGTAGAGCCACCGCGGAGCATGCGTCCATAGGATCCTGAACAGCACCCCGATGATCGCACCGGACCACACGAGCCACAACAGGGTCACCGCTTGGGACCGCTCGAGCAAGGACCAAGCCAGCGGCGTGTAGCTGCCCGCAATGACCAGCATGATGTTGGTGTGGTCCAGCCGTTTAAGGACCAACCGGGTCTTGGGTGCCCAGTTGCCTCGATGGTAGACGGCGCTCACGCCGAAGAGCATCACGCCCGTGAGGGCATAGATGGCCGACGTTATTTTCCGGTCCCCGGTGGGGGCCACTGACACGAGTATGATCCCTGCCGCCAGGGCGAAAGGAGCAGCGACCGCGTGGATCCATCCGCGCCACAGGGGCTTGGTTTCAAGAATCTCGGCCATGGTTCAAGAATAACCTGAGCCTCGGTAAGTTACTTGCGGGTAACCCAGTCGCTTGCGCTCGGTAACCCAGGCGCTTGCGCCGTCTGCACCGGCTATTCAGCTCGGGAAGGTAGCCTTGGATGTGCGTCGTCGTACACGCAGGGAAGTCGTACAAGTAAGGAAGTCAGGTGAGAGTCCGGTGGAACTGCCCGGTTTCCTCTATGGCTTCTATGAGCGCAAACTCCTGCGTTCACTCAAGCAGGACAAGATTCCGCGCCACATCGGCGTCATGGTGGACGGCAACCGCAGGTGGGCCAGGCAATTCAATGCTCCCACCAGCGAGGGACACCAGGCGGGCGCCGACAAGATCCACGAATTCCTGGGCTGGTGCCAAGAGCTCGGCGTCGAGGTCGTAACCCTGTACATGCTCTCCACGGACAACATGAACCGTTCAGGGGAAGAGCTGGACCTGCTCATGGGCATCATTGCCAACACCATGGATCGCCTGGACGAAGACGATGCCGTATCAGTTCATGCCATGGGCGCCCCCGAGATCCTGCCCGACTATTTGGCCGAACGCCTCAACAAGCTGACGTCCCGAACGCCCGCCCACGAGAAAATCCATGTCAACGTCGCGGTCGGCTACGGCGGACGCCGCGAAATCGTCGACGCCGTCCGGGAACTTCTGCATGAGGCGGCCGCCAACGGACGCACGATGTCCGACGTCGCCGATGAACTTTCCGTGGATGACATATCACGGTTCCTTTACACCAGGGGCCAGCCGGATCCCGACCTGGTGATCCGCACCTCCGGGGAACAGCGGCTTTCAGGATTCCTCATGTGGCAAAGCGCCTACAGCGAGTTTTATTTCTGCGAGGCACTCTGGCCTGCCTTCCGTAAGGTCGACTTCCTGCGGGCACTGCGGGACTATGCCGGCCGGCAACGCCGCTTCGGGTCCTAGGCTTTCCGGTTAATCCGGAATTCTCCTTCCAGACATCCGACTTGCCGATGACGGATGGCGGAAATTCCTGTGAGTGGGATTACGTTAATCCCATCAGCAGGCAAAACCGCCCGCTGATCGGGGAGGCCAGTACATGGAGCGAACTTTCGCACCAGTTACATGGGAGGCCACGCCCGGCCTTCCGGCCGAGCCGCTTCACCATTAGGCCGGGCGACCGCCCGGGGCTGGAGTCGATGTGGCTATTTCAGAGCAACTGCCCGTGATGGATTCCGACGCGGAAGGCGCAGCTCCCTCCCGCGCCAAGCGGACCTCAGGCAAAGCGCGGAGCACAACACCGACCGCGACGCCGGCCGCAGGACGCAGCTATGTGATCGACACATCAGTCCTCCTCTCGGACCCGCACGCTCTCCTGCGTTTCGCCGAGCACGAAGTCATCGTTCCGATCGTGGTCATTACCGAACTCGAAGGGAAACGCCACGACCCCGAACTCGGCTATTTCGCCAGGAAGGCCCTCAGGCTCCTGGACGATCTCAGGATCGAACATGGTGGACTCGACCACGCCATACCGATCGGAACGGCCGGGGGACTCCTCCGGGTGGAAATGAACCACATCTCTCCGGAGGTCCTGCCAGCAGGGTTCCGCGGCGGAGATAACGACAGCCGTATCTTGGCTGTAGCCAAGAACCTGGCCAACGAAGGCCACAACGTCACGGTGGTTTCCAAGGATCTTCCTATGCGGGTCAAGGCCTCCGCCATGGGATTGCAAGCCGACGAGTACCGGAACGAACTTGTCAAAGACTCAGGCTGGACAGGCATGGCCGAGGTTGAGGCCACCGAGGAAGAAATCACCACCCTTTACGGCCACGAACCCGCCTTCATCCCCGCAGCGGCCGAGCTCCCGGTCAACACTGGCCTCGTCCTCCTCTCCAACCGCGGCTCCGCCCTCGGACGGGTAGGGACGGATAAGCAAGTCCGCCTGGTCAAGGGCGATCGGGATGTGTTTGGGCTCCATGGCCGCTCGGCAGAACAACGGCTCGCCATTGACCTGCTCATGGACCCGTCGGTGGGCATCGTCTCCATTGGCGGCAGGGCTGGAACCGGCAAGTCCGCGCTGGCCCTGTGTGCCGGCCTTGAAGCCGTGCTGGAGCGCCGCGAACACCGCAAGGTAGTGGTCTTCCGGCCCCTCTACGCCGTGGGCGGCCAGGAACTCGGCTACCTCCCGGGGTCCGAGTCGGAAAAGATGAACCCGTGGGCGCAGGCCGTTTTCGACACCCTGGGTGCGTTGGTCAGCCAAGAGGTCGTTGAAGAAGTCATGGACCGGGGCATGCTTGAGGTCCTTCCCCTGACCCATATCCGCGGGCGGTCACTCCACGATGCCTTCGTGATTGTCGATGAGGCCCAGTCACTTGAGAAGAACGTCCTGTTGACGGTGATGAGCCGTATTGGACAGAACTCCAAGATCGTCCTCACCCACGACGTCGCACAGCGCGACAACCTCCGTGTGGGACGGCACGACGGCGTTGCCGCCGTCGTCGAGACTCTCAAGGGGCATCCGCTGTTCGGCCACATCACACTGACCCGCTCCGAGCGGTCGCCGATTGCGGCCCTGGTGACGGAGCTGCTCGAAGGGGCTGAAATCTAACGTCGCTGCCAGCCGTCCGCGGTCCGGCGAAGGCCAGGCATCCTCTGCGTGCTAGCTCGTTCCTCGCTTTGACGCACGCTGCCGGATGCCTGGCCTTCGCGATGCCGCGGTCAGAGCTTCAGGTAGTTCTTCAGCTCTTCGTGGCCTTGGACTTTTAGGGTCCACTGCGGGCGGTTGAAGGTGTCCGGGGTCAGCCGAACCCGTTGCACCTCTTGGACTTTGCCGCCCCAATCGTCGCGGAAGATGCCATTGGGCCTGTAGCCGAGGCTCGCCGAAACGCCCAAAGACTGCTCGTTCCATGCAGCTGCCTCAGATTCCGCCGCTTCAGCGTTCAGGGAATCGAAGGCATAGCTCACGACGGCGGCACGCATCTCCTTGCCGAAGCCGCGTCCCTGCGCGGACTGCTTGAGCCAGGAGCCCGTGCCAACGGTTTTGAGGGATGCGAAGTTGTTCGCGGCGATGTCCTGGACACCGAGGAATTCGTCATGGTGCCAGATGCCCAGAAGTAGCGTCCAGGACGCAGGCGTGAAGTTCGCGCGGCAACGCCAGTACCACTGGGCCATGTTGGGTGCCAATTCGTGGCTTGGAAGGTCCGCCCAAGGGGTACTGAAGGGGCTTTTGCCGGGCTGGTGGACACCCGAGCGGGCAGCAGCGACGGCGGCAGGGATGTCTTCGTCAAGGATCGGGCGGAGGCTAAGCCTCGGCGTCGTCAGGGTGAGTCCGAAGGGGGGCCAGAGTTCTGCCAGCGAGGTCATCGCCGTAGCCTAGCCCGTGGCGCGGCCCCGTGCGAGTCATGCGCCTGCCCACGCTGTGCTGGAATGCCGGGTCACGCTTCCTGGATGAGGCTACCGGGATCAAGCCGCCGGACCGATGTCCCAAGGGATGTGGCGGCGGACATCGGTGAGGTTCATGGACTCGGCCAAGAACAGGTCATCCAACATGTATTCATCGACGCCGAGGATGTTCAGCCGGTGCCCCTTGCCCGCGGAATCGCCGTCCAAGCTCTCGCTGGCTACGCAGACTCCCGTGCCGACGTCGACCCTTATCAGGGTCCGGCCGGGATGGACCAAAGGTTCCGCAGGGTCCGATGGGACGTACGTCCGGCTGGGAGTGACCACAGTTTCGAGTGCGGGACGGCCTTCATGGTCCACCTCGCGGGGCTGTTCCAGGAAGACCCGGTTGGTGTCCGGAAATTCGATGGGCACGGGTGCATTGCCGGTGAGTTCCACGGGATCCAGCGCGGCCGCGAGCCTACCGTTCCCAAAGGAGGGCTCGCCATAGGCCGCCTCCGGACGACGCCGGACCAGCCCGGCGTCGTCGTACACGGGTGTCACCAAGTGCGCGGGAAGCAACCAGGAGCGGCGGGTGGCGCTGACATAAAGATCATCCCGGGAGTCGTTGATGCCGGTGGTGCTGTGAAGCAACTGGCCATCGGGCGTTTCGAGCCGGAGAGCTCCAGGCCTCCTGAGCCAAGCACGCACCATGATGGAGACGTTCCCGGGCCGCTCCTGGTTTCCGGGCCGCTCAAGGTACTCGAACCTGAGGGTGGTCCATCTCCACGGCGAAGATCGGCAAAGGTTTCGGAATGTGGAGGATAAGTCGAAAGCCGGTCCGCCTGCACCATATTGGCCCATATCCACAGTTTACCTAGGGTCGAACTCGGCGAAGAAGGCACATAGGGATAGCATCCAAAGGTGATCCGACGACTCTCCGACCTCTGGGATGCCAGCCCGCTGGGCTTCTGGCTCGTGGCTGCCGCGTGCCTGTACTTCGTAGTGATGGCTGTCCGGCTCACGGTGATCGATGTTCGGAGCCATCTGCTGCCCAACCGCATCGTGTTCCCCGCTTACGCCGTGGCGGGAGCGCTCCTGCTCGCGGCCGCAGTGGTTGGATTCTTTGGCGGTACGGACGGAACGAGCAGACTGGGTGTGGCGTTGTTCGGCGTTCCCGGGCTTCGGATTTTGGCCGGGGGCGCAGCGTTGTGGCTCTTCTACTTCGTCCTCAGGGTCATCCATCCACCAGGCATGGGCTTTGGCGATGTCAAGCTTGCCGGCGTCCTGGGCCTCTACTTGGGCTACCTCGGGTGGAACCACATGATGGCGGCTACATTCGCTGCTTTCCTGCTCGGTGGCCTCTGGAGCTTGGCGATACTTGCCGCCCGGCGTGGCACCCTGCGTTCAGCCATTCCTTTCGGCCCGTTCATGCTCGCGGGAGCCGCCCTCGCCATGGTGGTGCTCCCGGCGTAGGGATAGCCTGTCTGCAAGGGCAGGCCTGCCCTGCGACGGGACTTCGGCCATAAGGAAACTGACACCATGGGTGCACCGGAATTTGTGCTCAAGCTGCGGGAAAAGATCGGTCACGACCCGCTATGGCTGCCGGCCGTGCGGGGCGTCGTTTTCGACGACGACGGCAGGGTGCTGCTTGGCCAGCGTGCGGACAACGGGCACTGGGCACTTATCACCGGCATGCTCGAGCCGGGCGAACACCCCGCGCCGGGTTTGGTGCGGGAGATCTTCGAGGAAACGGCCGTGGTGGCGGAAACCGAACGGATCATCGCCATCGGGGTGGTTGGCCCGGTAACCTTCCCCAACGGCGACGTGTGCGACTTCCTCGATATCACGTTCCGCTGCCGATACGTCTCCGGAGACGCCCGGGTGAACGACGACGAGTCCCTCGCCGTGGGGTGGTTCGAGCTGAACGACCTTCCGGACATGAGCGCCGGCAACCTTGAAGCCATAAGGCTTGCCACGGAGCCCGAAGGCCCCGTGGCATACCAGACACAAGACTGAACCTGCGTGGCGCCCGCGTTTGGACGTTCCGTGCCGCGGCCGTCGTCCGGCTTTACGGCACGAACCTTACGGCACCAGCGGCGCTTTCTAGGCCTTGTGTGCCGGGCGCGTCATGGTGGTGACATCCAGCGCCTTATCCAGCTGCTCCTCGGTCAGTTCGCCGCGCTCGAGGTAACCGAGGGAGACCACTGCCTCACGGACGGTGAGACCTTCCGCTACGGCCTTCTTGGCGATCTTTGCCGCGGCCTCGTACCCGATGAACTTGTTCAACGGCGTCACGATGGATGGCGAAGCCTCAGCCAGGAAGCGGGCGCGCTCCACGTTCGCGGTGATGCCGTCGATCATCTTGTCAGCCATGACGCGGCTGGTGTTGGCCAGCAGGCGGATGGATTCAAGCAGGTTCGCGGCCATGACGGGGATGCCGACGTTCAGTTCGAACGCACCGTTGGTGCCGGACCAGGCAATGGCGGTGTCGTTGCCGATGACCTGGGCGCAGACCATGATGGATGCTTCGCAGATGACCGGGTTGACCTTGCCGGGCATGATGGACGAGCCGGGCTGCAGGTCCGGGATGGCGATTTCGCCGAGGCCGGTGTTGGGGCCCGAGCCCATCCAGCGGAGGTCATTGTTGATCTTCATCAAGGAGATCGCGATGTTGCGCAGCTGGCTGGAGCCTTCGATCAGGCCGTCGCGGTTGGCCTGTGCCTCAAAGTGGTCGCGTGCTTCGGTCAGGGGGAGCCCGGTATCGGCCGCCAGCAACTCGATGACGCGCTCCGGGAATCCTGCCGGGGTGTTGATGCCTGTGCCAACTGCCGTGCCGCCGAGGGGAACTTCAGCGACGCGGGGGAGCGCAGCGTTGATGCGCTCGATGCCGTAGCGGACCTGGGCGGCATAGCCACCGAACTCCTGGCCCAACATGACAGGAGTCGCGTCCATGAGGTGGGTGCGGCCGGACTTGACGACGTCCTTGAACTCTTCAGCCTTACGGTCCAGTGACGCGGCGAGGTGCTCCAAGGCCGGAATCAGGTCGTTGATCAAGGCCGACGTGGCGGCAACGTGGACCGACGTCGGGAAAACGTCGTTGGAGGACTGGGACGCGTTCACGTGATCGTTCGGGTGGACAACTTTGTCGCTCCCGGCCGCCGAGAGCGCGCGTGACGCGAGCTCGGCGATGACCTCGTTGGTGTTCATGTTGGAGGAAGTGCCGGAGCCGGTCTGGAAGACGTCGATGGGAAAGTCGCCGTCGTACTTGCCGGCAGCGACCTCATCGGCCGCTGCAGCGATCGCCTCGGCGAGCTCACCGTCGAGCACCCCCAGCTCGGCGTTGGCCAGCGCGGCAGCTTTCTTGACCCGGGCAAGGGCCTCGATGTGGGCGCGCTCAAGGGTCTTGCCGGAGATCGGGAAGTTCTCCACGGCGCGCTGCGTCTGGGCGCGGTACAGGGCATTCACGGGCACGCGAACCTCGCCCATGGTGTCGTGTTCAATACGGAACTCAGTGGTGGAAGTCATGGGGCTAGCTTATGGCGATTGGACGCTTCACTGAAAACCCGAAAGGAGTGCTACGTGCTCCGGCACGGAGACCGGAGCACGTCCTCCTAAAACTCGCCGATCCCTGAAACCAGGTCTGCACGGCCCTCACGGAGCTTGTAGGACAGGCCCACCACGGCCACGCGTCCGTCCTGGATGGCGTCGGAAATCACACGTGAACTGTCGGCCAACCGGGCAGCCGTCTGCTTGACGTTTTCCACCACCATGTCATTGACCTCCGTTTGGTCATTGCGAAGGGCGGTCAGTACAGAGGGCGTAATGCGTTCCACCAGGTCCCGGATGAAGCCACCGGGCATCTGGCCGGTTTCGACTGCGGCTTTGGTGGCTGTCACGGCTCCACAGTTGTCGTGGCCGAGAATCACGATCAGCGGCACACTGAGCTCGCTGATGCTGTATTCGAGGGAGCCGAGGACAGCATCGTCTATCACTTGGCCGGCCGTGCGAACGACGAAGGCGTCACCAAGGCCGAGATCGAAAATGATCTCGGCGGCGAGGCGGGAGTCCGAGCAGCCGAAGATGACGGCGAATGGATTCTGGCCCTCCACCAACGAGGTTCGATGGGAGGAATTCTGGTTGGGGTGCAGGGATTCACCGGAAACAAAACGTTCGTTGCCCTCACGGAGACGGCGCCACGCCAGGGCTGGGGTCAGATTAGTAGGCATGAGCCTTACTTTACGGCGCCGCCCCGGCAGAGAGTGAAACTGTTGCGCCTTATTTGGCTGACGCCGTGGGCGACGGCCGGGGGGAGGCGATCGGCGCTTGGTCCGCGGACTTAACGACGGCGGCGGCGAGCGTTGCGAATTCATCAAGGCTTGCCGTGCCGTTCAAGATCAGCGTGGTGCCGCGATAATCCAGGACCATGCTGCGCGTACCTTTGCCCGAGTCCCGTAGTACCCAGTCCTGGCCGCCGGCGTTCCGTGTCCCTGTGACTGGAAGGTTTCCGGCCTGCTGCAATACCCAAGTCGGGTTGGCCTGGTTGGTTTGCGTCAGGCCGATGAAGGCCGTCTTCGGAGTCACGAAGCCGATCTCCCAGGTGGGCACACCGGTGCCGCTGCCGGAGTCCCAGCGAGCGTAGTTCGGCTTGAATGTGTCGCCGGTGTTCGGCGTTACCGGTGTGAATCCGGCCACATCTGCGGCGTCATGGGCAATGACTGCGACATCTACAGGGGGCCGGAAGTTGTCACCTCTGGGTGCCGGGTTCATCAACACCACAGGGAGGAAAGCGAGCACGCACAGCAGCAGGGCAATGATCATGCCGATGACGGAGGCGTTGGCCCGCTTGGCTGCCTTTGCTGCAATCACGGGCTTGTAGGGGGCCTCCGGGGTGTTGCCCTGGCCATTACCGGCGACGGGCGGTTCACTCCCTGCCACGGACTTGTCCTGCGTTTCGTTCACCCTTCCATGATCCCTTATCGCGGACCGGAACACACAACCGCGCCTGTCCGGACCCACGGCCCAGCTCGTGGTCATCCAATGACCGGCAAGGCAGGCGGCGACTATGATCGTTGGTAGAGGACCCCCGGGTTGCTACGAGCAACCATGTCCGGTCCCTGCATCGTCACTCGAAGAAGAGGTTCATGTGTCTCCTGCGCCAATGACCCAGCAGTATTCCACGATTTCGCCGTCGCTTGCCGTCGGCATCGACGAACCCGACCGCAACCTTGCGCTGGAACTCGTCCGCGTTACCGAAGCCGCAGCCATTGCCGGTGGGCACTGGGTAGGTTTCGGCGATAAGAACAAGGCAGACGGCGCCGCCGTCGATGCCATGCGTTCATTCCTTCAGACCGTCCACTTCAATGGCGTCGTGGTCATCGGTGAAGGCGAAAAAGATGAAGCCCCCATGCTGTTCAACGGCGAGCAGGTTGGTGACGGCACCGGTCCCGAGTGCGACGTCGCCGTCGATCCCATTGACGGAACCCGCCTGACCGCACTGGGCATCAACAACGCCCTCGCGGTCCTGGCGGTCGCTGAGCGCGGCTCCATGTTTGATCCTTCAGCTGTGTTCTACATGGAAAAGCTGGTCACCGGTCCCGAGGCCGCCGACATGGTGGACCTTCGGCTTCCGGTCAAGCAGAACCTGCACTTGATCGCCAAAGCCAAGGGCGTCAAGGTCAACCAGCTCAATGTCATGATCCTCGATCGTGATCGCCACCGCCCGCTTGTAGAGGAAATCCGCGAAGCAGGTGCGCGCACCAAGTTCATCATGGACGGCGACGTTGCCGGCGCCATTGCTGCAGCCCGTTCAGGCACCGGCGTCGACGCTTTGATGGGCATCGGCGGCACCCCGGAGGGCATCGTGACGGCGTGCGCCATCAAGTCCCTGGGCGGCGTGATCCAGGGCCGCCTGTGGCCGACCTCCGACGATGAAAAGCAAAAAGCGATCGACGCCGGACACGACCTCGACAGGGTCCTCTCCACCAACGACCTCGTCACCTCCGACAACTGCTACTTCGCGGCGACCGGCATTACCGACGGCGACCTCCTGCGTGGCGTGCGCTACCAGAAGGACCGTGTCCTGACGCAGTCGATCGTGATGCGTTCGAAGTCCGGCACCGTGCGCTTCGTCGACGCCGAGCACCACGCGTCCAAGTGGGAGACGTACGCACGCAAGGCGTAATCCTTCCCTGCTACAGAAGGACGGCGGGCATCGCTCGGCGGCTATCTCCTCGTTCCTCGTCGATTTGATGCCGCTGTCGCGATACACGCCGTCCTTCTCCGTGTCAGGGCGGTTACGGCTTGGTGCGATTTTGGGGAGGGGAGGGGAATCAGCGGCGGAGCTTGTCCCGGAGGGCTCTTGCAAGTTGGTAGGCGCCGTAGCGGAGTTTGTTCACTGGAAGGTCCCAGGTGCCCGGGTAGGAGACTTCGCGGCCGCCGAAGGACTTCTTGAAAGCAGTGAAGCCCGCCCATTTGTGGTCCGGCTGGTCTTCCGGCGCCACGCCCCAAAGATCCACGTGCTTGAGGCCCTTCTCCTTGGCGTCGGCCATCAGGGTGACCAGGAGCGGGATTCCGGCGCTGAGCTTCCGATGGGTGTCATCCAGCGCCGCATGGGCGTAAACCCTGGTGTCAGCGGAATCGTAGGCAAACGCAGCGGCAATAGGTTTGCCTTCCAACTCGGCGATGAAAAGCGTCCCAGCCCCGGCCGGCAGCAACGAAGCTGCCACTTGGGTGAGGTACTCATCGCTTTGGGGCTTGAAGCCGTTGCGGGCAGCCGTCAGGTGCAGGAAGTGCAGGAGCACTGAGATCTCGGCCGGGTCTTGGGACGCCCGGAAGGTAACACCCTTTTTGTGGATGTTCCTGTAGAGGTTCCGGTTGGTTGGCTTCATCCCGGCCAGGACATCCTTGAAGTCACCTTCCAGGTCCACGATCCAGCTGAGCTCGGGTTGCTGGTTGACCGGCGCGGGCCGCATGCCACGCCCGCGCAGGATCGGCCCGGCGTCGGCCGCCGTAAAGCCGGCTTGGACAGGCTCCATGCGGATAAAGACGGCGTGCTCGGCTTTCGCCAACCGGACCAAGGCGGCGGTGGCGGCGTCGAAAGCCTCCAAAGACTCGGCAACGGGACCGTAGGGTGCATAGATGACCTTGCCCGCGGGATTCTTCTCTTCAATGGCGAGGAAACTCCAGCCAGGGCCTGATTGCTCGTGGACACGGCGGCCCAGTGAACGCTGGACGGCGGCCCACGCAGGCGTTTGCAGGAAAAATTCCATGGTCAGTTCCCCAAACCTGTGGTCACGGCGAAGGCGATGCTGGTCTCGGTCGCGCCCTGCACCGGGTGGACATTGACGGGAGCCTCGATGTCCGGGATGAACGCGGCGGCGCCGCGTTCCAGCCTGAGATCGCTCTTGGGCGAATCGAGGACCATGGAGCCGGCAACAACCACGACGACGGCCGGCCCGTTTTGTGCCAACGGCACCGGCACTGCGCCTGGCTCCAGTTCGATGCGCTGGAGCTGGAATTCCTTGAAGGGCGGACGGTACAGTTCCTGCCCGAATTCGGTCCCGCTGACGTCCACGCGCGGTACGCCGAGGGCCTCGAAGCGGACTGTCTTGAGGAGTTCCGGAACGTCAACGTGTTTCGGCGTGAGCCCGCCGCGCAGCACATTGTCAGAGGAGGCCATGACCTCCACGCCCAAGCCACGGAGGTAGGCGTGGACGTTCCCGGCCGGCAGGTAGACCACCTCGCCGGGTTGCAGGCTGACGTGGTTCAGGAGCAGTGAGACAAGGACGCCGGGGTCACCGGGAAACGCTTGGTTGATCTTCAGCATTGCCGTCAACGTATCCGCGTGCGGTTCCTGCGGTGCCCCGGAGGAGAGGATTGCAACGATCTCCTGGATGGGCTGGGCGGCGTTGGGACCTGCTTGGAGCAGCCGCTGGAACGCGGCCCTCAAGGCTGCCGACTCGTCCGGCTGGCCAAGATCGGCAATGACCTCGGTGAGGATGTCCGGAACTGTTGCGGCGGCGGAATCAAGGACCTGTGCCAAGTGCTCAAATGTGGCCTTGGATTCGGCTGGCGGCCGGAAGCCACACAACGCCTCGAAAGGGGTCAGCGCGAAGATCATCTCCGGCTTGTGGTTGTCATCGCGGTAATTGCGGTGGGCGGCGTCGGCAGCAATGCCCTCTGCGTTCTCCCGTGCGAAACCTTCCCTGGCCTGCTCAAGGCTCGGGTGGACTTGCAAGGACAGCGGCTGTTCGGCGGCCAGGAGCTTGGTCAGGAAGGGCAGGCGTGGGCCGAACTCCGCCAGGCTTTCGGGCCCAAGGAAATGTACGGGGTCCGAGGCGATGAGAGCGTCGAGCGGTTGTGTGACACCGTTCGGGTGGATGGCTGTGGAGGGGGAGTCAGGGTGTGCTCCGATCCACAATTCGGCCTCCGGATTACCCGAGGCCGGCCGACCCAGCAACCCGGCGATCGCCGTCGTCGAACCCCATGCGTAGGGGCGCAAAACATTTTCGATCTGATACACGACAGAGGGTCCTTATCGTTTGCGGTGAACGGCGGGAAAGAGGGACTTAACCGCTACAGCGGGGCGCATTGTCCGTTGGTGGCCACGAGGTTTCGGATGCCCTGCTCGTCGCCTTGGGCTTTGAGTCCGTTGAGCAGCTCCACCGTAATGGGCGTCCCATCGGGCGTGGTGGTCACCGGGGTGAAATCCGATGCCACTTGCTTGGGCGCTGCCTGCTTGTGCGCATTTGCCGGAGTGTTTGCCGGAGCGTTTGACAGTGCGACCCGTAGCGTCTGGGGAGACGCAACAGACACAGGAGACGCAACAGACGCAGTGACGGCGTCACCGGTCTGAGGGTTGGCTGCGGCCTGAGGGGCGGCGCCTGCGGAGCCCAGCAGGTCGTGGACCTTGGAGTGAATCACGTCGAAGTCCGGCGTCGTCGAGAAGGCGGCATCGAAGTCGGGAGGGCCGATGGTCATGCGCTTCACCGCCTGGTTCTTCGATTTCAATGCCAGGTCCACGAAGCTTCCGAGCTGGCCGGAAGAAATGTTGGACTCAACCACCTTGGTACCCGCGTTGGCTATGTCCTCGAATTTGGTCAGCAACGTGGCAGGGTCCAGCTGCTTGAGCATGGCTTGCTGGACGCACTGCTGCCGGGAAATGCGGGCGTAGTCGTCAACGAATTCGCGGGAACGCCCGTACCAGAGGGCCTGGAACCCGTTGAGGTGCTGGTCCCCGGCGGCGATCCAGCCGTCAGGCATTCCGTGGATCCCGTTGGCCTCGTCAATGGTGGGGCCGCTGATGGGAACCCAGCCGCCGGCTTTGATGCGGATTCCGCCCATGGCATCGATGAGTTTGGCGAAACCGTCCATGTCCACCAATACGTATGCTTGCACGCTGATGTCCAAGGTGCCCGACACAGCTTCGAGGGTGGCTTGGGCGCCCGGATCAGCAACTCCGGGGTAGAGGTCTTGGTATTTGTTGGTGACCTCGGTGTTGACAGCGTTGATAAGGCATTCGTCACCGCAGTTGTAGCCGTCAGGGTAGATCTTGCGCATGGGCGATTGCTCGCTGAACTGGGCGTTCTGGAGGTTGCGCGGTACTGAGATGATGGCGCTGGCGCCAGTTTTCGCGTCGACGCTGATGACGGACAGGCTGTCAGGCCGCCGACCGGTTCGATCACTTCCTGCATCACCACCCATCATGAGGAAGTTGTAGCGCCCATTCACCGGAGCCATTGCCGGACCGGCGTCGAAAATGCTGCCAATTGCGTTGCGGCTTACGTTCAGGACGTACGCCATGTACCCCAGCGACCCGCTGGCAAGGACCGTTGCGCACACTACGACGACGGCGACGATGGGCCGCATGCCCGGCGCGAGCAGGGTGGGCCTGATGATGCGCAAAGTGTTCAGGAACAGCACACCCCAGCCCACGGCCAACGCCACCAAGACCACGATGACCACAAGGGAGGCGAGCGGGTGCGTAACAATGCTGAGCACCGTGGATCGATCCACCAAAGCCAGGAAGATCGTAAGTACGGCCACAGCCCAAACCGCCAGAGTGACGCGCAGTGCCAGCCGGCCGAGCTGGCGGTTACCGGCGACTATCTGCGCGCTTCCGGGTATGAAGAGTGTGAGGAGGACCAGCACGAAGGCCCGCTTTGTCCGAACCGGGGCGCTAGCCCCGGAAGGAAAGCGAAGCGGATCAGTCAGCTTGGGGGCAGACCGATCCGAGGTCTTGTGCACCGTAGTCATCCTCTGCCTTCCTAGGCGGAACTCCGCGCAGATCCGTTGGCGGGGGAGAAGACCTCCGCGACTTTTTGGCGCAGGTTTCCACCCTTCTTCGTTGCCACGTCATTGAGTTCCTGCGCGAAGGCGAGCAGGTCAGTGCGGAGTTTCTCCGCGAGCTCGTCCGTGCCGGAGGCCAGCATACGGACGGCAAGGAGTCCGGCGTTCCGCGCGCCGCCGATGGAAACGGTAGCCACCGGAACACCCGCGGGCATCTGAACAATGGACAACAAGGAATCCATGCCGTCCAAAGTCTTCAGAGGCACGGGAACACCGATGACGGGAAGGGGAGTCACTGACGCCAGCATTCCGGGGAGGTGCGCGGCGCCACCGGCGCCGGCAATGATCACCCGCAGCCCACGTTCGTGGGCCGTCTGGCCGTACCGGATCATCTCCGTTGGCATGCGGTGGGCTGAGACCACGTCCGCTTCGAAAGGGATGCCGAATTCCGCAAGGGCTTCGGCTGCCGCTTCCATGACGGGCCAGTCCGAGTCCGATCCCATCACCAAGCCGACGAGAGGTGCTGTCTGATCAGATGTCACAATGTCTCCTCAGGGGACGCTTGGGCCGGCATATGGCCGTTGCGGATAATGTTGGCCACTGCGGTGGCGCGTTCCCGGACGGAATCGACGTCGGCGACCGAAGTGCCCACCAAGTTGACGTGCCCGATCTTGCGGCCAGGGCGGACCGACTTGCCGTAGCAGTGGACCTTGGCCGCAGGCTCAAACGCCAGGGCCATGGGGAAAGCTCCGAACAGGTCCTGGTTGTCGCCACCGAGGAAGTTCTTCATGACGGTCACCGGAGCCAAGGCATCCGTTGCGCCGAGGGGGAGGTCCAGGACCGCACGGAGGTGCTGTTCGAACTGGCTGGTGACGGAACCGTCCTGGGTCCAGTGCCCGGTATTGTGCGGACGCATGGCCAACTCGTTGATGAGGAAGCCTGCCCCGACGCCCGGCGTCTCGAACAACTCCGCGGCCATGACGCCAGTGACACCGAGGTCGTTTGCGATGCGCAAGGCCGCCTCTTCGGCCGCGGCAGCCACTTCAACCGGGATGTTTTGGGCCGGTGCAATGACTTCATCGCAGACCCCGTCAACCTGGATAGTGTGAACCACGGGCCACGCTCGGGACTCTCCACCGGGAGTGCGGGCAACGAGGGCTGAGAGCTCGCGGCTGAAATCCACTTTGGCTTCGGCCAGCAGGGGGCTCATGGCGTCGAACCAGGCGGCGCTGTCCGCGGCGTCGTCGGCGTTGTCGATGATCCTGACACCCTTGCCGTCGTATCCGCCTCGGGGTGTCTTCAGAACCACGGGCCAGCCGATCCTGTTGCCGAACTCCACCAGCTCATCAACGGTGTGGACCGCGGACCACTCCGGGTTGGGCAACCCCAGGCGATCTATGGCCGCCCGCATGACCAGCTTGTCCTGCGCGTTAACCAAAGCATCAGGGCCGGGCTGAACGTTCACCCCTGCTTCGATGAGGGCACGCAGGTGCTCGGTGGGGACGTGTTCGTGGTCGAACGTGAGAACATCCACCCCCTTGGAGAACTCGAGGAGCGCATCAAGGTTTTTGTAGTCACCAACAGGGGCAGTGGCCACGGCCGCGACCGCTGAAACGTCCTCGCCCTCAGCCAATACCCGGAGTTCGAAGCCCAATGCGGTAGCGGGGGGAGCCATCATTCGTGCGAGCTGGCCGCCGCCAACTACGCCAATTACTGGAAAAGTCACAAGGTTCAGCCTACCGAACGCGCGGCAGGATCCCTGATTCTGCCGCCCCGGTGACACCGTTTATCCGCCCGGGACCGCCCCGTATCGGGCTTCTCACAGTCCACTCCCGGGTAGCTCTTGGAAATGGGCGCTAAAATGGGTGTGGCCCATCGGCCCACTTTTCAACGGCCATGGAGGGTCATGATCACCACACTTGCAGATCGCATCCGCGGACTGGCTTCGCTTTTTTGGCGCGAAGTCGCGAAGTTCGGCGCCGTTGGCGGTGTTGCTTTTGTCATTGACTCGGCCATCTACATCTGGCTCTTTTCCGGTCCGATGCACGGCAGCGAAGTATGGGCCAAGGCCATTGCGACGATCGTGGCAAGTGTGTTCTCCTGGGTGGCCAACCGGTTCTGGACCTTCCGCCACCGCAAGCAAGCCAACGTGATGCGTGAGGCGGTGTTGTTCGCCGTCATGAACCTTGTCGGTTTGTTCATTGCCTCCGGCTGCGTGTGGGTTGCCAAGTACATCCTGAACTTGAACGACAAGCCTTCGCTCTTCATCGCAGGAAGCGTAGTGGGCCTCATCCTGGGCACCATTTTCCGCTTCTTCGCCTACCGCTTCTGGGTGTTCAACGAGGAGTTGGATTCCGAGCCCGAGTTCTCCAAGGACCACGAACTCATCGACCTGCACCACAAAACGGGCAACCCCGCCACGGGTGAAGTGCCCTCCGTCGAGAAACGCTAAGGACCGCAGGCCCCAGGGTCAGGAGCGGCTGGTCAGGAGCGGCTGGTCAGGAGCGGGTGACGCGCTCGTTCGCAATCAGGTGGTCTGTGACATCCGTCCCCGGGTGGACGAGCACGACCGAACCATTCACAGTCCATGCCCCAAGGGACGCTGCGAGCCCTGATTCCAAGCCCTCGGAGGCCCGGACCAGGAGCCGCACTCCGGGTTCGTCCACGGTGGCGAAGTCCGTCAGTAGGCCGTTGTGTAAGTGGCTTGCCGTTCCGCGCACTGCCGGCAGGTCGGGCGTCGGCTCGTTGTGCGCCATGAACACGTCACCATGCGAGCGGACCTCCGCCGCGTAATCGATGACGCCGGCCGGCAGGTTTCCGGGCCAGCGCATTGCCAGGGCGGCAAGGGGTACGGCCACTACCGCATCAAAGCCGGCCCCGGCGTCGTCGGGCATGTCGGTGACGAGGATATCCGCGGAAGTCCCGTCCATGACGACTTCCATCCCTACTTGCCATGCCGCCAAAGCCCACACGAAAGACTTCCAGTGCGCCGCGACGTCGAGACGAAGGGCCATCCCCGGTTCGGCATCCAGCTCGTCCTGCAGGAGGTTGCTGGTTTTTGCTACCCAGTTGTCCAGGACGCGGCCGGAAAGCTCAACGCGTTCGGACTCAGGGCCGTACCAGGTGAGCCTCGGGGAGGTGGACTGGCCCGACCTCAGGGTTGTCATCAGGTCAACTGCCGGGATACTCATGCGCCCATCTTGCCACGCTCCACTTCACCCTTCACGCTCCGATTCGATGCTGAGCTGCAGGACATGCCGTGCGCCCGGCGCATTCTGCAGCGAGACCCCGAATCGGGAAAGTCAGTCTCCTTAGGGGTACTGTGATTTACCCCACACCTTCTCTTTCGACGCAGAGGCGGGCTGCGGCGTCGACGAACAAATTTCCCGATAATTCAACGGAAGTTCATGGGATCTGATGCAAGCCTTCCATTTCCCGCGAGCATCAGGGGCGGCGGCGCTCAAAAACTCGGGCGTGGCGCATCCCACGTTTGTCCGGAATCTTGATTATTATCCCGGCGCGGCTTGACTGCCGCTAGTTACACGCGTGTAATTAGTAATCAACGCCGCTGCACAGAGGACCGGGTCACTGCCGGGAATCGGAATCCATCCACGCAGCAGCTGCAAAATCAGGAGGGACGCCATGGGGCAAGCGTTGCGTATCCAGGAAGATGCAGTCGTCGCAGGACATGCGTCGGTGAAGTACCGTTCGCGGGAAGTACCGGGGGATTGGTACGTGGACCCGGCAGATCCGGAAGCGGCAAGCCGTTACAACCAGAACGTGCAGCAGTCACTCGAGGACCAGGCAACTGCCCTCTTGGCTGAACATGAGGCGTTGATCGGAGACCTGCCTGCAGGTCCCGATGATGACGTGGACGATCCTCCCATGGAGGTGCGCCGTCCCACCGAAACCCCCTCACAAGCTGTGTGGATCGGGCTTCCCGGTCAAGGCGACTTCGATGACGAAGGTGAATTGGGCTGGCAAACCGACGCACTGTGTGCACAGACCGACCCGGAGGCCTTCTTCCCTGAAAAAGGTGGCTCCACGAGGGATGCCAAGAAAGTCTGCGGGGCGTGCAACGTCCGTTCCCAGTGTTTGGAGTACGCGCTCACCAATGACGAGCGGTTTGGTATTTGGGGCGGCCTCTCTGAGCGGGAGCGTCGTCGGCTTAGGAAGCGAGCGGTCTGATTCTCAAGGAAGTTCACGTTACCGCCGTCGTGGTTTCCCACGACGGCGGCAACTATCTCCCCAGGACACTGGCGGCACTGTCGAACCAAACACGTTCGCCGGATGCCGCCATTGGCGTTGACGCAGGATCCTCGGACAACTCGCTGGCGTTGCTCCGCGATGCCCTGGGCCCGGGCAACGTCACGTCGTTCCACCCTCCGGCGAAGTCCGGATTCGGCGCCGCTGTGATGGCCGGACTTCAGGACCTCGCCCCGGCCCCGGACAGCGTCGGCCAACCAACCGGCGTCGTCCACTGGGTGTGGTTGCTGCACGACGACGCAGCACCGGGGGCGGACGCCTTGGCTGAGCTGCTGCATGCCGTGGAGCGCGCGCCGTCGGTTACCGTCGCAGGCTGCAAGCAGCTGGGTTGGGACAACGAACGGCATTTGGTGGACGTGGGCTTGTCCACGAGCCGCTGGGCTGAGCGCCTCACGCTGATCGACGCCGATGAAGTCGACCAAGGCCAGCACGATAACCGCACGGACACCTTTGCCGTTAACTCCGCCGGAATGCTGGTCCGCAGGGACGTGTGGGAACAGTTCCGGGGCTTTGACCCCGCACTGCCCGGAAGTGGCGACGACGTCGACTTTGGCTGGCGGAACTGGCTGGCCGGAAACCGCGTGATTGTGGTCCCCAGCGCCCATATGTTCCATGTGGAGCACCGGCCTAACGGCTTGGGCACTTCCTCCGCCGCGCGGAAAGCCCAAATCCACATGCGGCTTAAGCACGCGGCCTGGTGGAACGTCCCCTTCCAGGCCTTGGGCGCCCTATTAGGCGCAATGATCCGACTCCTGCTGAGCATCCTGGTCAAGGAACCGGGCTATGGCTTCTCGCAGTTAACCGCTACAGTCGCAGCTTTGATGCGGCCGGCAGCTGTACTCCGCGCCCGTCGTGTCGCCGCAAAAACGCGGCGGGTGCCACGGTCCCTTGTCCGGAAGTTGCAGAAACCAACCCGTGAAGTCCGTGCCAACAGGCGATCCCTGCTCGAAGCCATCCGGCCCGCGGATGACTCGCTTGTTTCGGACCTCTTGGCGCCGGAGCCCAGCGGCGACGCCGCTGACGACTTCGCTGCCCTCGCAACCAACGAGCGCGGATGGGTGGGAACGGGCGCAGTAGCTGCCGCGTTAGTTGCCCTGGCCGCCGCGCTCGTGGGCCTCCTGGGGCTTGTTGGATCCGGTTCCGTGGCGGGCGGGGCATTGCTCCCGCTGTCCTCCGCCGCCGGATCTGTTTGGGCCAACGCCTCCGCATGGTGGATTTCACTGGGAGCCGGATTGCCTGGCCACGGGGATCCGTTTGGTTACGTCCTGTGGCTCCTGTCTTTGGCCGGCGGCGGGGCCGGGAATGGAGCCATGGTGTGGCTCTTTGTGCTTGCGCTTCCTCTTTCGGCTGTGGCCGCGTGGTTCGCCGCGGGTGCCCTCACCAGGTTGCGGCGCTTCCGGGTTATTGCGGCCTTGGCCTGGTCCGGAGCCCCCTCACTCCTAGTGGCGGTCAATGAGGGCCGTGTGGGTGCGCTGCTTGCCCACCTGTTGATGCCGCTGCTGCTGCTGGCACTGCTGCGGGCCTGCGGTGCCGCGATTGATCAGCGGCGCTCCCCGGGCCAGCGCCAGCTGGGCCAGCGGACAGTCCGGGTCAAGAAACCGGGAATCAACGGAGTACCGTCCTGGACTGCTGCTGCGGCGGCCGGGCTCGCCATGGCAGTGGTCACGGCGTCAGCGCCCTCCCTCATAGCGCCCATCGTGGTTTCCGTGGTGCTTGGTGCGGTGATATTGGGCCAGCGGGGTAAGACCCTGTGGTGGTCCCTCCTTCCCACCATTGTCTTGTTCCTGCCTTACGCGATCTCCGTCCTCGACCGGCCCCGGGCTTTGCTGGCCGATCCCGGCCTGCCTCTCGCTTTCAACGCTGCGCCCTTGTGGCAGCAGCTCCTTGGCCAACCTTTGGCGTTTGACGTCGACGGCGGCCTGACGGGCCTGTCCGTCTTCGGGCACGGTTCTTTCCCCTGGGCCTTGGTGTTGGCCTGCCTCATTGGCGTGCCGGTGTTGCTCCTGGCTGTCATCGCCCTTTTCCTCCCGGGCCGGCGCACCGCGCTTGTCCGCGTGTTCTGGTTGGCAGCCTTGGCCACGCTGGCGAGCAGCTGGCTGGTAGGCCACCTGGCGACCGGGATGAACAATTCAGTGATGGTGGGCCCCTTCACAGGCCCGGCTATCTCTGCGGCCGGCGTTCTACTGCTGTGCGCGGCGTTGCTGGGTGCCGAAAAACTCTTCGCAACCGGTGGAGCCAGCACCACCAGATCCGGGCGGAAGCCGGCCATACGCCGTGTGGCTTCGGGCTTGATAGTGGCACTCATGGTTGCCGGGCCCTTGGCATCCATGACTGCTTGGGCTGCCCAGAATGTGTTGATGCCGTCTCCTGGCTCCGGGGCCGTCCCCGCTACCGGTGCATCTCTCGGTGTTGCCCGCCAAGTGTGGCCCGTGGACCACGCCACGTTGCCGGCCACCGCCGTCGACCTTGGCCACGGACCCGAGAAGGCCCGTAGCTTGGTCATCACCAGCGGCGAACAGGGCACCTTCACGTCGTCGCTGATGAGGGGTGAAGGCACCACGATGGATAGCCTCTCCACCATTGCATCAGCCCGCACGATCATCGGCCCTCCGGGGCGGGAGGAAGCTGCTGCGGACGATCCCGCCACCACTTCCTTGCGCAGGGCCGTGGCCACCATCGTTGCAAGTACGGGCGTGGACCCCCGAGCCGATCTTGAGCAGCTCGGCGTTGGCTTTGTGGTGCTCAAGGCCGCCGACAATGCCGCGCAGTTGACCGCCAGCAGGATCGACGCGGTACCAGGGCTCGTCGCCGTAGGCCAGACCGACGCCGGTTGGCTGTGGCGTGTTGTCTCACGGGACCAGGCCGCTTCCACGGCGGCCGATACAGCCCACCGGGCCCGCATCGTGGACTCAAAAGGCGCAACTGCGGGCTACCTCCCGTCCGAGGATGTTGCCGTCAACGCTCCAGTGCCTGCCGGCGACGCCGGCCGCATGGTGGTTTTGGCTGAGAGGTCAGATCCCGGCTGGAGTGCCTCGATTGACGGTCACCAGCTGAAGGCCACCACCTCGGGATGGTCACAAGCATTTGAACTCCCCGCTGGCGGTGGACACCTCGAGGTCCGCTACACCAACCCGTGGGCGTTGTGGTTGGGCATCCTCCAAGTCGCCGTGATCGGACTGACCGTGTTGCTTGCCGTCCCAGTGCCCGCTCGACGCACGCGGACCGGCATGTCGAGGGATGAAGTTTCCCTCCGTAAGGAGTACAGCAATGTCTGACGAGCTGAACGGCGTCAACGACGCCGGTGACGTGCAGGGCGCCAAGGTTGACAGCGCCAAGGCCACCAGCGCCAAATCCACCAGCGCCAAATCCACCAGCGCCAAGGTGCCGGGCAAAAGGGAGTCAAGCGGTTCAATCCGCGCGAAAGACTCAGGCCCGCCCAAGAAAAGATCCCGTACATCCCGCAAGGGCGTGATCGTTGGGGTGCTCTCCGGCGTCGTGATCCTTGCTGCAGGCGGAGCCGCGGTTGCTGCAGCGTCGGTGCTGCCCGGGCCGTCCGGTGGTAAGTCGCTGAACATACCGCAAGCGGATGTCCCGGCAGGCCAAGCGCTCGGAGTTTGCCCGGAACCGGCGCGGCTGCTCAATGGGAGCCTCGCCGACACCGATGCCGCGTTCAGCCCCGTATCGACCACAGCAACCAGCGCGCTCAATGCCGTGGTGCTGAGCAATGCGGCCGGCGTCATTCCCGGAAGTAAAGTGACCGCGCTGTCCGGCGGTGCGGTGGCTGAGATCGCTAAGGCACCCACGGCCAGTCCGACGCCGACAACCGGCCCTCCGGTCTTGGCGGCAGCTATGGCCTCCATCAGTCCGGTGACGTCCGCAACCGTTGTGGGTGCCGATCCCATCGGCAATGAGCAGGCATCCATGGCTGCAAACGTTACGTACTCCGCCACGGACGGCGATCTGCGCGGGCTTGCCTCAGCGCAGTGCCAGCAGCCCGGCAACGATGCCTGGATCCTTGGAGCGAGCACGTCAGTTGGCCGCACCGCTGTGCTGAATATCAGCAATGCCTCCACAACCCCGGCCACGGTGAACCTTGATCTGTTCGGGAGCCAAGGGCCGATTCAGGCTGCAGATGCTCGCGGCCTGTTGGTGGCCCCGGGAACAACCCGATCCATCAATCTCGGGGGACTGGCCCCTGGACAAGCCCAGCTTGCCGTCCATCTCCTCAGTACCGGCGGCCCGGTTGCCGGAACCATTCAACAGAGCGTGCTGCGGGGGTTGGTTCCCGGCGGCGTCGAGTACTTGTCCCCAGGCGCTGCGCCCTCCAACCTCCAAGTGATGTCCGCGGTCAATATCCAGGACACCGCGGCGATCAAGGCGCTCGGCGGCAAATCCGACTTCGCGGATGCCCTCCCCGCATTGCAGCTGGCCGTTCCCGGATCCGCTGACGCGGTCATCCAGGTTCACGTCTACGGCGCCAACGGCGAGCGTCAGATTCCGAACGGGGGAGTAGTGACGGTGAAGGGCGGCACCGTAGCGACACTGAACCTGGACGGACTGCCGGCCGGGACGTATTCGGTGGGCGCCACCTCGGATGTGGCTTTTACTGCCTCGGCCCGGGTGACACGCGGCGGAACAGTGAATGATCCAAGCGACTTCGCTTGGTCGCCGGCCTCCGCACGGCTCGGCAGCCAGCATCTCGTGGCGGTTCCTCGGGACGGCAACGCATCGTTGACCTTCGGCGTTCCGGTAGGTCGTGGAAGGGTCAGCTACGCTCCGGTGACAACGGATGGGAAGATCGGCAAAGCCGTATCCGTGGACATGTCCGGAGGGACGACGTCCTCGATCGATCTGCCGGCAAAGTCCGGAGCGTCTGCCGTGGCGGGATACGTCGTTTCAGCCTCGGGCGATCCGGTCTATGGCGCGCTGCTCCTTGGTAAGGACGGCCGAAATGATGTTTCGGTGGTCGCCATCCCGGACGCAGCCGCTGGACTGCAGAAGGTGCCGGTTTCAGTCGGTTACTGATAACGACGGCGGTAGACAGGGTCAAGCGTCTCCGGCGGGACGCCGAGCATTTCTGCCGTGTACTCCACCACCACGTCATGCACTAGGTCTTGGAGTTCCTCGCGATTGGTTGAGCCCTGCTCCACAACCCGCCGGTACACGGTGATCATGGGTGCTTGGCCGCGGCCTCCGGGCGTGTAGGACCCCATGGGTGCGGGGCCGCCTTTTGCGACCAGCACCTCCAAGTCAGGTGGGATCTCGTCGACGGCGAAGAGTACGCCGTCGAGTTGCTTTCCCCACATGTCCTGGAGCCGTTCCGCTGAGTCCAGCACCATGTCATCAAAGCGCTCGGAGCGCGAACGGAAACCGGGAAGGTTCGGGAGCATCAACTCACCGCGCAGTCCCCGGCCATGGCGGTTTCGCCTGCGCCTCCGGAAACTGCGGCCCGGGCCAGCGCTTTGCTCCGCCTGATCGCCACTGGCGTCAGTCCCCTCTGCTTCAGTCCACCGGGGGGTGAATCCGGGAACGTGTGGCTGTGACTGCATGTATCGACTTTAGTCCGGAGGGACCGGCAACGCGACATCATCAGGCCGGAACGGCAAGAGTGCCGTCCCGGGGGAAATTCTTGTGCGGGTCACGGCCCCAATGCACAAGGTAGGTCTCCATAAGCGCTAATCTGGGGTGTTGTGGGTGCTATCCGTCAGTGTTCAAGATCGGCCTGCCGCCAGTCTGCGGTGGCCACTTTGACGTACGTGTACGCAGACTCCACGGCCGTTTTGGGCCCGCTGGCCACCTACGCCGAGCCGCATGCCTATGACCTTTGCTCCCAGCACGCCGGCAGCCTCACGGTTCCTCGTGGCTGGGAGGTCCTGCGTTTGGCGATGCCGACTACTAGGCCTGAGCCTGGCCCCGATGACTTGCTTGCCTTGGCGAATGCTGTCAGGGAGGCCGCCTCGGCAGCTCCGGAGACCGCCGCGCGGCACAGCCACCCGCAGATTGAGCCGCCGGCTGCCGCGGAAGGAACCCGCCGCGCCCACCTGCGCGTACTCCGCGAACCTTCGTAGCTCTTACCCACTGAGACAAATCACGCGAGGCGTCGTCACCGGGTCGCTGCAGGTGGAGGCAGGGCCGCGAGCCAGGGACGCAATTCGTCGTCCGCGGACCATGGGAGGGACTGCGCGGTAGGCTGGGATCAGCAGATAAGTCCACCTAGCGTGCCACCACGGCGCCATCCAGGGAGCATCATTTATGCCAAAGGTCAGTCCTGAACTGTTGTCCATCCTGCGCTGCCCCGTGACCGGTTCCCCACTGGTCCAGGAGGGGGAAGAATTGGTCTCCACCGAGCCGGGAGCCGACGGCGAAAAGCTCCGCTACTCGATGGAGGACGGCATTCCGTTGCTGCTTCCCCCGGAACTTTTGGCAGCCGCCAACGCTGCGGGCTCCAGCCACACCGATTCCCAGGCCTGAACGGCTTCCCCTCCACATCCGCACGTCCGGTTAATCCCTAAGGAACTTCCATGACTTTCGACTTCAAAGTGGCTGACATTTCCCTCGCGGAGGCGGGCCGGCACCAGATCCGCCTTGCTGAGCACGAAATGCCCGGCCTGATGTCGCTCCGTGCGGAATTCGGCGCGGAGCAGCCACTGAAGGGTGCCCGGATCGCTGGATCCTTGCACATGACAGTGCAGACTGCGGTCCTCATTGAGACTCTCACAGCCTTGGGTGCCGAGGTCCGCTGGGCTTCCTGCAACATCTTCTCCACGCAGGACGAGGCGGCGGCCGCCGTCGTTGTTGGTAAAGGTACGCCGGAAGACCCGCAGGGTGTCCCGGTCTTCGCTTGGAAGGGCGAAACCCTCAAAGAGTACTGGTGGACCGCGGAGCAGATCCTGACGTGGCCCGGCGCGGAGACCAATCCTGAACTCGGTCCCAACATGATTCTCGACGACGGCGGTGACGCCACGATGCTGCTGCATAAGGGCGTGGAATTCGAAGCCGCCGGTGCAGTGCCGGCAGCCACTGAGGAAGATCCTGAGGAGTACACCCTCATCCTTGACCTCCTGCGCCGCACATTGGCCGCCGACCCGCAAAAGTGGACCCGGCTGGCGGCCCGCATCGAGGGCGTCACCGAAGAGACCACCACCGGCGTGCACCGCCTGTACCAGCTCGCCGAGCAGGGCAAGCTGCTTTTCCCGGCCATCAACGTGAACGATTCCGTGACCAAGAGCAAGTTCGATAACAAGTACGGCATTCGCCATTCCTTGCCGGACGGGATCAACCGTGCCACCGACGTCCTCATGGGCGGTAAGGTCGCCGTCGTCTGCGGCTATGGCGACGTCGGCAAGGGCGCCGCAGAGGCGCTGCGCGGACAGGGATCGCGGGTGATTGTCACGGAAATCGACCCCATCTGTGCCCTGCAGGCCGCCATGGACGGCTACCAGGTTGCCAAGCTGGAATCCGTCCTGGCGCAGGGCGACATTTTCATCACCACCACGGGCAACAAGGATGTCATCATGGCCGAGCACATGCTCGGCATGAAGAACAAGGCGATCGTGGGCAACATCGGCCACTTCGACAATGAAATCGATATGTCCGGCTTAGCCAAGCTGCCCGGTGTGAAGAAAGTCGAAATCAAGCCGCAGGTCCACGAATGGGTGTTCGACGCCGGTTCAGAGGACGAACGTTCCATCATCGTCCTGTCCGAGGGACGCCTCCTCAACTTGGGTAACGCCACCGGTCACCCGTCCTTCGTGATGAGCAACTCGTTCGCGAACCAGACCATCGCGCAGATCGAGCTGTGGACCAAGAGGACCCAGCCTGCCGGCGAACGTGAATACCAAAAGCAGGTTTATGTCCTGCCGAAGATCCTGGACGAGAAGGTGGCGCGCCTGCATTTGGACGCCCTGGGCGTGGAACTGACCGAATTGAGCAAGGACCAGGCAGATTACCTCGACTTGGACGTCGCTGGCCCCTACAAGGCGGAGCACTACCGCTACTAGGAGTGTTCCGGTCCGGCTGTGCCTTGTCCCTGTGCCTTATTCGCTTAGCGAATCATGCGGCGTCGGCGGTCCGTCCGTCGGCGCCGCCTAATGACAGCGAGCTTACAGTTGCATTTCAATCTGGCCGCGGCCGGGGTTGTTCCTCGTGTCGGCCCAAAGCCTGACGGTAGGCTCGACTGCAGAGAAGAGAGCCGGCGGCAGGATATTGCCGGTGGATGCCTACGGAAGTGAAACCCGCTGTGAGCGACAAGAGCCAGACACCGCAAGAGCCCGACACCGGTTCCCATGAGGACCCGGACGAGCCGGCTTTTGACTGGATGAAGCCAGCTTCGTCCAGCGGTTCTTCCGCAGCGGCGCCCACCGACGAGGTGCAGGGCACCGCCGCCGGAGCTACCGCCAGCCTAGACGGCCCCACCGAGCAGCCCGGCCCTACCGAGCAGCCCGGCTCCACCGAGCAGCCCGGTTCGCGTGCCGACCGGAAAGCCGCCGAAGCGGGGTCCGCTGGCGCCGACCAGCCAGTGGCCGAGACTCCCGTGTTCGCGGATACCTTGGCCCACACGCCTGTGGACAAGCAACCGTCCGCGTACTCTGAGCAGTCCACGTATTCGGAGCCGCTGCCGACGTCGGCCCTCCAAGTCCGTCCGCCGGAAGAGGAGGTTGCCCGCCGCAACGCCGAGCGTGAACAAGCAGCCAAGGTCAAGCCCGTTGGCCCCCGTGTTTTTCAGATCCTGCTGGCTGTCTTCTACCCGATCATCCTTTTGGTCCTGGCCGTCCGCGCCGTGACCAGCCCGCTGTTCCTGTGGGTGGAGTACAACCGTCCTGGCTTTCCCGGAGACGGTTACGGCTTCAGCACCGATGACCGGATGACCTATGGCTCGTATGCTGTGGACTACTTGAGCAACTGGGCCGGTCCCCGCTACTTGGGAGGCTTGGTCAACCAAGACGGCACCAAGCTTTTCCGTGACGGCGAAGTTGCCCACATGGCCGACGTCAAGGTCGTGATCCTGTCCACGTTCCTTGGTGGTCTCCTGCTGGTGCTGCTGAGCATCATCGCCATCCTGTACCTTCGTAAGCGCAGCAAGGGCGGGGTCCGTCGCGGCCTCTTCGCCGGCTCGATCGTCACGTTGGTCATCATCATCGCCTTGGGTGTCCTGGGTACGCTGAACTGGGAGCAGTTCTTCACCGATTTCCACCACGTTTTCTTTGCCAACGGCACCTGGACCTTCTCGCTTGATGACACCCTGATCCGCCTCTTCCCGAGCCAGTTCTGGGTGGACGCCGGCATCGTGATCGGTGCCCTGGTCTTCATCGCGGCCGTGCTGACGTTCATCTTCACGTGGCCCACCCGCCGTCGGAGGGGACTTCCTCCGCGCAAACAGCGCAAGGCCGCAAGCCAGGACGCAACGGTAGAAGGCTCCGACCAGGGTGACTCCAGCTCGGGCGAATTTGCCGGCGTCGACGGGGGTGGCGAGGATGCGGAAACGCTCGACGCCGGAACCCACACGGGCGCGCACGCCAGCAATGCTTCGATAGACGCCGAAGATGATGATCGTCGGGAAGCGAAAACCCGGGCCAAGCGGTAGGGGCGGTTACTTTCGGTAGAGCTTGTCCACGACTCCTTGGAAATCGTGGATCACAGCCGCGCGCTTGAGCTTGAGCGATGGCGTGAGATGGCCCGATTCCACGGACAAATCGGCAGTGATGAACTCAAACTTCCGGATGGACTCCGCCGCCGAAACGAGCTTGTTGGCCTCGTCGACGGCGGGTTGGACGGCTGCCCGTACGCGCTGATCCTCAACTGCTTCAACCACGGACAGGGGCTTTATCTTCTGTTGTGAGCACCACTGAGCGAGGCCTTCCGGATCAAGGCTCAGCAAGGCCGCGATGAATGGTCGGCCCTCTCCAACCACCACGGCGTGGGCGATCAACGGGTGTTCCCGGAGCTTCTCCTCCAGGGGCGCCGGCGCCACGTTCTTACCACCAGCGGTGACCAGCAGGTCTTTTTTGCGGCCGGTGATGGTCAGGAATCCGTCCTCGTCGAGTTCCCCTAAATCCCCGGTCCGGAAGAAACCATCCACGAACGCGGCCTCGGTGGCCTCTGGATTGCCGTGGTAGCCCTTGAAAACGCCGATGCCTTTGACCAGGATCTCACCGTCGGGCGCCACGCGGATGGTGGTTCCGGGCAGTGGTATGCCGACCGATCCAATGCGGGTCATGCCGGGCGTGTTGACCGTGCACGGGGCCGTGGTTTCCGTCAGGCCATAGCCTTCGAGGACCGGAACGCCGGCGCCATGGAAGAAGTGGTTATCCCGCAGGCTGAGCGGGCTCGCACCGGAAACCGTGAACCCAACGTTTCCCCCGAAGACCTGGCGGACTTTGGGGTACAGGAGCCGGTTGAACGTTGAATGCTTGAGCCCCAAAAGCCACCCTGGACCTGCCCCTTCGCCGCGGGCGGCGAGGTCCACCGCCGTCGAATACTCCACAGCTGTGGCAGATGCCGCGGCGAACAAAGCGGAACGCCCGCTCATGGCGGCCGCGTGGCTGGCCCCGGCGTACACCTTCTCGAAGATCCGGGGGACGGCCAGCAGGAATGTGGGTTTGAAGGAACCGAGATCCGCCATCAGCCCGGCAGCACCGGCGCTGTGCCCCAAGGTGATTCCCGCAGTGAGGCAGACAACCTGGACGGCGCGAGCGAGGACATGCGCCAGGGGGAGGAACATCAGTGTTCGGGCACCGGGCTGCATGAGCAGCTCAGGGAGGAACGGTATGACGTTGCGGGCTACCCGGACGAAGTTGCCGTGGGTGATTTCGCAACCCTTTGGCTGGCCTGTAGTGCCGGAGGTGTACACGATGGAGGCGACGTCGGACAGCGTTGCCGTGCTGCGCTGGCGCTCCACCTCGGTATCCGAGATGCCCATGCCGACGGCGGCCAGGCTGGTGAGGTTCGGGGCGTCGCCGTCGTGATCCATACGGATGATGGTGACTGGATCGTCACCCAGCGCAGTCGATTTGTCTACCAAGGAACGGACCATGCCCGCCTTCGCCAAGTCCTCCACGAAGACGCGGCGGGCTCCGGAATCAGCGAGGATCCACTCAATTTGGCTCGCAGAGGACGTCTCGTAGATGGGGACGGTGACCCCGCCCGCCATCCAGATGGCGAAATCCACCAGTGTCCATTCGAAGCTTGAATGGGAGAGCACCGCTACGGGATCGCCAGGGTTCAGGCCGCCGGCGATCAACCCCTTCGCCAGATCGGTGACGTCCGCGAGGAACCTGGCAGCAGAAACATTGAGCCAGCCGTTAGGGGTCTTGTGCGCGTACAAGATGCCGAAAGGATCTGTGTGGCAACGTTCCAGAAGAAGGCCCGTGACGTTGGTGCTTTCATCTGCCTCGACCAGGAGCTCCGTACTTGCTTCCCTCACGAGCGTGTCCCTAGATCCACGACGGCATCCACATCCTCATGTGCCACTGCTGGTAACTGATCACTTCCGCAGTCAGTACTGGATAGAAGAACGCTGTTAACAGCACCGCCACCACCAGTACCAGGGTTACTGCGTAGAGCCCGGACCGGCGGCGCCAGGGCGGATCATTGCTGCGCCCCAGGACAAGGCCGAGTACGTAGGTGAGTCCCAGGACCAAGAAGGGTTCGAAGGACACTGCGTAGAAGATGAACATGGTGCGTTCGGGATACATGAACCAGGGCAGATATCCGGCTGCTACTCCGGCCAAGACCGCTCCTGCGCGCCAGTCGCGGCGGCCGGCCCACCAGAAGAGCAGGATCACCAGGGCGATGGTTCCGCCCCACCACACTACGAGGTTTCCCAACGGCAGGATGGCGGACGAACAGGCCTGCACGTCGCAGCCCGGCGTGCCCTGCTTGGGAGTTTCATAGAAGAACGATGTAGGCCGACCCATCACAAGCCAGGTCCAGGGACTGGATTCGTAGGGGTGATCGGCGGTCAGGCCCTGATGGAAGTTGAACGCCTCAATGTGGTAGTGCACCAGTGATCGCACGGAAGCGGGGAGCCAATCCCAACCCGGCGTCGGGTTCGTGGCAGCCCACTGCCGGTAGTAGGCGTCCTTGGAGAGGAACCATCCGGTCCACGTCGCAGCGTAGGTTACGGCGGCAACGGGAATGAGGGTCACGAACGCTGGTAGTCCGTCCCTGACGATGCCCGTGCTGAACCAGTTCCGGATTCCGGCGACGCGCCGAGCATTCATGTCCCACAAGACAGTCATGATTCCAAAGGCAGCCACGAAGAACAGGGCCGACCATTTGGTCCCCACCGCCAAGCCCATGCAGATTCCGGCAACCAGGCGCCACCACCGCATCCCAAGCCATGGGCCGGTCATCAGTTGCATGGCGGAAGGCCGGGAATCGGCCGAAGCAGCCGCTTGTGCGGCGAGCCGGGAGGCCAGGCGACGGCGGCCGTCGTCGCGGTCCAACAGCAGGGCGCCAAAAGCGGCCAGGAGCCAGAAAGTCAGGAAGATGTCCAGAAGCGAGGTGCGGGAGAGCACCAGGTGGTGGCCGTCGATCGCGAGCAGCAGCCCCGCTATGGCAGCCAACGTATGTGAACGGAAAAGCTTCAAGGCAATGAGCGAAACCAGGAAGACCGTCAACGTGCCCGTCAACGCCGCACTGAAACGCCAACCGAACGGGTTGTCGCCGCCGAACAGCCACATCCCGAAAGCGATCATCCATTTGCCCACGGGAGGGTGGACTACGTACTCGGGCGTGTCCAGGAGGACATTCGGATTTCCTGCGTTGAACGAGTCATTGGCTTGCGCCGGCCAGCTCCGCTCGTAGCCGCTGACCAGGTAGGAGTAAGCATCCTTGACGTAATACGTCTCATCGAAGACTAAGCTGTGTGGCGTATCGAGCCGGAAGAAGCGCAGGATGCCGGCCAAGACGGCCGAGATGGTGGGAATCAGCCAAAACCACAGGCGCAACGACGCCGGATAGTCCCGCCAGCTCTGGATGGTCCCGATCAGCCGTTCCCGCAGGGCCGCCTCGGTGAATGCCTCCGCCGGGCGTGCTATCCAGCTGTGGCGTTCGAGTCCGCGGCCAGGCGCCCGTCCCGGAGTTCGGCCGGAGCCGTCTTGGCCACTGACGGATGACGCCGCAGGGGTGCTGGACGTAGCGTCGGAAACGAGCGTCTGGTTCACCCGCCCATGCTACCTTTCGATTCCCGCTGCAGGGTTGACCCCGCGCGGCATTAGGCTTGGCAGGTGGACGAACAACAGGCAACCCCGGATAACGCCGATTTCAGTGACGACGCTCATGCCGAGGTGGGCGAGGACTTCAGCGACGAACTGGTTGGTCTGGGTTCCGCGGCTGCGGGACCGGAGGGAGCCCCGGGTGTGGGCAGGATCGTTCTGGCAGCCACCCCCATTGGCAACGTGGGCGATGCGTCGTCGCGGTTGGTCGAGTTGCTTGCCACCTCGGACATCGTGGCAGCGGAGGACACGCGCAGGCTGCATCGCTTGGTCACCGCGCTGGGCGTGGAAGTAACCGGCCGCGTGATCAGCTATCACGAACACAATGAAGTGGCCAAGACGGGCGAGTTGCTGGATCACGTACGCGCCGGAAAGACCATCCTCATGGTCAGCGACGCCGGCATGCCCGCGGTCTCCGATCCCGGTTTCCGCCTGGTCGAAGGAGCAGTTGCTGCCGGGCTTACCGTCACGGCCGTTCCCGGGCCGTCTGCCGTGCTCACTGCGTTGGCCCTGTCCGGGCTGCCGACCGACCGCTTTTGCTTTGAAGGCTTCCTGCCGCGCAAGTCGGGAGAGCGGAACTCCCGCCTGGCCGAACTGGCTGACGAGCGGCGGACCATGGTGTTCTTCGAAGCGCCGCACCGCCTTGAAGTGATGCTCCGTGCGCTGCACGAGCGCTTCGGCGCGGAACGCCGCGTCGCCGTCTGCCGTGAACTGACCAAGACGTACGAAGAGGTCCTCCGCGGAACGTTGCGCGAGCTCTTGGAGTGGGCTGAAAACAATGAGGTCCGCGGCGAAATTGCCGTGGTGGTCGCTGGTGCGCCCGAACAGGAACCCGGCAAGCCCGAGGACCATGTGGCGGCTGTGAACGAGCTTATTTCCCAAGGCATCCGCCTCAAAGATGCCGTAGCGGCTGTGGCCGAGGACGCCCGGGTCAGCAAACGGGAACTCTACTCGGCGGTCCTGGCAGCACGCTGATCAGAGCTGTGCACCTGCACAAATCGGCGATGCCCAGGCAGTGCGCGACGGCGTAGACACTGCTTCTTGCCGGGCAGTACGGTGGCAGTAATTCAAGCCACTTCTGGCAAGGAACCCAAGCGGTGCACTTCTCCAAAGGCACCCAAGACGAAGGAGTCGCCATGACTGTCACGGTTGAACGCGAAAGCGAACTGCTGGCTTCTGTCCCTACTGGCCTGCTGATCAACGGTCAGTGGCGCCCGGCGGGATCCGGTAAGACCTTTGATGTAGAGGACCCGGCCACGGGCAAGGTCCTGCTGAGCATCTCCGATGCCGGTGCCGAAGACGGCGCGGCCGCCCTCGACGCCGCTGCCGCCGCCCAGGCTGACTGGGCCCGCACCGCCCCGCGCGAACGCGGCGAGATCCTGCGCCGCGCATTTGAACTGGTCACCGAGCGGGCCGAGGACTTTGCCCTGCTGATGACCCTGGAAATGGGCAAGCCGTTGGCCGAAGCCCGTGGCGAGGTCACCTACGGCGCTGAGTTCCTCCGCTGGTTCTCCGAGGAAGCCGTTCGCGTCTCCGGCCGCTATTCGGCAGCCCCTGACGGCAAGAACCGCCTCCTGGTGCAGAAGAAGCCAGTTGGCCCCTGCCTGCTGATCACGCCGTGGAACTTCCCCTTGGCCATGGCCACCCGCAAGGTAGCCCCCGCCGTCGCCGCCGGCTGCACCATGGTGCTCAAGCCCGCCAACCTCACCCCCCTGACCAGCTTGCTGTTCGCACAGGTCATGCAAGAGGCAGGTCTTCCGGCAGGTGTCCTGAACGTCATCCAGACCTCCACGGCTGGCGCCGTGACCGGCCCGCTGATCAAGGACGACCGCCTGCGCAAGATCTCCTTCACCGGTTCCACCCCCGTGGGCCAGGCCCTGATCCGTGAAGCTGCGGACAAGGTCCTGCGCACCTCCATGGAACTCGGTGGCAACGCCCCGTTCGTCGTGTTCGAAGACGCTGACCTGGACAAGGCCGTTGAAGGTGCCATCGCTGCGAAGATGCGCAACATGGGCGAGGCCTGCACGGCTGCCAACCGCTTCATTGTGCACGAGTCCATTGCCGACTCCTTCGCTGAGAAGTTCGCCGCCAAGATCGGTGCACTCACCACGGCCCGTGGCACCGAGCCTGAGTCCAAGGTGGGTCCGTTGATCGACGGCAAAGCCCGCGATGGCGTCCACGCCTTGGTCACCGAGGCTGTGGCAGCCGGCGCCGAGGCAGTTACCGGTGGTTCCGCCGTCGACGGTCCCGGTTACTTCTACCAGCCCACGGTCCTGAAGAACGTCCCGGCCGATTCCCGCATCCTCCAGGAAGAAATCTTCGGTCCGGTAGCCCCGATCGTTACCTTCTCCACCGAGGACGACGCCGTTCGCCTGGCCAACAACACCGAGTACGGCCTGGTGGCATACGTCTTCACCAAGGATCTCAACCGCGGCCTGCGCATCAGCGAACGCCTGGAGACAGGCATGCTCGGCCTCAACGCCGGCGTCATCTCCAACGCGGCGGCACCGTTCGGCGGCGTCAAGCAGTCCGGCCTGGGCCGCGAAGGCGGTTCCGAAGGCATCGAAGAGTACCTCTACACCCAGTACGTAGGTATCGCGGACCCCTACGCCGACTAGGCTGCAGGATGCAGTCCACCGCTCTCGCAACAAGAACGGTTGACGCACGTAAAGGGCCCGGCCCCGGAACCACAAGTTCCGGCGCCGGGCTCTTTGCTGTAGCGGGTCATGGCTGTGGCCCGTCAGACTTACCGGCGCTTATCGCCTCTCGGGTAACAACCTGCCCAGCTTTCGCCAGCTCCGGGTAAGGGCCCACCCCGCGGACTTACCCCCCGTGCGCAGCGACCGGAACGGCGCCCCCAAACCGCGGGACCACCGATGCATCAACGACGGCGGGACCCACTCGGCGCGGAAGCGCACGGACCGGCGGGCGTTGATCCGAAGCGATTCGCGAACGACGGCGATGCGCGGCGCAGCCGGTGTTGTCGCTGGTGGTATGCCACCGCGACCCGCAGGCTGGCCGTACCGATCGCGTTCGAACTCGGAGGTAAGGGATGCGACTGCCACGTGGGCGGCGTCGTCAATGCCTCCTGCCTGCCCCAAGGCGGCGCTGGCACGTAGCCGGGCGGAAAAGTGGCGCGGCGTTTCACTGGGCGCGGAGGGCATGCCGTAATCGGTGGCCAAGTCCTGCAACTCCGCCCACGCAAGCCCGGGAGCCGGGTCCCGGTACCCAGGCGGCGGGGTGCCGGCACGCGCTGGTGGGCGAACAGCGAGCCGCCGGCGGCGCTGCGCTGTCCGGGCCAGCCGGGGAGAGCAGAGGAAGGCAACCAGCAGCAGGATGCCGGCAGCCCCAACACTGATCACGGGAAGTGTGCTGGCCTCGGCGGGACCGGCAACGGCAGCGGCAGCTCCCGCCGTCGGGGTGGCGGTGGGCGCGGGCGCCTCGGGGGTCGCAGCGCTGTTCTTTTCATCGGTGTTTGAGGTGATACTGCCGGGAACCGTGGGATCGGTCGCGTAATCGGGAACAACCCCGCGGGAAGGTGTGGGCTCGAACGGAACCCATCCAAGGCCTTCGAAGTAAAGCTCGGGCCAAGCATGTGCGTCGCGGGCGTCCACCTCATATTCAGGGAATGACCCTTGGCCAACCAGTGCGACGGACTGTCCGGTGGGATGCCCGGGGGCGTAGCCCACAGCAACGCGGCTGGGGATACCCTCAACACGCGCCATGACCGCCATGGCGGAGGAGAAGTGCACGCAGTAGCCGCTCTTGACCGTAAGGAAGTCGGCCAGGACGGAGAGTCCGTTGCCGTCATAGCCGTTTTGGACGGGAGCCTGGAGCGAATACGTGAACTCGCTGGAGCGCAGGTACTTTTGGATGGCCAGCGCCTTGTCGTAGTTGTTGCCGGCGGATGCCGTCACTGTGTTGGCGGTCTTCCGCACGATGTCCGGGAGGTTAGCCGGGATCCGGAGAAAGTCGTTGGAGATGCCGCGGGGAGCGGCGTTGGCCAGCGCCAGGGCTTGGGCGGTTATTTTGGGCGACGCCGAGAAAACCACGTACCGCTGCCCGCGGGTACTGCTGTCCGTGCTCATGATGCTCAAAGTGGCCGGGTCCCACGTCCAACTCCCGCTGAGCCCGTTGACCGACGCGGGGGCGAACGGCGCCGGAAGGTACGGGCTGGTGAACTGGCCGGCGTCGATGGAAGTGACGGCGGGGACGGTGGGGCCCTGCAGGGTGTAGCCGGCGTCGATCTTGTCCGTACCGGGACGGCGTTGACCGGCCCGATCGTCGGGCGACCACGTTTCGCCGTCGAAGCTGTCTATGGTGACCGACCTCAGGTACTCGGCGCTTCCGGAGCTCGTGGCATAGGTGATCCGTCCTGCACCCGTAGGGCTGCGCAGGCTGTTGCCCAAGGTGATCATCGGGTTCAATCCGTTGGCCGTCCCCCAAGGACTCAATCGCGAGCCTTGGGGGAAAGTACCGGAGTCGAAACCCGGAATCGCCAAGGGGACCACCAGAGCCAGTCCAAGAGCCAGCCCGCCGGCCACCATGGAACGCTTGAACTGCGAAGAACCGCGTGTGGAGCCGGACTGCAGGCGAGGGTCATGGGCAAACCACTGGCTGGTACCGAGGATGAGCAGGTAGCCGATCCCCGCCCCGAGGAACCCGGCCACGCCCACACTCTGCGGTTTGACGGTGGCTGGAACCACCATGACAGCAAGTAGCCCCAGACCGCTGACAGCGGGCATGGACAGCGGAACGGCCAGCGCATCCATCAGGATGACCAACAGGCCCAGGCAGGCACACATAACGAAAACAATTCCCGCGTTGGGCGCAACGGGTGCCGTCTCGGAGACTACGGTTTCTGCTGCCCGCTGCATCAGCCTGCCGACGGCGGCCAAGGTAGCCGGGGTGGGGATGAACCCGAGCAGGCTTTCTTGCCTGCAAAAGATGAAACTCAAGATGGCTGCCAGCATGCCCAGCGAGCCGGCGGTGGCCAGCAACGGACGCGCCCTGAGTGAACGGAGGCCAGCCAAGCTCAGTGCGGCCACGGTCACCGTGGTGATCAGTGGCAGCAGCCAAGCCCAGCCCCGGAAAACCCCATTGAGGGACAATGACGAACCCAGGACGGCCACCGCGATGGAACCCGCCATGAGCCACGGGTAGGCACCCGGGCCGGCTGTGCGGGACTCGCGTGTCAGGGTTCCGGACGTGGGCGAGCCCGCTGTGGGGGAGCCTGCTGTCGCTGAGCCCGCTGTTCGGGAGTCCGGCGATGCGCCATCCCCGCCCGGGTTCGGACGTATCCGATGTTCCTGTCCGGCTGTCATCGCGGCACCGCTGCTCCGCGTCGAACGTCCATGGCTGCTCCGGCCGCCGCCACGATGCCGCCTTCTTCGAAGGCCGACCATGCCTGGGCCAATGGTGTCCGGGCTGTCACGGCGGCGGCACGCCACCCGGCCCTGGAGAGAATTTCCACCGCCTCGTCTCGGGTGTGGACCCTGTCAGTCATCACCAGGGCAAAGGCGTTGGCGCCGTAACCTGCCGCCGGTGCGAGGGCCCGGGCTTCAGCTACGGTCAGGTTTCCAACGAGGGCCAAGAGCGGGCCCCGCAGCCGGTGCATGGCAAGTTTGTCCATCAACCCGTCATCGAAGGGGGCGTCGGAGAAATCAGCACCTACCGTTCCGGCGGCCCCGTCATGGTGTTCCTGCTTCTGGTGCTCGGGACGAGCGTGCCGGGGGCCGGTCAGTTCGATCGCGGCAAGCCCCTCCGCGATGGCATGCAAGCCGCCGACCCCGGAGAATTCCTCTGCTTCGGGGTCCGGTGCCGATCGTGAATGCAGGAACGCAGGGTTTCCGAACGCGTCGAGGAGGCGCAGGGAATAGTTCCGCTCCGCCAAGTGGGCCGCGATGGACATGGCCGCTGTGACCATCCACTCAAATCCCGGCCCGGTGATGAGGTCCGAGTCTTCGTCATGGCCGCTGAAGCCCGTGCCGAGCCCGGCAGCGAAGGCGGTGAACCGATGATCGAGGATAACCGTGGCCTCCGGAGTGGTCACCGATTCCTCTTGCCGCACCATGAGTTGCCCGTGCCGCGCGGTCGCCGCCCAGTGCACGCGCCGCATCGGGTCCCCGTGCCGGTACTCCCGGGTCATGATGTCGTCATCACTCGGGTTGGCCCGGACCCGGGTGGCTGTGACGCCGTCGTTGCCCCTGGCCCCGGCCAGGCCCGTCACCGGAAGTTCGACGGCGGCCGGCGTCACCGTGAGGATGTCGCCGTCGCCGATGGAGTGTCGGCGCAAGGACAAGCCGAAAGGGTCGCTGAATTCAGCGGTCACCGGACCGATCCGGAACTGACCGCGCTTGCCGGACCGTAACTGGTACTCGTAGCGGCTGGTCCCGCCTGAAGCGGATCTTGCGGGAAAACGAAAGGCAGGAGGGCTGCCAAATCGCGGAGGTAACTGCTCCTCCATGGTCACATGGCCCGAGTCGAACCCGGAGCGGGCAACCGCTAAGCGAACGGTGGTGGCAGCGGAGGTTTCAACAGTGGACGGGTTGAACTCCCGGTACACCTGAAAGGAGGGCTTGAGCATCCGAACCCCTGCCAAGGAGACTAAAGGTAAGAGGAACAGCAGCACAGCCAAGGTCAGCAGGTCGCGCCTGCCCATCACGGCTGCGCAGCCAAGGGACACCGCACCGCTGGCCAACAGGCCCCACCCGCGGTTGGTGAACAAATGCCTGGGGAGCCACCCCGCTACCGACATCTTCCGTGCCTCCTAACCGGCGCGGCGTTCCCTGGCCCACGCCCCGGCGGGTTCTTTCGCGACGGGAACGGACGTCAGGATGCTGTGGAGAACGCTCTGCGGGGTGTCACCGGAACTTGCGGCTTTGCGCTCGAGGATGATCCGGTGGGCCAGTACGGACTCGGCCACGTCCAGCACGTCGTCGGGCAGCACGAAGTCACGGCCGTCAAGGGCAGCGGTGGCTTTGGCAGCCCGGAGGAGCTGTAGCAAGGATCGCGGGCTGGCCCCCAGGCGCAGGTTCGCGCTGTCCCGGGTGGCACGGCCGATTGCCACCGTATATTCCTTGATGGCAGTGGACACGTAGACCTGCTGGACCATGGCGATCATCGCAGCGACGTCGTTGGCGGTAACCACCGGAGTGACTTTGACCAAGGGGGAGGACGATTGATGTGTTTCCAGCATCTGGATCTCTGCGTCCTTGTCCGGGTAGCCCATGGAGATCCGCGCCATGAAGCGATCACGCTGGGCCTCGGGCAACGGGTAGGTACCTTCCATTTCGATGGGGTTCTGGGTTGCCACCACCATGAAAGGCAGCCCCAACTGATATGACTTCCCGTCCACCGTCACTTGGTGCTCCTCCATGCACTCGAGCAGGGCGGACTGGGTCTTGGCCGAGGCCCTGTTGATCTCGTCACCGATGACGATGTTGGCGAACACGGCACCGGGACGGAACTCGAACTGCCGGGAGGACTGGTTATAAATGGACACCCCCGTGACATCGGAGGGCAACAGGTCCGGGGTGAACTGAATCCGGGAAACGGTGCAATCAACCGTCCTCGCCAAGGTTTTGGCCAACAGGGTTTTCCCTACCCCGGGCACATCTTCGAGCAGAAGGTGGCCCTGGGCGAGGAGCACCGTCAGGGCGAGCTTGGCGGCGTCGGCCTTTCCGTCGATGACCCGGTTGATGGATCCCAGGATGTGCTCGCTGGCCTCGCGGAAGCGCTCGGCGTCCATCGGGTGCTGACCGTGGCCGTTGAGTGCCGCGTCCCGTGGCTGGGCAGGTTGGACTGCGGCCTCACGCTGTGCCTGCTCGAGCCGCTGTGCCTGCTCGAGCCGCTGTGACTGCTCGATGGCGACTGGTCGCTTGGACTCCATGGATTGCCCTTCAGCCGTGGCCGCCTTTGGCAATCCTCCTGGAGCGTTGCCAATGCGGGCTTTCCGTCCAGCCTACCTAGACAATGGCTTCGGCAGACAGAGTGCCCACGGAATTTCTGCGCAGCCGGATTAAGGTGGGAGCATGTGCAATTCCCTCGCTCCTGCTCCCTACCGTGCTCGTGATGACGAGCACGAGGCCCTCCCTGCGGAAACAGGTACGTCCCGCAAGGATTACCCACCGGCGCCAGAACCCCTGCCGGTGCCAGTGATGGACAACCACACCCACCTGGACTTCCGGCACGGCGTGATTGAGGTATCGGTCCGCGATGCCCTGGATGCTGCGGAGAGCGTGGGGGTGCAGGGTGCCGTCCAGGTTGGCTGCGACCTCGAATCGTCCCGATTCACTGTCAAAGCGGTCGACGCCGATCCCCGCCTCCTCGGGGCCGTCGCCATCCACCCGAACGACGCACCGGAGTACGCCGAGAGGGACGAATTGGAAACAGCTCTCGCCGAGATCGAGCAACTGGCCGGCCACCCGAGGATTCGCGCCATTGGCGAGACCGGCTTGGACTTCTTCCGAACCCAGGGCGAAGGGTTGGCCCATCAGCGGTATTCATTCCGCAGGCACATCGACATTGCCAAGAGACTGGACCTGACGTTGCAGATCCATGACCGGGACGCCCACGATGACGTGGTGCAGGTCCTCCGTGAGGAAGGTGCGCCTGGCCGCGTGGTCTTCCACTGTTTTTCCGGCGATGAAGAGCTGGCCAGGACGTGCAACGAGCACGGCTGGTACATGTCCTTCGCCGGCACCATGACATTCAAGAATGCAGGGAACCTCCGCGCGGCGTTGGCCGTGGCAGAACCGGGGAGGATCCTGGTGGAGACCGACTCGCCATTCCTGACGCCCCACCCGCATCGTGGCCGTCCGAACGCCAGTTACATGGTTCCCTACACTGTCCGGGCCATGGCCGACGTGACAGGAAGTGACCTCGCGGAACTCTGTTCGCGGCTGGCGAAAAATACCGTGGATGCCTACGGATCTTGGGCCTAATCCGCGCTTTTTAGCCGGTCTGCCGGACGTCCTCGCAGGTTCCTTAGGGGATACCCGGTATGCAGAAGGCTTGGATGGTTTATAACGGATCGGTTACTGTGTTAAACAAGTAGCCGGGGTCGGGGAAGGCCTTCGGACAGCTGGCCTGCTGATGCAGGCCCTCAGTTCAACGATGTGAAACGGCGCAAACGGCCGGCAGTAAAAGGCGGGACCAGGCTTACATGCCTGGCCCCAACGTTTTGCGGCCACGTTCGTTTTTGTGCTCTTCCCCGTGCCTGGATGGTCTAAGAGTAATGGGCAATCGTGATCAAGTTCTTCACAACGGATGGCAAGTTCAGCTTCCTCAAAGTCGGTGTCCAAGTGTTGGTTGTCGCAGCACTGGTGGTTGGAGTTGTCGCCTTCGTCGGCAACAACAAGACCGTAACCCTCAACGTTGACGGCAAGGTGAGCTCCATCCAGACCTTCGGTGGCACAGTTGACCAGGTGGTCAAGGCTGCAAAGGTCGAGCTGAAGAACGCGGACCGCGTCTCACCGGCACTGGATGCCAAGGTGGATAACGGCTCTGTGGTGAACGTGAACCTCGCAAAGGCGGTGTCCATTGACCTGGACGGCGCCCGCAAGACGGTCACCACCACGTCCCCGGACGTTGCCGGACTGGTGTCCGAGCTTGGCGTAGCCAGCACGTCCAAGGTTTCCCAGCCCAAGGATGCCTCGCTGGCAGTCAACGGTTCGTTCGTCTCCATCTCCACGCCCAAGACCATCAGCATCGTTGCTGACGGCAAGGACACCAACACCACCACGACGGCGCCCGACGTCGCCACAGTATTGAAGGACGCCGGTGTTAAGTTGGGCGCTGATGACCGGGTCTCCCAGCCGGGCAACGCCCCGGTCATCCAGGACATGGTGATCAAGGTCTCCCGCGTGGACACCAGCAAGACCGCCCAGGCCACCGAAGATGTCCCCTTCGACAGTGTGAAATCGGACAGTGCCGACCTGTTCAAGGGCGACCAAAAGGTCACCCAAGCCGGTGTGGCCGGCTCTTTGGTCAAGACGTTCAAGCTGGTCCTCGTTGATGGCCAGGAAGCATCCCGTGAACTCGTTTCCAGCAATGTGACCACCCAGCCTGTTACCGAGAAGATCAGCGTGGGCACCAAGGACCGCCCGGCTCCAACCCCGGCTCCTGCTGCGGCTGCCTCAGCTCCTGTTTCGAGTGGACCCACCGGCGCCCCGAACGAAGCAATGTGGGACAGGATCGCCCAGTGTGAGTCCGGTGGAAACTGGGCCATCAACAGCGGCAACGGATACTACGGTGGCCTCCAGTTCTCTGGTTCGACGTGGCTGGCCAACGGTGGTGGCGCCTACGCTCCCACCGCAAACCTTGCCAGCAAGGCACAGCAAATCGAGATCGCCAACCGTCTCTACGCCCGGAACGGCCTCAGCGACTGGGGCTGCGCGCACGCAGCCTGACCCGTTCGCCGGAGATCCGGCACAGGGGATGTCCGGCACAGACGATACGATACCTAGGTGACTGAACCGAATTCCCAGCCCGCCGCCGTCGCGCCTTTGCTTGGCGCCTCCGACATCCGGCGACTTGCCGAGGAAATCGGGGTCCGTCCCACCAAGACCTTGGGCCAGAACTTCGTGATCGACGGAAACACGATCCGCCGGATTGTGTCCACCGCCGGCATCGGGCCTGATGAAACGGTGCTGGAGGTAGGGCCCGGGCTGGGCTCGCTCACCCTTGGACTACTTGATGCCGCGAGTGCGGTGGTTGCCGTGGAGATCGATCCCGTGCTCGCGGCCAAGCTCCCGGAGACAGTCAGCGCGTGGCGCCCGGGGGCGGAAAGCAATTTCCACCTCGTGTTGTCCGATGCCATGAAGGTCACCGAACTGCCCGTGCAGCCGACGGCCCTGGTGGCGAACTTGCCCTATAACGTTGCAGTGCCTGTGGTGCTCCACCTGTTGCAGCACTTTCCGAGCCTCCAGCACGGTCTGGTGATGGTCCAGGATGAGGTGGCCGATCGCTTGGCCGCCGGCCCCGGGTCCAAGGTCTACGGAGTTCCTTCGGTCAAGGCCGCTTGGTATGGCCGTATGCGCAAAGCCGGTGTCATTGGCATGAACGTTTTCTGGCCCGCGCCCAAGATCCAGTCCGGCTTGGTGTCCTTCACCCGGCATGACCCGCCAGCCACCCACGCCACCCGCGAACAAGTGTTCGCCGTCATCGACGCAGCCTTTGCGCAACGGCGCAAAACCCTGCGTGCAGCGCTGGCTGGCTGGGCCGGAAGCGCACCAGAAGCTGAGCGTTTCCTGGTCACGGCCGGCGTCGACCCCACTGCCCGCGGCGAGGTGCTCGATATCTCGGCCTATGTCAGAATCGCCGAAGCCCGCCACCCCGTGGAAGCATGAACCCGGGTACCCGAAAACCAGCCGGCCTGCCATACGCGGGTGACCGCTTCCATGCCCGTACCGTGCGCGTCAAGGCGCCGGGAAAGGTAAACGTCTCGCTCAGTGTGGGCCCCCTGCGCCCTGATGGTTACCACTCGGTGGCCAGCGTGTATCTCGCGGTTTCCCTGTACGAGGAAGTGGCGGCCACCAGTACGGAGGCCGGAGGGATCACAGTGAGCATCAGCCCGGACAGCACGTTGGACCTCGACGGCGTGGAGATTCCGCTGGACGAGCGGAACCTCGCCTACAAGGCGGCAGCGATCATGGCGGAGGTGTCCGAGAAGCCCACCGGGGTGCACTTGGAAATCACCAAGCGGGTGCCTGTGGCCGGCGGGATGGGCGGCGGATCTGCGGACGCCGCAGCCACGTTGCTTGCCTGCGATGCCTTGTGGAACAGCGGACTTTCCCGTGAAGAACTGGCCCATCTGGCGGCAGAGTTGGGCGCGGACGTGCCTTTCGCGCTCCTCGGCGGCACCGCCGTCGGGCTTGGCGTGGGCGATAAGTTGTCACCGGCGCTGGCCAAGGCGCAGATGGATTGGGTCTTGGTTTTTGCCGATTACGGGCTCTCCACGCCGGACGTTTTCCGCACGCTTGACGGGCTCAGGGACTCCGAAGGCCTGGACATACCTGAGCCCGTGGAGGTGGAGCCGACCATCCTGCAGGCCCTCCGCCACGGGGATCCCGAGCAGTTGAGCCGGGTCCTCATTAATGATTTGCAGCGGGCATCCATTGCCTTGGCGCCGCAACTTCGCGATGCCATAGGGCTCGGCGAAGCCCGCGGTGCCTTGGCGGGAATGGTGTCCGGGTCCGGGCCCACCATCGCGTTGCTCGCGCGGGACTCCGTTTCCGCAAGTGTCCTCGCCGAGGAACTGACGCACCGCGGGCACACCGCCGTCGCAGTCCACGGCCCTGTACCCGGGGCACGGATCATCTCCGATACCCTCCTTTAGTACCTCCGCGTTCCAGCTGTAGAAAGTAGTACCCATTGGCCCACCTGCTCGGCGGCGAAAACCTCACCGTTTCGTTCGCGACCCGCACTGTCCTCGACGGCGTCACCCTCGGTTTGGAGGATGGCGACCGCATCGGCATGGTGGGGCGCAACGGTGACGGAAAGTCCACGCTCATGCGCCTGCTCGCGGCCCGGGCAACGCCGGATTCGGGCCGGGTGACCAAACGCGGCGACGTCACCGTTGGCTACCTCGACCAAAGCGACGTGCTCGACGGCGACCTGACAGTCGGCGCCGCGATCGTCGGTGACCAGGCCGATCACGAATGGGCAGCGAACCCGAAGATCCGCGAAATCATGGGTGGGCTGGTGGGCGACGTCGATTGGCACGCCAACGTCCACGCGCTCTCGGGTGGCCAGAAGCGGCGCGTTGCGCTGGCCAAGCTCCTCATCGGTGACCACGACGTCATCATGCTGGACGAACCCACCAACCACCTCGACGTCGAAGGCGTCGCTTGGCTGGCCAGGCACCTCAAGACGCGCTGGCGTACCAACCAGGGCGCGTTCCTGGTGGTCACGCACGATCGCTGGTTCCTGGACGAAGTGTGCAACTACACCTGGGAAGTCCACGACGCCATGGTGGACATGTTCGACGGCGGATACGCCGCCTACGTTTTGGCGCGCGCCGAGCGCGACCGCATGGCCGCCGTCGTCGAGGGCAAGCGCCAGCAGTTGGTCAAGAAGGAACTGGCGTGGTTGAGGCGAGGCGCCCCGGCCCGGACGGCCAAGCCGAAGTTCCGGATCGAAGCCGCCAACGATCTCATAGCCGACGTGCCGGATCCGCGCGACTCCGTTGCCCTCAGCAAGATGGCCACCGCACGCCAGGGTAAGGACGTCCTTGACCTCGAGAACGTGACGCTGGACTTCCTCGACGGCGAGGAGGGGCAGAAACTGTTCGACAACATCACCCTCCGGCTTGCCCCAGGCGAACGGCTTGGTTTGGTGGGCGTGAACGGCGCAGGCAAATCCACCTTGCTGAAGCTGCTCAACGGTGAAATCCAACCCACCACCGGCAAGGTCAAGCGCGGAAAAACCGTGGTTACCGCCTTCCTCACCCAGGAGGTGAAAGAGCTCGACGACGTCTCGGACCTGCGCGTCATCGAGGTCATCGAGCGGGAGAAACGCTCCTTCAGCGTAGGCGGCAAGGAATTCACCGCCGGACAACTGGTGGAGCAACTCGGTTTCACCAAGGAAAAGCAATGGACTCCCGTATCGGATCTCTCCGGTGGTGAACGACGCCGGCTGCAGCTCCTGCGGTTGTTGGTGGGGGAGCCCAATGTGCTCATGCTCGACGAACCCACTAACGACCTCGACACCGACACGCTCGCCGCCGTCGAAGACGTCCTGGACGGCTGGCCGGGGACGCTGGTGGTTGTCAGCCACGACCGATACCTGCTCGAACGCGTCACGGACCATCAGATGGCGCTGCTTGGCGATGCAAAACTCCGTGGTTTGCCTGGCGGTGTGGATCAGTACCTCGAACTCCGCGAGGCTGCCTTGGCTTCCGGTGGCATGGGCGGGGGGCCGGGTGCCCCCACGGCCACGAGCGGTTCTTCTGCATCGGCGTCGTCCGCCCCGTCCGGGGCCAGCGAATCCGAAAAGCGTGAAGCGCGCAAGGACCTCAACCGGATCGACCGGCAGCTTGGCAAAATAGCGCAGCAAGAAGAAAAGCTTCACACCCAAATGGCGGCGAAATCCGAAGCCGGGGAATTCGATGCGCTCGGCGAACTGAACGCCAAACTGCAGGAGTTGCTGGACGAGAAGGAAGGCCTCGAGCTCGAATGGCTGGAGGCCGCGGAGGTGCTCGGGGAGTAGCCCGGCGTTTCCGTAGCTAGGCACAGGAGCTAGTTAGGCCCCGGAGCGCAGCTCGGGTTCCTTTTGCAACCCGGTCAGTCCGTTCCACGCCAGGTTCACCAAGTGCGCGGCCACTGCGCTCTTATCCGGCGTGCGGCTATCGAGCCACCATCGGCCCGTCATGGCCACCATGCCAACGAGCATCTGTGCGTACATGGCACCGTCAGCGGAACTGAATCCCCTGCGGGCGAACTCATCGGACAACAGGTGTTCCACCCGGACGGTGACATGCGACAGGAGCGTCGAGAACGCGCCTTCGGGCTGTGATGGCGGCGCATCCCGGATGAGGATCCGGAATCCGTCAGTACGCTGTTCGATGTAGCCAAGCAGTGCCAGTGCCGCGCGCTCCACAAGAACCCGGGGGTTGGCATCGGTGCTGAGCGCTTCGGTGATGGAGTCGAGCAAGATTCGGAATTCATGCTCCACCACCTCCCGGTAGAGGCCTTCCTTGGACCCGAAGTGTTCGTAGATCACAGGTTTGGAGACTCCGGCCTTGGCGGCGATCTCCTCGATGGTCGTTGCGTCGAGCCCCCGCACGGCGAAGAGGGAGCGGCCAATGCCGATCAGTTGCGCCTTTCGCTGGTGCCCTGTCATCCGAATGCGGGCCGCCGGCACCCTTGTGGAGGCTTCGATAGCGGCTTCCACGCCAACAGAACCGGTTGGGGCCTGGGGGAGGTTGGTGGGCTTGCTCACGTGTCCATCATGCCGCAAGGGCCTGTTGAACGCGGGCAACGGCTGCGGGAAGGGCATGTCCGGCAGGGAGTAAAAACCGGTCAAGTCGCGAAGCACGCAATGGTCATGGCAAACTAGATTCTTGTGTGTGCATCCCGGTCATCCGGGAAGCTGTCCGGGCTGGCGCCCTGGCTGCGGAAACACGCACAGTCCGCTCTGGTGTAATGGCAGCACCCCGGCCTTTGGAGCCGTGGAGTATAGGTTCGAATCCTATGGGCGGAACGGTCGGAAAACGCGCTCCTCTCTGTACCTGGAACGGCTCGAACGGTGCCTGGGTCCATTGTTGGATGTGGCATTCCGAAGCCGGGTCACCCGGGACATACCGAGCAAGGAGAGCCAGTACGTGAGCCCCGAAACCACCGGTCCCGCAGCGGTGATCGTCTTGGCCGCAGGTGCAGGAACCCGCATGAAGTCGCGGACTCCCAAAATTCTCCACGAAATCGGTGGCCGCTCCATGGTCGGGCACGCGCTCTTGGCGGCACGATCCATCGAACCGCAGAAGCTTGCCCTGGTGGTCCGCCATGAGCGGGACCGCGTGGCCGAGCATGTCGCAGCTTTGGACCCGGATGCCCTGATTGTTGATCAGGACGACGTTCCCGGCACCGGACGCGCGGTGGAAGTTGCCCTCAGCGCCCTTGACGCCCAAGCCGATGTCACCGGCACCGTGGTAGTGACCTATGGCGATGTTCCCCTTCTCACCGGCGAACTTCTCGGCGAGCTCGTGGCCGCGCACGAGGACGAAGGCAACGCTGTTACCGTCCTCACCGCTGTCCTGGATGACGCCACGGGTTATGGCCGCATCCTCCGTGCCGAGGACGGGACAGTAACAGGCATCCGCGAGCACAAGGATGCAAGCGACGCTGAGCGCGGCATCCGTGAGATCAACTCCGGAATTTACGCTTTCGACGCCGCAGTGCTGCGGACTGCGTTGGCCAAAGTGACCACCGATAATGCCCAAGGCGAGATGTACTTGACTGACGTCTTGGGCTTGGCGCGCGACGCCGGCGGCCGGGTTGCCGCCGTCGTCACCGAAGACCGCTGGCAGGTTGAGGGCGCCAACGACCGCATTCAGCTTTCGGCCCTTGGTGCAGAGCACAATCGCCGCATCGTCGAGTCCTGGATGCGGGCGGGCGTCACCGTGGTGGACCCTTCCACCACGTGGATCGACTCCACCGTCACACTCGACGAGGACGTCCGGCTGTTGCCCAACACGCAACTTCACGGCGCCACCACAGTGGCGCGCGACGCCGTCGTCGGCCCCGATACCACGCTGACCGACGTCAAGGTGGGCGAGGGCGCCAAGGTGACCCGCACGCACGGCTCCGGTTCGACGATCGGCGCCAAGGCAAGCGTTGGACCGTTTACGTACCTCCGCCCCGGAACGGTGCTGGGGGAGACGGGCAAGATCGGTGCGTTCTATGAGACCAAGAACGTGACGATCGGCCGCGGCTCCAAGCTTTCCCACCTTGGCTACGCCGGCGACGCCGAGATCGGCGAGGACACCAACATCGGCTGCGGGAACATCACGGCAAATTACGACGGCGAGAAGAAGCACCGTACGGTCATCGGCTCGGGGGTCCGTACCGGATCCAACACGGTATTCGTTGCCCCCGTGACAGTTGGCGATGGTGCCTACAGCGGTGCCGGAGCCATCATCCGGAAGGACGTCCCCGCCGGCGCCCTGGCCTTGAGTCTTGCCGCGCAGCGCAACGCAGAGGGTTGGGTCATCGCCAACCGCCCGGGCACGGCGTCGGCCGACTTGGCACAGAATGCGCAGGCAACCGCCTCCGCCTCCACTTCCCCAGAATCTCCGGCAACAACAGAAGAGGGCACACAGGCATGAGCGAAATTACCGCACACGGCGAGAAGAAACTGATTCTCGCCGCCGGACGGGCGCATCCGGAACTGGCGCAGGAAATCGCGAAGGAGCTGGAGACGGAACTCCTTCCTATCGACGCTTATGACTTCGCCAATGGGGAAATTTACGTCCGTTCGGCCGAGAGCGTCCGAGGCACCGACGCCTTCGTCATCCAGGCCCACCCGGCTCCCCTGAACAACTGGCTCATGGAGCAGTTGATCATGATCGACTCCCTGAAGCGCGCCTCTGCCAAGAGGATCACTGTTGTATCGCCGTTCTACCCGTACTCCCGCCAGGACAAGAAAGGCCGTGGCCGCGAGCCCATTTCGGCCCGCCTCGTGGCTGACCTCTACAAGACGGCCGGCGCGGACCGCATCATGTCCGTTGACCTGCACACCTCGCAGATCCAGGGCTTCTTTGACGGCCCCGTCGACCACCTGATGGCGATTCCGCTGCTTGCCGATTACATCCGCACCAAGGTCGAAGCGGACAACATCACCGTTGTTTCCCCTGACACTGGCCGTGTCCGTGTCGCCGAGCAGTGGGCCGAGCGCTTGGGCGGTGCCCCGCTGGCGTTCGTCCACAAGAGCCGTGACCTCACGGTCCCCAACCAGGCTGTCTCCAAGACTGTTGTTGGCCAGGTTGAAGGCCGGACATGCGTGCTGATCGACGACATGATCGACACCGGTGGAACCATCTCCGGCGCCGTCCAGGTGTTGAAGAACGCCGGTGCCAAGGACGTCATCATCGCCTGCACGCACGCAGTGTTCTCCGATCCCGCAGCCCAGCGCCTGGCCGATTCCGGTGCCCGCGAAGTCGTCGTCACCAACACCTTGCCCATCCCGGCCGAGAAGCGTTTCCCGTCCCTGACGGTGTTGTCCATCGCGCCGCTGATTGCCCGCGCCATCCGCGAAGTGTTCGACGACGGTTCGGTCACCAGTTTGTTCGACGGCAAAGCGTAGCTTTGGCCTACTGAAACAACCACTGATGCAGGACGGGTCAGTCGCCGCCTCCGGGTGTGCGGCTGGCCCGTTTCGTTTGTCCGTTTTCAGTAATCAGGCGGTCCACTGATAAACTCTCGGGGATACCTTGGCGAGGGAGAGCACATCCGGTTCGCGTTAGTGGACCTGGGTTGCGGGTCTCCGTTATCGACTGGGTCTGCACCTCCTTCAACACAGGCGGAACGGCTGCACTGCAGCTGGTCTCGGCCGGGCGTAGAAGGTCTCCAGACCTCCGCCCTTGCTGATAGACCAGTCCGGAACATTCCGGACGCCACAGTAATCAAGGAGTACTCATGTCTGAGCAGAAGCTCACCGCAGAACTGCGCACCGAATTCGGCAAGGGATTTGCCCGCCGTGCACGCATGGCCGGCCAGATCCCTGCCGTCATCTACGGCCACGGTGCAGAGCCCATCCACATCAACCTGCCGGGCCGCGCCACCACGCTGGCAGTCCGCGTCTCCAACGCCCTCTTGGCGATCGACGTCGACGGCCAGCAGCACCTCACGCTCGTCAAGGACATCCAGCGCGATCCCGTAAAGCAGATCATCGAGCACGTTGACCTGCAGACCGTCCAGGCCGGCGAAAAGGTTACGGTTGACATCGCCATCCACGTGAGCGGCGAAGTTGCTCCCGGTGCTGTTGCCAGCCTCGAGGCAACTACGGTTTCCCTCGAGTCCGAGGCAACCCACGTTCCCACCGCCGTCGAGGTCAGCATTGAAGGCCTCAAGGCCGGCCAGAACATCCACGCAGCAGACCTCAACCTTCCCAAGGGTTCCACGCTGCTCACCGAAGGCGACACCCTCGTGGTCCGCATCGCTGAAGCTGCAGGTTCGGAAGAAGAAGAGTCCGGCGAAGCAGCTGCAGAGTAGTCGTTTGACTGCTTGAGTCGCATGCCGTTGAGTGGCCGGGTACCTTTGGGTCCCGGCCACTTGCTTTGCCCGGCCCGGCGATGCCCGCCTGACGATGACCAGACCATTTCCTAGGATGAAACCATGACAGAGACGTGGCTGATTGTCGGCCTTGGCAATCCCGGCGCAGAGTACAGCAACAACAGGCACAACGTGGGCCAGATGGTGTTGGACGAGTTAGCCTCCCGCATGAGCGGGAAATTCAAGGTTCACAAGTCCCGCGCCCAGGTAGTGGAGGGGCGGCTGGGCATTGGCGGCCCGCGCGTGGTGTTGGCCAAGCCCATGACGTACATGAACACTTCAGGCGGACCAGTGTCCGGCTTGGCCCAGTTCTTCGACATTGCTCCCGATCATGTCATTGCTGTTCATGACGAAATCGACATCCCATTTAACACGGTCAAGTTAAAACTCGGTGGGGGCGAGGGCGGCCATAACGGGCTCCGCGACATCTCCAAAGCACTCGCAACCAAGGATTACCTCCGGGTCCGGGTTGGGGTGGGGCGCCCGCCGGGCCGGATGGAGACTGCCGATTATGTCCTGCGCGATTTTGCCACCACGGAAAAGAAAGAGTTGCCCTTCCTCGTGCATGAGGCTGCCGATGCGGTGGAGCTTCTCATGGCCGAAGGCCTCCTGGCTGCACAACAGAAGCACCACCCCGCCAAGGACTGAACGATAGGCTTGCAGCGACACGGAATCTTGAGCCAATCTTGAGGAAAGCCTGATCAAAGCCTGACAGTCCGGGGCGGCCCAAGCCCTACTAAGTGTCGGCGCCCAACGGTAGTGTGCAAGGTACGCGGTACAGGCAGGGGACCACCGCGGATGTGTAGCTAAGGATGCAGATGTCGGCGGAGTTGCTAAACAGGGGTGGGCGAGGCGCAGCGCGTGCTGCTGCTCCGGATCTTGTGGGCAGCGCATCAGACAGGCATACGTGGTCGCTTCTGGCCAGAAGCCGCGATTTATCCAAAGCTGCCAAGCAACTGGAATCCCCGGAGTCCTACGGCGTGGTCCTGACCGGCCAACGTGGCATCGGCAAGTCCGGTTTGGCCAGGGCATTGGTATCTTCCCTTGGCCCCAAGGTCCATAGCCTTCAACTACGGAACACGGTGGCCGGTTCGGAAACACCGTACGGGTGCCTGGGTTTCCTGTTGGCCCGTCTTCCCTCCGAGGCCGTGGCCACCCCGACGGGCATACTCCACGCCGTCACCAGGTTGATACGGGGCGAGGCCGCAGGCCGGGACACCGTGGTGATCGTCGATAGCGCCGGCGGCATGGATCCCATGAGCACGGGAGTGCTGTTGAACCTCATGGCCACCGGCACTGCGAAAGTGATCGCCACGGTTCAACATGCCAGTGATCTTCCTCCGGACTTCCACCGCTTGGTCCTTGAAGGACAGTTGGGCGAAGTCCACCTTGAGATGCTGAGCGAAGAGCAGACCAAACAGGTCCTGGGCTCCGTTTTGGGCCATTATGTATCCTCAACGCTGGTTGGTTCACTGCACTCGGCCGTGGGTGGAAACCCGATGTTGCTCCATGCCCTTCTCGAAGAGCAGCGGCATTCCGGAAACCTGGTACTCAATGACTCGGTGTGGACATTGCGGGAGCAGATCAAGCTCGTCGGTGCCCCGGTGGTGGAGGATTTCGTCCGGTCAAAGTTGGCGCGGGCACCCCAAGCCCACCGGACCGTCGTCGAGCTCTTGTCCTGTGCCAAGCGGGCGACGCTCGTGGAACTGGCCGCAATCGCCGGTGCCGAGGTCCTGGTGGAGATGGAGGACGCCGGCCTGCTCTCTGTTGATCGGTGCTCCGAGCACTGGGTGACGTTGCGCGAACCTTATATCGGCGACGTCGTCAGCGGATGGTTGAGCACCCGCCGTCGTCGTGAGTTGCGATTGATGCTTCTCGGACCCAAGGAACCCGAGCTCGCTGGTTTGGCTTTGCAGGATGTATTGACGTACGCCCGGTGGATCCATGCCTGCGAGGACGATACCGCTCCCTCTGCCGCCCACGCACTGGCTGCCGGACGCGCGGCACTGGCCGCTTTCGACCCCACTTTCGCCATCACGTCCACCGAATTGCTCGATCCCAAGGACGAAGAATGGGTGCCGGCCCAACGCGTGAAGGCCGCCGCTTATCTCATGTTGGACCTGCCGCTGCACGCGGTCCGGACCTTGGACGAGGTGCCCACTGACCGGATTGCTGCGCTGGACCCGGTGGAGTTTGCCCACGTTGTTGCTGCACAATGCCAAGCCATGCTCTGGCTCGACGATCGCTGCGGCATGGTTCCGGGAGTGCTCGATCATGCGGTCGCTGTCCTCGAGGGCCGGTCGGGGGATTGTTCACCGGCAGTCATGGCCAAGGCCCGAAACCGGCTTCAGTTGAGCCGTTATGAGTACAAGACCTTTATTGGTGATTATGCGTCCGTGGTGGAGGACCTGGAAGCCGAGTTCGCCACGGGCCCGCGGCAGGACTACGAGCACTGGCTAAGGACCTCCTTTTTCCTGATTGAAGCGCGATGCATACTGGGACGGGAACTGGACGCCCAACAGCTGGCACGAACAATGTCACGCCATGTGGATGGCGTGACCCGGTCGCCGCAGCTTGAGGAGGCATTTGCCTTTCCGGTTTTCCTGACGCTGTTGATGTCCGGCCAGTGGCGCAAATGCGTAGAGCTCCTGAGCCGTGCTCCTTCCCACCCGGCTCGTTTGCAGTACCGCGGCGCGCTGCCCGAATTGGGCAGGGGACTGGCATTCACCTATGCCGGGAAGCCGGCCAGTGCCATCGAACCCCTCCGCTCCGCGGTTGCCCAGCTGGAACTTCGTCCCAGCATGAACCTCATCAAAGTCGCCTACGCTGCCACCGCTTTCGCCTACGCCCAAATAGGGAACTCCGAGGAAGCGGGCCGCTACCTTGACCTCTACAGGACATCCCGCGACGTGGGCAGTTACGTCGCCGAGTCCGTAGCGGAGTTCTGCGCGGAGATGGCCGGACGGTGGATGGGCGACCCCGACGTCAAGCATCGGCTGCTCATGCGGGTCCATGACGACGTCGACAATCAGCGCTTGACGCCGGCAGGCATCTGTCTCTTCGGCGCCACGGTGGAGGGAAGCGACGACGAATATCGGCTGCTCGAAGACATTGCGGCGCGCAGGCAGGGTCCGCTGGCCCGAATTTCGGGAGACCTGGCCCGGGGAGCCCGCCACAAGAACGCCAGTGCATTGCTTGCTGCCGCACATGCAGCGGCCAGCATGGACCTGCTGGTGGTAGAAGCGAGATGCGTGGCCATGGCCCTGGACTATGCCCGCGACGCCGGCGAAAGCACCACAGCCCGGACGGCACAGTTGAGGCTGGAACGGCTGGAACATTTGGTCTCCGCGCTGCCGATCCATCCACGCAGCGACGCACCTGTTTTGACCGAGCGTGAACGCCAGATCGCCAAACTCGCAGGGAAAGGTGTCAGCAACCGTGAAATCGCCATGGATATTGGGGTGTCAGTGCGGACGGTGGAGGGTCACCTATACCAAGTGTTCACCAAGCTCGGGGTTTCGTCCCGCGGCGAGCTGCAAGGCCTGTTGTGAGGCCAGCGGAGTAGCTTCCATCCACGCGGTGCCGGGTGCTTATGCAGGCTGAGTACCTGGTAGGCAGGGACGGGGAGCTGGGGCTGGCCCTGGACATATTGCGGCAGGACGGTGCCACCGCCGTTCTCCTGCTGGGGGAGTCCGGCGTCGGAAAGTCAGCCATGGCTGCCGAGATAGCGGCGCGCTTGGCAGGGGACATGGTGGTAATGCAGATACACGGCAGTCCTGCGCTGTCCGGGGTGCCGTACGGCGTACTGGCGCCATACCTCCAGGACCTGCCGGTTGGGCAGGCGACTTCGCCGGTCTCGATCCTCCGCGAGTTTTGGTCCCAGTTCGAAAAGCGTCGGGGGGAAGCTGGATCGCGCCTGCTCTTGGTGATAGACGATGCCCATGAATTGGATGAGGACAGTACGCAGGTCGTGGCAGAGCTTGTGACTGCCGGATGGGCGCGCCTGGTCGCAACCAGCCGGCCCAGGCCCGGCCTGCCCGCCGCCTTGGTGCAGCTGTGGTACGACGGATTGGCTGAGCGCTTGGAGCTGCACCCGTTGGACAAAGACGCCGTCGCGGAGTTGGCTGCCAAGAAACTCGGCGGAACGGTCATGGCCAGCGTCGTAGACGTGCTCCATGCCGTGTCCGAGGGTAACCCCCTGTTGCTCCACTGCTTGTTGGCGGATTCGCGCGCTAAGGGTCGGTTGGTGCGCCGCAACAGTGTCTGGTTCCTGGCCCGGCCACTCACGGGAGATGGTGAGCTGCTCGCGGAGGCAGCGCGGAACCTGGTATTGCGCGCCAGCCACTCCGAACGTGAGGCAATGTTCGCCATTGCCCTCGCCGAGCCCGTGCCCGCGGGGATGCTGGAACCACACGTCGGGAGGGACACCATCCGTTCCTTGATGGAGAACCGGCTCGTGCTTGCTATGGACGGCGACGGCGGGCCCCTCCGCATCTGGCATCCGCTCTACGGCGAGGCCCTCCGACGCATCATCTCGCCGCCGCGGAGCCTGCATATCCGGGAACGCCTGGTTCCGGACCTCGCCGGGGACCTCCCCAAAGAAGGGTTGCTCCGGATGGTGAGTTGGGCGTTGGACTGTGGCGCCGACGTCGACGACGATGCTCTGCTCCAAGCAGCGTGCCACGCCGCTAAGCGGCTGGAGAATCCGTTGGCACTGGCGGCCGCGCGCCGAGTCCGCTCGGAGGCCCTTCAGCCCCGGGCGCGCGCGGTGATGGCCATGGTCCATTACAACGACGGCGATTACCGCAGCGCCGTTGACGTGTTGGACGCGGACTTCGGCTTCCTCCAGGGCGGCGCTGCGGACGACGGCGATGCTGCTGCGGTGGGAGGTGGTTTACACGCTGGGCTCTTGGATGTCTGCCTCCTCTGGGCAGCATCCAGGGCAGCTTTGGGCCATGCCTCGGAGGACATCCTGGCCGACGCACGGGCTGCCGCGGGGAACCTCGTAGCCGGACGGGCAGAGACGGATCCCGCTGTGGCCCGCCTCCGGAAGTGCATCGAGGCGCTCGAGTTGGCCGAGCTTGCCCGTGAAGGCAGGTTTGAGGACCTCGCTGCCGGCCTGGAGACGTTCCAAGGCAACGCCGAAACGGAATCTCTCGACCACGGGGCGGAGGGACTATTCCTGCTGGCGATGCGCTGTGAAGCCTTGATAGCGCAGGGCCGGGCCGTGGCTGCGCAGGAAGCCGGACGGGAAGCTTGGGCCATGGTGGAGGAACGCCCGGATGACGTCCTGTTCCTCGGTGACTTTGTGCTTGTCCGGTATGTCCTTGCCGCACTGGAATCGGGGGACTGGGACTCCGCGGAAGCAGCCATGGGAGGCTTTGCGTCAGGCTCGGCGGCGGGACCAGTTGTTTTCGGTGGCGGCACTCACGCGCTCACAGGTCTTTCCCTCCTGCGGCAGGGCCGCGTGGAACAAGCCAGCAAGGTATTGGCGCCGGCTGTGGAGGCTCTTCGCGTCGCTGACCCGCTCCGGCTCGGCGGCTTTGGAGACGCTCTCGCGTTCTATGCAGCTGCTGCTTCCGGGGATACTCCACTCGCTGACCGACTCGCAGGTGAAGGCGCCACTCGGGAATCCACGAGTGGCGGGAGCGCCTATGTCGAGGCACTTGCGGGGCTTTTTCGAATCGCGGGCCACGCGCATTTGGAACACCGCGCCCAGCAGGCAAGCACCATGTACTCCGACGACGGTGCGCCGTCCCGAAGCCGTGCATCCTCCGCAAGCCGCGCGGAAGGGGCTTCCGGATTGCGGCAGCTGCAGGAACTGGAGGGTTCCGGACAGTTGGACCGGCTGCCGGGAGTGAAATTCCAGAACCTGGTCCTTCGCGTCGAATTGGGGGACGAGGCTGCCATGGAGTCGGTCCGGGAAACCGCGCGAACTGTCCAGGGCGCATGGGTAGCAGGCTGGCGCTCCTTGGCGGATGCGCATCTCTCAGGCGCGGGCCAAGGATTCGTCAGCGCAGGGAACGAGCTCGCGGCCGCGGGAATGCCCGGGCCCGCTGCCCTCGCCTTCGAAAAGGCGGCCGTAACGTTCGACGCCGAGGGCAAACGCCCGGAGGCGCGCCAAGCAGCGGTGCTGCGCGATGTCAGCGAGGCTAACCTGGGGACATCTCCGCTCCCAAGCGCCCATTCCGACGTCGACCGGACGGTACCGTTGACGCGGCGTGAACGGGACATCATTGCCCTGGCCGTTGCTGGCCTAACGGACCGGCAGATCGCCCAGAAGCTCATGGTTTCGGTGCGTACCGTCGAAGGCCACTTGTACCGCAGCTATGCCAAACTGGGCATCCGCCGCCGGGAAGACCTCGGAGCTGCAGTCCACGATTGACAGCGTTGGTGTTCAGAAGTCTGCTGCACTCGTCATTTTCCGACGTCGCGATCGTTTTCAGTTACTCGCGTGCCTGGAAAAAGTTCGTCGAACGCAACGCCCTGCGCGCGCTGAGTGCGTGACGCTTGAGCATTAAGGTCGGTGCACCAAGCGGGATAGACGCGGAATCCGCGTTTGCCGGGAATCAGGTCGGAGCTGACGTATCCGAGCGAGATCAGGTGCGCCGTGGTGAATTGGAAGACCCCGAACCTTTCCTGCTCCTCTACGAAGACGAGCAGCCCAGCCATCGATTCCTCAGCCGTGAAGGGCTTGGCGGTCGGAACCTTCACTCTTTCGACCGCCGCCGTCGTTCTCTGAGCCATCGGCTAGGCACGGCTACTTGCTCGCGTCCGAAGAGAGTCCCGTGTGTCTAGCCGCCAGGACCTTCATCAGACGAGGGGTTGCCGTGCTCCCGTATCGAACTCGATGCGGCAGCACCGCGGGTCCGCCGGTTCAGTCCGATTGTTTCGGTCGCCACACGCCGAAGCGGTTCCCCTGCGGGTCGAGGATGTGCGCGAACTCGATGGCGCCGTTGTCGACGAACGGGACGGCGATGCTCGCACCGAGCGATTCGGCTTGGGCGATCGCGGCCTTCACATCCTCGACCTGCACGTAGAAGATCGCCCAGGAGTTTCCGCCCAGCGATGTGGTGTCCCACAGACCACCCTTGTCGCCGTTCACCATCCGGTAGCCGACCGGTGAGGACTCACCGAAGGTCCAGTCGAATAGTGAGCCATAGAAGCTCCGTGCGGCATCCGGGTCGGCCGAGCCGACCTCGAAGTAGTTCACTATGGCAGCCATCGCCGTCTCCTTTCCATATTGGTCACAAAGAAGCGAGCCAGCCGTGTAGCTCCGTCAACGGACCCGTCCGGCATCGGTTCTGGGGACACTACGCCATGTTCCTCTACGAGTCCACGAAGATTCTGGACGGCGATCTTTCACCCTTGCTTGACCTCCCGGACCTGATCGACGTGAGACTGATGAACCGCCGCCATTACAACCCACCGGTCCCCACCTCGAGGGGGTGGTGGAGCAGAGAGCGTCCCAGCTGAAGGCCTGAGCATGCTCAGTTACACGGCTCCTTACGGCGCCGACACCGTAGAGAGCGTTCAGCCGATTCTTGAAACAGCACTGGACGCGGTACTGAACCCCGATGGTGTCATCGAAGCGTCGGACGGCACAACCGGACTTGCTGCCGCCGCGTTAGTGGTCGCTTGGGATCACCCTGACCTGCTGGGCGGTGACGCCGCCTACGCCCCCGAACCTTGGCCGCGGACATCCGGAACGCTGCCCTTCCAACTGCAAATCAAGGCCGCGGCAGTAATGAATCGCTTATCGAGCGAGGAATCGAACGAGCTGGCTGAGCTCTGGGCAGAACAAGGGGAACTGGCTGGATTCCAGTCCGAGATCGCCCGCTGGCGTGCAAAGCTCTGAACCTACTGGGCAGTGCCTCTGGTGGCCGTTACGCGCGGCCCCCCGAAAAAGTTCCTGCACTGGGTGAAGATTGAGCCATGGCAAAGCGCATCCGCGGCCTAACCGCCGTGATCCACAAGCAGACTGGATTCGTGCCAATGTTCCAAAGTGCATCCTCATGAAGCAGATGAGGCTCCGGTACGCCGGAGCGTGCCGGCTGTGCGGCGCTTCTCTTCCGGCCCGGACAGAAGCGATCTTTGAGAGCGAGACGAAGACCGTCCTCTGCTTGGATTGTGCTACCGCGGCCACGAAACCCGTCTCCCCAGACCTGGAACCACCTAATGATGATTCGTTGTCCACCGAGTCGGGAGTACCCGGGTCGTCCGCCCGACGCGAATATGAGCGCCGCAAGGCGAACGACGAAAAAAAGCTCCGCGAGAAGTGGGGCCGCTTCGGTGGCCTCGCAGTCGCACTCTCTGACGAGCGGCAGCACACGAAGTCCTGGGATCGAGGCGCGATCGGTGAGGAACGACTCGGCGCTCGGCTAAACGCCCTGGCCGCCGATGACCTGGCTGTCCTCCACGACCGACGCATCCCCGGGTCGAAGGCCAACATCGACCACATCGCCATCACTCCCGGCGGAATCTGGGTGATCGACGCCAAGCTGTACAAGGGTCGGCCTGAACTGAAGATCGAAGGTGGCATCCTTCGCCCACGCATCGAGAAGCTCCTCGTTGGCCGGCGTGATTGCACGAAACTGGTCGATGGGGTACTCAAACAGGTCGATGTCGTGCGTGACATCGTCGGGGATGTTCCAGTCGTTGGGGCTCTGTGCTTCATCGAAGCAGACTGGCCCCTGATCGGGGGCGCGTTCTCCACTCGTGGCGTGCACGTGCTCTGGCCGAAACGGTTAGCAAAAGTGCTTACGGAGCAGACAGCCGGCGACGTTAGTGTGGCGAGGACGCGTGAGTTGATGGCCTCACGGCTCAAGTCTGCGTGACGTCCGGTGTCGATGGTCCAAGCTGCCCGGAAGCACGCAAAGGGATCTCTATATGACACCGGCGCGAGATTTAGCGTGCCCCCGACCTCCCCTTCGACGCAGGCCCAGAGGGTCGTTTTGACTGTTGCGGACAGGGGTCCTTGGGCAGTTCGCGACTTTCCATCCGCTACACCGGGGTGGAGGATTGCAGGATGAGGACCATTGAGTGGTGGCCAAAATTAGACGCCGAGGCACAAGCGTGGCTAATCGAACACAACGGCGAGGTTATCGCCGCAGATGTGGTGAACAAGATCGCGGCCGCTGGCGGCACCGTGACATCGGACGCTTGGTGGATCGGGGACCGGGGACCCGAGGGAATTTACCTCTCCGACGAAGCAGTCGATTGGATCGAGGCAACCGCCAACGGCGAGTGAACTGAGGCGTGCCCGCGTAAGGACCTTTTCCGTGCGGAGCATCTGCTTGGCGTGGTGGTCAACTGGCCCTCGGTGTAGCCCGACCGATCACTTTTCCGCGCCGTGCGGGTCTGTACAACGAAAACCCATTCACGGGAGACTGGCGCCATGCGCAAACTAGCGTTCGGCATGAACGTGAGCCTGGACGGCTACATCGCCGCGGCCGGAGACGACCTCGGCTGGAGTGTGCCGAGTGACGAGCTGTTCCAATGGTGGTCCGACCGGGTGGGGGCGACGGGCCTGGCGCTGTACGGGCGCAAACTGTGGGAGACGATGAGCTCCCACTGGCCGACAGCCGACCAGCAGCCTGGCGCCACAGCGGCGCAGATCGAGTTCGCCCGCCGCTGGCGGGACATGCCAAAGGTGGTGTTCTCCTCGTCGACCAGCACGGTCGACTGGAATACCCGCCTGGTCACCGGCGACGCGGTCACCGAGATCACCCGGCTCAAAGCCGACGACGGCTGCCCCATGGACCTCGGCGGTGCCACACTCGCCGCCGCGGCCATGCGGGCCGGGCTGATCGACGAGTACGTAATCGTCACCCATCCGGTCCTGGTGGGCGGCGGCACGCCGTTCTTCACAGCCCTGGACAACTGGGTGAACCTGAGGCTGGTGGAGACCCTGACGTTTCCCGACGGCGTGGTCCTGACCAAGTACGAGACCCGGAGCTGAGTGCCCGGGGTCGATTCAGCGCGGGCTTCGGCCCGCTGACGGGCACCTCCTTCCGAGTACCCCTCCCAGCCCAAAGGACCACCCGTTCCGGCATTGACCTGCATTTGGCCATTCATTGGAGTAATGGGCCGTTTTTTCGTGTCCCAACCAAGTAGTGCAGGTCCGCGGTACTGAGTACAACAGGGTATTTGCCGAACCAAAGCCCTCCAGTAATCGAGTACCAACTACTGGTGTACGGGGTTCGTCCGAACGGCAGGATTGTTCTTGGGAGAACGGTTCAGCCCCAAGCATCACCGGGATTCCACAAGTCGCATCATCCGCATCGGTGGTCTCTTTGAGCCGATGCACCGGCCGTCGAAAGACGGTTCGGCCTTGGACGAAGCCGGCGGCGACAGAGTCTTCTGAGACCGAGACTCTCCCCCCAGCCGCCGCCGGCTTCTAGGCCAAGGACCCGCGAATCGCGGAACCCAAACTTCCCGGACCAGGGACTGCTGCTATTGGAGTGTGCATGTTGCCGGATCCTTGGCTGGATGAAGAAACTGCCCCATCAGGCCTGAAGCCATCAGCCTTCCCGGACCGGACGCAGCTGCTCCACCTCATCGTTTCCGCCGTACCTTCACCCTCCACCCATGGCGTCGTGGTAGTAGGTGACCGGGGATCTGGAAAGAGCGGGTTGTTGCGGGCGGTCAAGGCGGCCCTTCCTGCCAACCTGGATGTCCGTAGCTTTGCCGGAACGCCCGAACTTGCAGCGACCCCCTACGGCATCTTGAATGCGCTCAGCGGAGCCTATGAGGATCAGGGCACCCCGCCGGGACTGAATGTCCTCAGGGCTTTCACCCGCACGCTCGGTCCGGCGCAGCACCTGTTCGCCCCCGGTAATGCACGACGCCGGAGCCGCGGCGGTCCGCCGTCGGGCAGGCCTCCGTTGGTTCTGTTGGTGGATGATATCCACCACGTCGACCAAGCCTCTCTGGCCGTCCTTCTTCAGCTGATCCCCGGGTTCAGTGCCACCCTGGTGGCCACGGCAGACAGCGGACGGCCACTGCCGCAGGATCTCTATCAGCTGTGGGAGGACGGGTTCCTGGAGCAGTACGCGCTGCCTCCACTGACTTTCCAGGAAGCCCGTCAGGTGTGCAGCAGCACTCTTGGGGGCAACGTCCAGCAGCGAGCCAGCGCGCTCCTCTGCGCGCTGAGCGGTTTCAACGTGGGTTTCCTGCAGTTGGCGATCGAGGACGCCCTTGAAGCCGGACTCCTGGTACTGCGGCACGGCTTCTGGGCCATCGACGCCGGTGCGCACTGTGACTGGCCACGGGTGGTTCGCCGCGTGGACCGTGAGAATGCTGAGCGACCCGACACGGAACGGCAAGCACTCGAACTCGTGGCGCTCGCGGAACCGTTGCCTCTGGAGACCGTGGAGCGAAGCTATGGCCAGGTCGTCGTGGAGCGGCTGTTGGCCTCCCACCACCTCAGGCTGCTGGCGGGGCGACCGCCACTGGTCCGCACGGCGTCCTGGCTATTTGGCGAGGGAACACGGCGGTCGGTGCCGCCGTCGCGCAGTATCGCTTTGCGGTTGGCAGCGGACGTGCCCTCCCTAACGCTTGGGTCGGCACCGACCATGCTCCGATGGTTGACGTGGACGCTGGCGTGCGGGCTGCCGTTGCCCGAAGAGCTTCTGCTGGCTGCGGCACCCGCGGCTGACAGGCCTTCCACTGCGGCGTTGGCACTACGCGCTGCGGCCGCGGTGGGGGGAGCTGCGCACCGGGACGAGGCGAGGCTCGTGAGGGCCCGGGCCTTGGTGGCCGAAGGTCGCCTCCTTGAAGCCACCCCGGAGTTGCGGCAGTTGGCGGCGTCGGGAATCCCGGCCGAGGTTCGCGCGAACGCCGCAGACCGGCTCTCGGCGTTGGGACTGTTAGGGGCGCCGGAAGGCGAACCGCAAGGAGTGTCGGAGAAGGCGGAGCGCCTGATAACGGACGTCAGGGAATCGGAACGGCTGGTGCTCGCCGGCAATCTGAGGGCGGGGTTGGCATCATCCTCGGCGGCAATGGACAGCATGGGCGCAGATCCTCAGTTGGAGGTTTTCCGCCCCGGATTGATCCTGAGGCACATGGTGGCCCTCAAGTACAACCTGGCGTGGGGGGAAACTGACTCCCTGCTGGAGTGCCCGGCCGGGTATGCGCGGCCGCTGCACGTTGCCCTCTGCCATGACGTTGCCCGCGGGTATGCCCAGCTCAGCCAAGGACTGCTGCAGGCGGCACGGCGGACGTTGGAGCCGGTGGTTGCAGAACTGTCCGACGCCGGCCTCCCGGTTGTCTGCTCGTTGGCCACCGGAATGCTCTCGTACGTGGAGGCGGTCACCGGAGAGACCGAACGAGCCACTGCAAGGATCAAGGAAAGTGGCACCGCCATGGCTGGGGGCACCGGCCAACTCCTGCCTCAGCTCGCTGGTTTGTTCACTGCAGCTGGCCAAGACGCGGCCGATCCCTCCTCCGGTAACCTTCTGCACCTGGCCGAGCGGTTCCGTGACGAAGGACAGCCCACCCTGGAGGCCGAAGCGTTATCGCTCTTTGTGCTCAACAAGGCGAACGCAGGTACAGCAATCGATGCTCCAGTGATTGGCCGCTTGGCGGAGGTGACGGGGTGCCTGGACGGTGCTTGGGCCTCGTCACTGGAAACGTTCGCCTCCGCCCTGAAGACTGACAACCCAAGACTGCTGGAACAGGCGGGAAAGTCCCTCACTTCGGACCGCCAGTTTGCGCACGCTGCGATGTGCTATTCCCGTGCGGTGAGCGGATATGACGTAAGTCGACGCTGGGCTGCTGGCAGGCGCGCGGCCGGCCTCCTCCATCGGCTCCCGGGTGCACTCGGGAGTGAGGTTGTTCCATCCCTGGGAGGGGTGCCGGAGACAACCGGCGGGTGAGGTGGCCAACGGCACACCGTTGTGACCGCCCTGCGTGGGATAATTGGGAGTCCCTGAAGGATTTCCAAGGAGCGCCCCTTGACTGCCGTATCAACTCCCGCGTCACTGCAACGGTCCATGCATGCCATGGACAACGCAGAGGTGCTGCGAATCCGGAATGACTTCCCGGTCCTCCACCAGCAAGTCAATGGCCAGGCCTTGGTGTACCTCGACTCCGGTGCCACGTCGCAGAATCCGCTCAGCGTCATCGAGGCGGAGCAGGAATTCTACGAGCAACGCAACGCCGCGGTTCATCGCGGCGCCCACCACTTGGCCGTGGAAGCGACAGAAGTCTTCGAGGACGCGCGCCAGACTGTCGCGGACTTCATCGGTGCGGGGTACGAGGAAACGGTGTGGACCTCCAATGCCACCGAGGGCCTCAACCTGATCAGCTATGCCCTGTCCAACGCGACGCTCTGGGCTGCGCAGGGGAGGGGCAGCTCAGCCCTGAAAGACCTAGCCGTAGGTCCCGGTGATGAAATCGTGGTCACCGAAATGGAACACCATGCCAACCTCATTCCTTGGCAGGAGCTCGCGTTCCGGACCGGCGCCACCCTGAAGTACATCCCCGTAACGGACCATGGCGCCCTTCGCTTGGACGCAGCTGCGGAGATCGTGGGAGAGCGGACCAAGGTCCTGGCCTTCACCCACGCTTCCAACGTCCTCGGTACCATCAACCCGGTCCCGGAGCTTGTAGCCATGGCCCGCCGGGTTGGGGCATTGGTGGTTCTGGACGCCTGCCAGTCCGCTCCGCATATGCCCATCAACGTCAAGGACCTGGACGTCGATTTCGCTGTCTTCTCCGGCCATAAGATGCTGGCGCCCACGGGCGTGGGCGTGCTCTACGGCAAGCAGGAGCTCCTCGATGTCCTCCCGCCGTTCCTCACCGGCGGTTCCATGATCACCACGGTGACCATGGAACGGGCCGAGTACCTGCCTGCGCCGCAGCGGTTCGAGGCCGGGACCCAGCGGATTTCGCAGGCTGTGGCGTTGGCGGCGGCCGTAAATTACTTGACCGAAACCGGCGTCGACCGCATTCATGCGTGGGAAGCGACGCTGGGACAGCGGCTGGTGAAGGGCTTGGAAAGCATCGACGGCATCCGCGTGGTGGGTCCGCCGTCGGGGACTGAGCGGATCGGTTTGGCCGCGTTCGACGTCGACGGCGTCCATGCGCACGACGTCGGCCAGTTCCTGGACGCCCGGGGGATCGCCGTTCGTGTGGGCCATCACTGCGCGCAACCGCTGCACCGGCGCCTCGGACTGACCGCTACCACCCGGGCGAGCACCTACCTCTACAACACCACGGACGACGTCGACGCTTTCCTTGACGCTGTTTCCGGGGTCCGGGCCTATTTCCAGGCCTGAGCGCTTTTTGATCCCGATTTTTTTGATCCCGATTCCACAGCACTGAGTTCCCAGAACAGGCAACAAACACCATGAGTCTCGACCAGCTGTACCAGCAAATCATCCTGGACCATTCCAAGCAGCGCCACGGGAGCGGGCTCGCTGACACCGCCGCGCCGGCGGGTTCGTCCACCGGGCAATCGCATCAGCTCAATCCCGTATGCGGGGACGAGGTCACGCTGCGGCTGGCGGTTGCCGATGGCACAGTGCAACAGATCAGCTGGGACGGTGCCGGTTGCTCCATTTCCATGGCCTCGGCGTCGGTCCTCACGGACCTCGGTGAGGGAATGTCGGTCGCGGAGCTGCACTCGGTCATCGACACCTTCCGCGAGGTGCTCCGGTCCCGTGGCAAGGTGCACGCGGACCCGGAAATCCTGGGGGACGCAGCGGCATTCGAAGGCGTGGCGCGCTATGCAGCAAGGGTCAAGTGCGCCATGATCTCCTGGGTAGCCGCCGAGGACGCCTTGAACCAGGCCAGCGCCTAGCCTTCAGTCCCGCGCAAACAGGTCCGGCACGCCGTCGCCGTCCTCGTCCCGTTCTTCATCCGCTTGGACTGCCCGGTAGCGCCGGTTTCGGGCTCTAAGCACGACGGCGGCCAACAGCGCGGAGACCAAGGAACCTGCCAGGATGGCGACTTTGGCGTGGTCCGTGTGCGGTGACCCCGGGCCGAAGCTGAGCTCGCCGATGAGCAGCGAGACGGTGAAACCGATGCCGGCCAGCAGTGCAAGGCCAAAGAGGTCTATCCATGCGATGCTGGAATCCAGGCTGGCGCGGGTGGTTTTGGTGACCAAAAACGTGGTGCCAAAGACACCCACGGCCTTGCCCACCACCAGCGCCGCGGCAATGCCAAGGGCCACGGGATCCAGCAGTGCGGCCCCGACGCCGTCGAAAGCACCGCCGTCGAAACTGCCGCCGTTGAAAGCTAATAAAGTGACGCCCGCGGAGAAGAAAGCGAAAACGGGGACGGCGAAGCCGGCAGAGAACGGCCGGAGACGGTGTTCGAGGTGCTCGGCCAAGCCCTCTGCGGGTTCGTTCTTCCTCCCGCTGGCCAAGACGGGAACGGCGAAGCCCAACAGCACTCCGGCCACCGTGGCATGAATCCCGGAGGCGTGGACCAAACCCCAGGTTGCGAGCGCCAAGGGGAGCAGGACGTACCAGCTGCGGATGCGCTTTTGGACAAGAACGGTGAACAGGCCCAAGGGAACCAGAGCGGCCAGCAGCATGATCGGCTGGAGTCCTGAGGAGTAGAAGAAAGCAATGATGCCGATGGCGATGAGGTCATCCACCACGGCGAGCGTCAACAGGAAGGTTCTCAACGCGGCTGGGAGATGGGTGTTGATGACGGCCAGGACCGCCAAGGCGAAGGCGATGTCCGTGGCCGTGGGAATTGCCCAGCCTGTGAGCGTTTCCCGGTTTCCGAGGTTGAGGAGCACGTAGATGAGGGCAGGAACCGCCACGCCACCCACGGCAGCGGCCACGGGAACCACTGCCCGGGCTGGTTTGCGGAGCTCCCCGGCAACGAATTCCCTCTTGAGCTCCAGGCCTGCGAGGAAGAAAAACACCGCCAGCAGGCCGTCGGAGGCCCAGTGGCCAAGGCTCAGCTCAAGGTGCCATGGCGCGTAGCCGAAATTGAGGTCCCGTAAGGCGAAGTAGCCATCAGCAGCCGGGGAATTCGCCCAGACGAGGGCGGCCACAGTGGCCGCGAGGAGGAGCGCACCGCCAACGGTCTCCGTGCGGAGAATCGCGAGGATACGGCGGTACTCGGGGTAGCTGGAGCGGGTCAAAAGCCGGTTGGAAGGTGCCGGTAACTTGGACACGAAATTCCTTATCTGGTCAGGGCGTTACAAATAAACCGCCGACCAGACTTCCCGGCACACCAATGTCCACTCTACCCAACTAGGGGACAGCACATGTCCCAATAACGGCTCAGTGGAACGTGTGCTGTTCCCTAGTTGGGTGCGGGCAGCGCTAGGCGACCAGGCCCACGACGCCGATCACCGCAGTCGCGAGGCCAAGGACCATGGAGATGCTGACCAGGACAACATGGACCGTGAGGAACTTGGTGGCCTTACCGGCAGTGTCCCGGGCACGGGGATCCTTCATCACGCGCTTGAGGAACTGCGGCCACACCGCCAAGGACCACACTCCGGCAATGACCAGGATGATCGCCAGGATTGCGGGGATGTTCATGCTTAGTGGCTTTCGAGCCAGGCTTCGGCCTGCTGCGACTGGATGTTCAATGCCTTGCCAACCATGGGCTCCGCGGCATCGGCGATCTTGCCGCCGAGGAACGGAACGGAGGAAGACACGGTGCCTTCGAGTTCAATGCGCGTTCCGGTGCCGTCGGCAACCAGGCGCTGGACCGCTTTGACGTCCAACGGAGCGCCGGAAACCTTGAGGGCAATGTTGCTCGAACGCGAGCCGTCCGCTGCCGGGGCTTCCCACTGTTCGTTCTGGGTCACGGTAAGGGTTTCACCGACGAACTTACGTGCCATTTCCGGCAAACGGGTAGTGGGCAGCGTCCGGACAGTGGTGGTGCTGAACGGCCCTGCGGTATCGCCCTCGATGCTAAACGACACGAGGGAGCCGCCCACCAGCTCGCTGGTGTGGCGCAGGAAGTCCTCGTCAACAAATACGGCGGTGACTCGGTCAACGCTGTGCGGAAGTGTGGTGGATGCGCTCAGTGCCATGGGTCCTCCGTGGATGGTGGTGGTGAAGCTTTTTAGCTCCCAACATCCTACGGGGTCTCGCTGGGCACCCCGGAACCGGCCGCTTCCGCCGTCCCTTGGAGGGCCATCGCGGCAGCGGAAATGTTGCGGGCCATGGAGGGGAAGATGAATCCGTGGAACGGGTACACGCCCAGCCAATAGAGCCTGCCCGCCAAACCACGCGGGAAGAAGATGGCGCGCTGTTTGTAAAGGCTGCCCTCGCCATCGGGCTCTACCCCCAACTCAAGCCACGCACCTCCAGGGGCCCGCATCTCGGCCCGCAAGCGCAGGAGATGGCCGCGCTCAATGGCCTCTACACGCCACCAATCCACTACCTCGCCCGTGTTCAGCGTCTTGGGATGCCGGCGGCCACGCAACAGCCCGGCACCGCCCTGCAACTTGTCCATCCATCCCCGGATCCGCCAGGCCAGGGGCAGTGAATACCACCCGTTCTTCCCGCCGATGCCCTCGATGATGGTCCACACCTGCTCAGGCTTGGCTTCGCTGTGGAAGGTGCGTTCATCGAGATACACCTTGTAACCGGCCCAGTCGGGGTCGCTCGGCAGCGGATCGGCGTCGATCCCGGCATTGGCCCAGGTGGTCTCCACCTGCCCGTCCCTTTCCTTGCCGAGCGCCAGGGCGACGGCGCGGCGGTACGGCGTCAGGCCGCCGTCGGGCTGGGGGATGTAGTGGTCGACGTCGTGCTCCCGCGACACGGCATCGTGCTGGAGTGACTGCACCAGAGGCAAGGACATGGACCACGGAATGGGCGTCACCAGGGCAACCCATAGTCCCGCCAGCTTGGGCGCCGGGACCGGGAGCGCGATAACCAGCCGCCGCGGAAGCCCACGCTCCGCGGCGTACTCGTTCATCATTTCCTTGTACTTCAATACCTCGCGGGAGCCGATGTCGAAAGAGCGGTTCAGCTTCTCCGGGAGGGCAGCGGCAGCGACGAGGTAGTGCAGCACGTCGCGGACGGCTATTGCCTCGATCCTGTTGTCCACCCAACTGGGTGCGGGCATCACAGGCAGGGTGTCGGCGAGGTGCCGGATCATCTCGAAGGACGCTGACCCCGAACCAATCACCACGCCGGCCTGGAAGACGATCGAATCGACCGGCGACTCGAGGAATACACGGCCCACGGTCTCGCGTGAGCGCATGTGCGTGGAAAGCTCCGTGTCCGCTGGGTGCAGGCCGCCCAAGTAGACAATCCTGTCCACGCCGGCATTGGCTGCGGCACCTGCGACCAGGCGCGCCATGGCGTCCTCCTTGGCCTCGAAACCGCCGCCGGAAGCCATGGAATGGACCAGGTAATACAGGACCTCGACGCCGCTCAAAGCTTCGGTGAGGCCCCCGGCGTCGGACAGGCTGTTCTCCACAATCTCAACGCGATCATGCCAGGGGACATCGGCAATCTTCTGCGGCGTGCGGACCAGGACCTTGACCCGGTGGCCCGCTTCGAGGAGCCGGGGAACCAGGCGTCCGCCGATGTAGCCGGTGGCGCCGGTGACCAAGACGGTCCTGGGCTGCTCAGTGGCCATTGGTTCGGGGGTGTTCGAATGGGTGGCTTCGGAAGGCTGCAACGGAACTCCTGGGGGTGGGGGAGAGGTAGGCTGGAATGACCCGGCATTCATCTGAATTTCCGGGCATTTGTGTTGCCTGCCCTTGGAACCACCCTAGGAGTTTCAGCCATGAGCCTCAACGGTCTGCGCCGCGCACTGGCGGAGGACAAGACTTTCGCCCGCGTCCGTACGGAGGCTGAGCGGCCCTTCGGCGACCGCAACAGCGACTACCAGATCAGTGCCCCCACAGGGATGCGGGCCGTGTTGCTTGCTGAGATGGCAGACGCTTTGGTGTCCGGCGACACGACGAGGGGACAGAGCGTACCGGTGGTCCTCGCCGTCACCGCGACCGGCCGCGAAGCCGAGGACCTCACCGCAGCCCTGGCTTCTTACCTCCCCCCGGACTCGGTAGCGACCTTCCCTAGTTGGGAAACCCTTCCGCACGAAAGGCTCTCGCCGCGCTCCGATACTGTCGGGCGCCGGCTTTCGGTCCTCCGCCGCCTCACCCACCCGGAAAGCTCGACGGCGGCCCCCCTGCGCGTGGTGGTAGCTCCCGTTCGCGCTGTGGTCCAGCCCATCGTCGCCGGACTGGGCGACCTGGTCCCGGTCACCCTGCAAGTGGGCCAAGACCGTTCCTTCACTGACGTGGTCCGGGCCCTCTCCGACGCCGCCTACGCCCGGGTGGACATGGTGACGCATCGCGGCGAATTCGCAGTGCGCGGTGGCATCCTGGACGTTTTCCCGCCTACCGAGGACCACCCCATCCGCGTGGAGTTCTTCGGCGACGAGGTGGACCAGATGCGGTGGTTTGCCGTAGCCGACCAGCGCTCGCTGACTGCGCCCGGCGTTCACCATCCCACGGAACTGCACGCTCCGCCCTGCCGCGAAATCCTGATCACGCCGTCGGTAATGTCCCGCGCAGCGAAGCTCAAAGAGGACATGCCGGCAGCGGCTGACATGCTGGAGAAGATCGCCGGTGGAATCGCCGTGGAAGGAATGGAGTCCCTGGCGCCCGTGCTGGTTGATTCCATGGTTCCGTTCGTGGATTCGTTACCGGCCGGCTCACTGTCAGTGGTCATCGAACCCGAGAAGGTGCGCACCCGTGCGCACGACCTCGCCGCCACCAATGAGGAGTTCCTCGAAGCCGCGTGGTCAACAGCGTCCGACGGCGGTTCGGCTCCCCTTGATCTTTCTTCCCAGGCCTCGTCGGACCTGCACGCCGCCAGCTTCCGATCCCTGACGGACACCCGCTCGGCAGCCCTGGAACACAGTGTGTCGTGGTGGTCCATCACCTCCCTCGCGACCGACGAGGACCTGGTCCTGGATATCGACGTCCTCAACATGCGCGCCCGCGAACCCCGCGGCTACCAGGGCGATGTGGCCGAGATGCTCGAATTCATCGGCTCACGGGTCAAGGACCAGTGGCGCCTGGTGGTGGTCACGGACGGTCCTGGGCCCGCGCAACGCCTGGCCGAGTTGTTCCATGATGCGGAGATTCCCTGTTCCCGGGTTGACTCGCTGGATAAGGAACCCCAGGCTGGGATCATCGAGGTGACCACCGCCGCCGTCGGACGTGGTTTTGTATTGGACGGCCTCAAACTGGGCCTGTTGACCGAAGCCGATTTGCTGGGGCGCGCCAGTGCGGGCTCCACCAAGGACATGCGGCGCATGCCGTCCAAGAGGCGCAACGCCGTGGACCCCTTGCAACTGCATGCGGGGGACTTTGTGGTGCACGAACAGCACGGTATCGGCCGGTTCGTTGAGCTGATCCAGCGGAAGGTGGCCGGTACGTCCTCCTCCGATGCCGGACTGCGGGAATACCTGGTGCTGGAATACGCGCCGTCCAAGCGGGGCGCCCCGGGGGACCGGCTTTTCGTTCCGACTGACCAGCTTGACCAAGTAACACGCTACGTCGGCGGTGATGCGCCTGCGCTGAGCAAAATGGGTGGCGCGGACTGGGCCAGCACCAAGTCCAAGGCACGCAAGGCCGTCAAGGAAATCGCCGGTGAACTGATCCGGCTGTACTCGGCGCGAATGGCCTCCCGTGGGCACGCCTTTGCGCCCGACACACCGTGGCAGCGGGAGCTTGAAGAGGCATTCCCGTACGTGGAGACTCCGGACCAGCTGACAACCATCAACGAAGTCAAGGCGGACATGGAGCGGGAGATCCCCATGGATCGCCTGGTGTCCGGGGACGTCGGCTACGGCAAGACCGAAATCGCCGTCCGGGCCGCTTTCAAGGCCGTCCAGGACGGTAAGCAAGTGGCCGTCCTGGTGCCCACGACCCTCCTCGCCCAGCAGCACTATGAGACGTTCACGGAGCGCTTCTCCGGCTTCCCCCTCCGCGTGAAGCCCCTCTCACGGTTCCAGTCCGCCAAGGAAGCCAAAGAGACGGCCGACGGCGTGAAGAGCGGCGCCGTGGACGTGGTAATCGGCACCCACCGGCTCTTGTCCAAGGACTTCCAGTTCAAGGACCTTGGCCTGGTGATTGTTGACGAGGAGCAGCGCTTTGGCGTTGAACACAAGGAAGCGCTGAAGAAAATGCGCACCAACGTGGACGTCCTGGCCATGAGCGCCACACCGATTCCGCGAACCTTGGAAATGTCCCTCACGGGCATTCGGGAAACCTCCACGCTGGCCACTCCACCTGAAGAGCGCCATCCGGTCCTGACCTATGTGGGCCCCTACACCAACAAGCAGACCTCCGCCGCGATCCGGCGGGAGTTGATGCGCGAGGGCCAAGTGTTCTTCGTGCACAACCGGGTGTCTTCCATTGAACGCATTGCTGCCCAGATCCGCGAACTGGTTCCCGAAGCGCGGGTAGAGGTGGCTCACGGCCAAATGTCCGAGAGCCGCCTGGAAAAGATCATTGTGGACTTCTGGGAGAAGCGTTTCGATGTGCTGGTGTGCACCACCATCATTGAGACAGGCCTGGATATTTCCAACGCCAACACGTTGATTGTGGACGGTGCCGACAAGTACGGACTCTCGCAGCTTCACCAGCTCCGGGGTCGTGTTGGCCGTGGCCGTGAGCGCGCCTACGCCTACTTCCTCTACCCTTCGGAGAAGCCGTTGGGCGAAGTAGCGCTGGAGCGCCTCAAGGCCGTGGCCGCGCACAATGAACTCGGCGCCGGCATGCAGCTGGCCATGAAGGACCTGGAAATCCGTGGTGCGGGTAACCTGCTCGGCGGCGAACAGTCCGGGCACATCCAAGGCGTCGGCTTCGATCTCTACATCCGTTTGGTGGGCGAGGCCGTCGCGGAATACCGTGGCGAGGCCGAGGAGAAGGCCGCCGAGATGAAGATCGAGCTGCCAGTGAACGCCCACCTGCCGCACGACTATGTGCCCGGCGAGAGGCTGCGTCTGGAGGCGTACCGCAAGTTGGCCGCCGCCATCACCTACGAAGCCATCGATGAGGTTTTGGCCGAACTGGTGGATCGTTACGGCGAGCCGCCCTTGCCGGTCCAGAACCTCATTGCCGTTGCGCGCTTCAGGGTGGGCGCACGCGAAGCCGGCCTGTCCGACGTCGCCCTTCAGGGCAATTTCGTCCGTTTCTCGCCCGCGCAGCTGCCCGAGTCCAAGACCATGCGCCTGAACCGGATGTACCCGGGTTCGCAGGTCAAGCCAGCCCTGGACGCCGTGCTCATTCCCAAACCCAAAACCGCGAGGATCGGCGGCCGGGACCTGCAGGACGCCGAGATCCTGCAGTGGGCCAACAACGTCATCGAAGCGATTTTCACCGACGTCCCCGTAAAGGCAGGCTAGCCCGATGATGGGGGGACACCACGCCGCGTCAGGAGCCGCGGCGTGGATAGCTATTGCCTCAACCAGCCCCTACGCCCTCGGTTGGTACCCGCTGGACCCCACCGGCATCCTGATCGGCGCCATGGCGACGGCGGGCACCGCCTTGGTGTGCGACTGGGACCACCGCCACAGCACCATCGCGAACTCGCTGCCGCCCCTGTCCAATGTGATTGCGGTCGGCATCGAGAAAGCCAGCGGCGGCCACCGGCAGGGTACGCATTCATTGCTGGGAGCCTCGGCGTTCGTGGTGCTTGCCACCATCGCCGCGCAATTCCAGATGATGACGCCCTTGGGACGGCTGTCCATCGGTGCGGGACTGCTGTGCATGTTCATGATCAACCTGGCAGCGAAAGCGCTGCACCTGTTTCCGAAATCAGGCTGGATCACCAACTGGCTCTTCGCCGTGGTCATGGCAGGGCTCGTGACCTGGTTCGCGCCGGGTCAGTGGAGCTGGTTGCCGCTGTCCATGCTGACCGGGGTGGCAGTGCACATCGTGGGGGACATGATCACCGTGGGGGGAGTGCCGCTTCTCTGGCCCATCGTCATCAAGCCGCCTAAATTCCTCCGGAAGTCCTTCATCAGCGGCATTTGGCGGGCCAACGGAGCGTTCTCCATACCCTTCCTGGGACGAGCCGGATCACGCCGCGAGTGGCTGGTGCTCATCCCCGTCAGCGGATACGCCATGGTGGGAATGGGCGCCGCGGCGTGGGCGCTTCTGCAGCTGCACTGGCCGGGTTTCCTTGCGGCGCTGGCTGGCATGGTGCACTAGTTGCGGCGGGCCTCGGCCCGTTAAACACGGCCGCTTAAATTCGGCCCCTATAAACCCTTAAAAACGTATGGCCCGGGCGGGAGCCCGGGCCATACAGCGTTCTACGGAAGATCTAGCTTTCGCCGGCCGAATCAGAGCGGCCCAGGACGGTCTGGGGAATCCAGAAAGCGAGCGCAAACAGGATCAAGCAAACCGCCATCGGCCAAACGTTGTCCAAGGTGAGGAAAGTAAGGGAGAAGATGGCGCCAAGGAAAAGGACCATCATGATGACGAACAGGATAATGCTCGTACCGAGGTGGTTCTCTCTTTCAATGGGGGCGCTTGTTGCTTCCTTGGACATTCATTCCTCCTTGCCCCGCGGGGCTCAAAATCAGTTACGGACGCCTCAGTAGCTGGATGAACCTTGTTCACCGTTGACGATGGCAATTCCGGAACTCGCTCCGATACGTGTTGCACCTGCAGCAATCATAGCCTGTGCGTCAGCCAGTGAGCGCACCCCGCCGGAGGCCTTGACGCCCATGTCGGGGCCCACCGTCTTGCGCATGAGGGCGACATCCTCCGCTGTGGCCCCGCCGCCATTGAACCCGGTGGACGTCTTGACGAAATCGGCACCGGCTTCTGCGGCCGCCTCGCAAGCGATCACCTTTTGCTCATCGGTCAGCATGGAGGTTTCGATGATGACCTTCAGGATCGCTTCACCCGCATGGACTGTCTCAGCCACCGTTTTGATGTCGTCCACGAGCGCGCCTTTGTCCTTGGCACGTGCCGCGGCCATGTTGATCACCATGTCGATTTCGTTGGCGCCGTCGAGCACTGCGCCCCGGGCTTCGAAAGCCTTGACGTCACTCGGCGTGGCACCGAACGGGAAGCCGATCACTGAACAGGTCAGCACCCCGGAACCTTTCAGGGCTTTGCGGACAGTCTTGACCCAGATGGGGTTGACGCACACCGATTTGAACTTATATTCCACAGCCTCAGCACAGACCTTGAGGATGTCATCCTCGCTGGCTTCCGGCTTGAGGAGTGTGTGGTCGATGTAGGCGGCGATGCTAGCAGGGGCGACGGCTTCGTAGCTCATGGGATCCTTCCGTGCAGGGCGTGGCCGGCCCGGTGGCCGCAGGGTTGTCACAGCCCTTCAGATGACCATCTTGCCACACCTGCCATGGTGGATTTGGGCGACGCCGGACGTTCTCACGCCGCTTGAAGGGCCTCCCGTTCGGCACCCATCGCAGCTGACAGGATGCCCGAAGCGCACAGCATCGCCGAGGACTCCGCTGAGAGGAGCAAACCGAGCCGGAAGCCGTCACAGGACGCGGCATCGCCGATAGCCCAGATTCCAGGCAGAGAGGTGGCGAGGTTGCGCCCGACTGCGATGCCGCCGTCGTGCCCGATGTCGAGGCCGGCACTCAAGGCGAGCTCATTGCGGGCGACTCTTTCCTCGGCGATGACCACAAGGTCGCCCTTCATGCTGCTGCCGTCCTCGAAGAGGATGCCAGTGGCCCGGGTAGCGGGAACGACCTCGGGAACCGCTGCGGAGTTGACGACGGCGGCTGGCCGAAGCGTTGTCCGCACGGGACGGACGCCGCGGGCCCGCAACACAGCCTCGGCCTGGCCCGCAGCCGGTCCGGTGCCAACGAGGATGCCCAGAGGTCGGCGCCCCACGGTGCCGGCGATGTCCTTCACAGCCTCGCCGAGGCCGGCGGCGTCGTCGATGGTGGAGTAGCTGAGGCCTGCCTCGGCACCAGCCACCGGTGGGAGCACGGGCGCCGAACCGGTGGCGATGACGAGCTGATCGTAGGAGAACTCCATTCCGTCAGTTGTGGTCACGATCTTGGCCCCTGCATCGATGAAGCTTGCTGCCTGGCCGAAGCGGACGGAGACGTGGGGAAGTTCCGCGATTTCAAGGAGGGCCTGCGGGTAGTCGTCCCTGTTGCTGAGCAGCGTGATGCTTCCCCTGAAGGTGCGGTCGCCGCCGTCGGCTGTTCCTGCGAGCCTCCGCACCAAAGCCTGCGCGGCGGGACCCGCCCCAGCAATGACGACGTGAGGAAAAACTTCGGACGGGGTAGCGGACATGTCTGGCCCTTTCGCTATGACCTGTTTGGTGCTGTTGGTCATCAGCGTAGGGGGACTGCTTTTCGCGGGTGTTTCCGCGCTGTTGCCATTGATGGCCGGTCCGTAGTGAGTTGTTTACCCGGCGGTAATAAGCTGCGTCACACCGCTGCGTCAGGCGGCGACGGGGACTATGCGACGGGGACTATTCGTAACGCAGGGAGTCGATCGGATTTTGGCGCGCGGCACGGGCAGCCGGAAGCGTACCGGCGATGAAAGCTATGGCCATGACCAGGATGATCACTCCGGCCACGGGTGCGGGAGCGAAGCTGAGGATCTGCAGTCCGGAGAGATCGCTGAGCGGGCCACGGGCGAGGACGCCGCTGACCACAGTACCCAGGCCGATAGCTACGGCTGATCCGATCAGGCTGCCCAGGAGCCCAATGAACGCGGCTTCCGTGCTGAACAGGGCAAAGACAGATCCGCTGCCCATCCCCATGGCCTTCATGAGTCCGATTTCGCGGGTGCGTTCCTGAACGGACATCAGCAAGGTATTGACGATACCGAACCCTGCGGCCACCAGCGCGATGATCGCGAAGGCGTCCAGGACGCCGATGATTCCATTGATGACCGTTTTCACGGTGCCGATGCGGTCATCCAACGTCTGGGCCGTGTATCCAGCGGCACTTAGTTGGGACTTCATGTCGTTGACGGCGCGCGAATTGGTGGGGGTGAAGGCTGCTGTGGCGGCGGTCCAGGTCTGGAGTCCGACGGCGGCCGCGCCGGTGTTCTGCGCGCCGGCGAGCGCGGTCGTGAGTGCCTTGTTGGCAAGGGCGCCGCCGCTGCCGAGCAGGGCGTTTTCTTCCACGCCCTGGATTGTGGCCGTCACGGTGTGCATGGTGCCGGTGGCGTCCAGGATCCCGATGGTGATGTTTTGGCCGATCGCGTGGGCGTTGTCAGTAAGCCCCAGTGGCACCACGTAGTTGGAAGGAAGGGTGATCTGGGACTGGCTTCCGGTGTCGTCCATGGCCGTGCCGGCGGCCAGCGGGGGATGGGCTCCGGCCAGGGGACTGATGCTGAGCTGGTACTTGTCTTTGTTGTTCCACTGGATGTAAGCGGTGTTGAGCCGGGTGACGGGGGAAACGCTGGTGATTCCCGGAATGGTGGCCATTTTGTCGAGGTCGGCTTGGGTGAGGGCCAATTCGGTGGATCCTGGCCTTCCGCCGACGGCGATGACCCTGGTGTTGGGGTCGTACTTCTTTGGTCCGGATCCGGCGTCCGTGCTGGTGTCGGTCTTGGTAACGGTGAAGGCGTTGCTCGGCCCTACGGCAGCAATCTGGGCGTCTATGTAGTTGGAAATACCGGTGCCCAGGCCGTTGGTGATGGTCAGGGTGAAGGCTCCGACGAAGATGGCCAGTATGGTCAGCGTGGTGCGGAGCTTGCTGCGGAAGCTGTTGGAGATTGCTGTTTTAACTGTTTCAAGCGGTTTCATGCCGCGTGCTCCTCATCGGTGGTGATCAGCTTCCCATCGCGGATGAAGAGGCGTCGGTTGAAGCGGGCTGCGAGGTCGTGGTCGTGGGTGACCGTGATCAAGGTGATGCCCTGGTTCTGGTTGAGGTCGAAGAGGATGTCTTCGACGATCCGTCCGGTGGCGGTATCGAGGTTTCCGGTGGGCTCGTCGGCGAAGAGGACCTGTGGGTTGTTTGCGAGGGCGCGGGCGATCACCACCCGCTGCTTTTGGCCGCCGGAGAGGTTGCCGGCCTTATTCCGGGCCTTGTCTGCCAGTTCAAGCTGTTCCAGGACGGTCATGCCGCGGATGCGCCGTTCCCGCGCGCCAACGCCCGCAATTTTCAGTGGCAGGACCACGTTCTCCAACACGCTGGAGGCGTGGTTGAGGAAGAACTGCTGGAACACGAAGCCGAACATCTGGTTCCGAAGGGTATTGAGCTTGCGCGCGGTCAAGGTCTTGGCGTCTGTCCCGTCAACGTGGACTTCACCTCCTCCGGGCGTATCGAGCAGGGCGAGCAAGTGCATCAGGGTGGACTTGCCGGACCCACTCTTTCCCACGATGGCTACGGAATCACCACGGTCGATCTCGAGGGAGACGCCCTTCAGAGCGTCGAAGCGGTCCGGACCGCGACCGTACGTCTTAGTCAGGTCGCGGGTGGACAAAATCGGTACAGGCACAGAGGTTCCCATCAGGAGTCGCAAGCACTGGAAACAAGCAGTACCAGAGCAGTAATAGGTAACCTACACGGCGAAACTTTCAGAATCCTGAGGGTTCCGAACCTAGGCCCGCAGCCGGTACCCGCGCTTCACCACGGTTTCAATGAGCTTTCCATCCGGGAGCGCGGAGCGGAGCCGGCTCACGGTCATGTCCAAGGCATGCACTGAACCGCGCAGATCCAGAAGGTCGGAGAGGGCCTCCCTGGACAGCACGGCACCGCCAGCCCCCAGGAGCGCCCTAAGGAGCAAGAGGGGTGCAGGGGCGAGTTCCACTGCTTCGCCGTTGATCCGCAGGCACCTCCCGCGCAACTCGATCGTGGAGCCCTTGGTCTCCAAACGGCGCACATGGTTCAACGAGAGATGTTCGGTCACCAGGCGGATGAGTGCACCCATCCGGTAGCGGTCGGGGATCAGTGGCGCCAGTCCGGCGTCGAGCAGTGGCTGCGCGGTGACCGGCCCGACGGCGGCAACGGTCACCGGCCCTTTGAGGGCGTCCACGAGTTGGCGGTACAAGCCCATCTCGTGCGCGGTGCTCCACATGGCGTCCACTGCGGGAGCGCTGGTGAAAGTCAGGACGTCCAGATTCCCGCTGCAGACGGCCTCGATCAGGCGGGGGAGTTTGTCCTCGCCGTCGGGCTTGACCCAACGGTAAGGCGTCACTGTCAGCACCGTGGCCCCGGACATCCGGAGCCGCTCCAGCTGCCGGACGTCGGTGTAGCCATGGAGCTGGACGGCCACGGTTTTGCCGCGGACTCCCTCCACCAGGAGCATGTCAACGAGCGTTGCGGTGGTTTCGTCGCTGCTGATTCCGACGTCGGCAAGGCCTGCCGCGCGCACGGCACCGCGGGCCTTTGGTCCGCGAACGAACATGCGGCACGCGGACAGTGTCTCGAGGAGTTGTTCGCCGATTCCAAAGGAGTCGGCAGCCTCGCACCAGCGGCGCATTCCGTAAGCCGTGGTGGCGATGCAGATGTCCGGTTTGGCTGCGATGATGGTGCGCGTGTCCTCGATCAGGACCATGTCCTCCTGGACGGGGGCGATCTTGAGCGCGGGAGCGTGGAGCACAGCCGCGCCACGGCGTTCCAAGGCCTCGATGAGGTCTTGGGAACGGCGGTGCGAGGTTACTCCGATGCGAAACCCGTCCAGCGGCAGGTCCGCGGGTTCGGCGAGTGCGGGAGTGGTGGCAGGGCCGACGGCTTCGAGGACGCGTGCAACAGTCATGTGTTCTTACCTTCAGGCTTCAATGAGGGAAGCCGCGAGCCGGCTCAGTTCAGCGGATGCTTCGGTGTGGTTTCGGTTGGCTTCGGGCACCCTGACTACCTCGCCGATAACCAGGACGGCCGGGTTGCTGCAGCCGCTCGCTGCCGTTTCAATCGTACCGAGATCGGCAATGGTGGTGCGTTGCCCGGGCCGGTAGCCTCGCTCCACTACGGCCATCGGCATCTCCGGTTTCATCCCGGCGCGGCGAAGGCCTGCCGCCAGTTGCGGAAGCGTGCCAATACCCATGAGCACCACGATCGTGCCGCCGAGCCCGGCCAGATGGGTGAGTTCCTTCTCGGACAGTGGCGCATGGCCGGACACCACCGTGAACATGTGGCTGACTTCGCGATGGGTCACAGGGATACCCGCGGCCGCCGGGACCGAAATGGCGCTGGTGACGCCGGAGATGACCCGTACCGGCACACCGGCGGCGATGCAGGCGGCCACCTCCTCACCGCCGCGACCGAACACATAAGGATCTCCACCCTTGAGCCGGACCACGTTCTTGCCCAGCAGGGCAGCCTCAACCATGAGCTTCTCGATGTCCCGTTGCGTCACCCTGTGCAGCCCCGGCTGCTTGCCCACATCGACCAGTTCCGCGGATGTCAGGGCATCAAGTTCCCGGTAGGGCGCCAACCGGTCGTAAAACACGACGTCGGCATCCCGCAACGCCTCGACCGCACCGACGGTGAGAAGGGCCAGGGCGCCAGGTCCGCCACCGACCAAGGTCACGTGTCCTTCCGCGCCGGCGGGAGGTTCAAAGGCCACCGGGACTCCGGCCTCGCGGCAGTGCTGCACCAACGGAACCCAGCCCGGATCGCCGTCGTCCACTAGCGCGACGAGGAACGGCCTCTGGGGGAGGGGCCCGGCGTCCCCCATCCCGGGGTTCGATAGGCGATGCACCACGGCGCCGGCGTGTTCGTAACGGCGGACGGCCTGCCGGGCGGCGCGGTCAGATCCGGCGACCCAAACGTTGCGGCCGGTGAGGTCAATGGTGAGCTGCACGGTTCCCCCTAGTTTTCGCCGGCGCTGTTTTGGATGGCGCTGTTTTGGATGCCGCTGCTTTGGCGGATCGGGATGCTCGACGCGATGAGCACGCCGCCCTTTTCTTCCTGAGTGGCAGGCCTGATCTGGCCACGCTCGGGAACAAAGGAGATGGATTCGTCCTTCTGGTCGGGTGCGTTGACGAAGGACCGAAAACGGCGCAGGCGCTCGGGATCCTTCAGGGTTTCGGCCCACTCATCCTGGTACGTGTCGATGTGTTTGGCCATGGCGGCTTCGAGCTCTTCGGCGATTCCCAACGAGTCATGGACCACCACCTCCTCGACGTGTTTGATCCCGCCGTCGAGCTCCTCCTGCCAGCGCGCGGTGCGCTGGAGGCGGTCCGCGGTACGGATGTAATACATGAGGTAGCGGTCGATGTACTTGAGCAGGGTCTGGTCGTCCAGGTCCTTCGCGAGGAGCTGCGCGTGCGCCGGGGTTGCCCCACCGTTACCACCCACGTACAGGTTCCAGCCGTCGGCCGTGGCAATGACCCCAACGTCCTTTCCGCGGGCTTCTGCACATTCGCGGGCGCAGCCGGAAACACCCATTTTCAGCTTGTGGGGGCTGCGCAGGCCCCGATACCGCAGCTCCAAGGCGATCGCCATCGCTACCGAGTCCTGCACTCCGAAACGGCACCACGTGGAGCCCACGCAGGACTTCACCGTCCGCAGGCTCTTGCCGTACGCCTGGCCGGACTCGAAGCCGGCATCCACCAGTTCTTTCCAAATCTCCGGGAGTTGTTCCAAGCGGGCACCAAACATGTCGATGCGCTGGCCTCCGGTGATCTTGGTGTACAGCTTGTACTTCTCGGCAACGGCCGCGATCACACCGAGGCCCTTGGGCGTGATCTCGCCACCGGCAATGCGGGGGACCACGGAATAGGTGCCGTCTTTCTGCATGTTCGCCAGCGCCCGGTCGTTGGTGTCCTGCAGCGAGCCGCGGCCCTCATCAAGGACGTACGCGGAGTGCTGGCTGGCCAGGATGGAGGCAATGGTCGGCTTGCAGATATCGCAGCCCGCTCCGGTGCCGTACTTGGCCATGATGTCCTCGAACGAGGTGAGCTCCAAGACGCGGATGGCGTCAAAGAGTTCCTGCCGGGACAAGCTGATGTGTTCGCACAGCGCCTTGGAAACCTCGATGCCGGACTTGGTCAGCTCACCTTCAAGGAGCTTCTTCAGCATCGGCACGCACGAACCGCACTGCGTGCCGGCGCGGGTGCAGCCCTTCAGCTCGGCCAGTTCCCGCACCGGGGACTCGCCCTCGCAGGCACCGCAACCGTTGATGGCGTCACGGATAGTGCCCGCAGCCACGTTGTTGCACGAGCACAGGATCGCGTCGTCCGGGAGTTCGGTTTCCGGCGCTTCCCCTCCACCGGCAGCGCTCAGGTATGCCCCCGGCTCGGCGGGAAGCTCACGGCCCAGAAGCGGGCGCAGGCTCATGTACGGGGAAGCGTCGCCCACGAAAATGCCGCCCAGCAGGGTCTTGGCGTCATCGGTGGTGACGATCTTCTGGTAGACCCCACGGGCAGGGTCGGCGTAAACGACTTCCAGGGCGTGCTCGGTCCTGGCGAACGCGTCACCGAAGCTGGCAACGTCGACGCCGGACAACTTGAGTTTGGTGGCCGTGTCAAAGCCAGGGAATGTTGCTTCGCCACCGTGAAGGCGGTCGGCAACGATCTCGGCCATGGTGTTGGCCGGCGCCACGAGGCCCAGGCACATGCCCCCGTAGTTGGCCACCTCACCGATGGCCCAGATGCCGTCCACCTCCGTGGCGCAGAAGTCATTGATGACCACGCCGCCACGCTGACCCAAGCTGAATACCTGTTCTTCGCCCTCAGCCGCACGGAACAGGTCATCGCGCGGCCGGACGCCGATAGCGACGATCACGAGGTCCGCCTCGATGGTCCTTCCGTCCGCCATGAGGACACCGGTGACCTGGCCGTCGTCGTCCGTCAGTACCTCCGAGGGGAACACGCCGCCGTGGACTTCAAAGCCCTTGGCCTCGATGAGACGGCCCAACGCCTGTCCGGCACCTTGATCCAACTGCGTGTTCATCAGCCACGGTGAGCCGTTGATGACAATCGGCGTCGCCCCAAGCTGTTCAGTGCCGGCGGCAGACTCAAGGCCCAACAACCCACCGCCAATGGTGACCGCTTTGGCCTTCCGGCCCAATCTTTGGCGGAGCTCGGCGAGGGCCTTGTTGATGGCCCACACGTCCTCCAGCGTCCGGTACACGTGGGTGTGCTCCGCCCCGGGAATGGGGAGGCGGGCAGCGTCCGAACCGGATGCCACAACCAATTGGTCGTAGTGGTATTCATTGCCGGCGGCGGTGAGGACGCTCTTGGCAGCGGGATCAATCCTCACGGCGCGCTCGCCGGTGACCAGGGTCAAGGCATCGTGGTCCCACATGGAGGCCTGGCCCAAGGTGAGGTCCACGTCCGCTTCCGTCAGTGCCCTGCTCAGTGCTACGCGGTCGTAGGGCAGGTGGGCCTCTTCGGTCAGCACGGTGACCTGCCAGCCGTCAAGGCCTCGGTTGTACATGGCGTCAACAAAGCGGTGGGCAGCAGGGCCGCCTCCGACGACGACGATGCGGCGCGGGTTCCCTGCGCTTGAGGTGTGTCCGGTCACTGGTGGGCCTTTCGCAAATGCTGCAGACGGTTCTCCGCAGCTTGTGTTCCAGCCTAGGGACGGGCAATTTCGCTTCAGTTTCCCTTGTGTTTCGTGATCTTAACTTCTGCATCACGAACGCATTTCCGGGGGTGTGAGGTCTCTTTTACCCACCCGACACAAACACGCACCGCTGGTGAAACACCCGGGTTTTAGCGTGGAGGTGTGGCCGCGACCGTGGCCGATGTCCCGGAATTGACGGCAGGAACGGCCGGCGTCCGGGCCCAGTGAGAGGGGCTGCAATGACCATAATTCTGGACCGCGCAAAGGACCTGGAAGCAACCGCTACGTGGCACCGCGTGTGCCCGCTCGATGAATTGGAGCTTGCGTGGGGCGAAGCGGCCCTGGTTGCCGGCCGCCAAGTTGCGCTGTTCCGCACCGCGGACGGCACGGTGTCCGCCGTCGCCCAACAAGACCCCGCCACCCTGGCAAACGTCATGGCGCGAGGCATCGTTGGATCCCGCGGGAGCAGGCCAACCATCGCATCGCCGCTGCATAAAGAGGTGTACGACCTCCACACCGGTGAGTGCTTGACGCGCCCGGACCTGACGTTGCCTACGTTCGCCACCCGGCTGGTGGACGGCTACGTGGAAGTGGAACTTTAGGCCTGGTTCATCACAAGCCTGGTTCATCACAAGCCCAGTTCATTACAAGCCCAGGGCCTCGCTGACGTCCCGCAGGACGTCGTCCAAGGACGCCCGCGCAGCCTGCCGGGCAGCGGGAAGTTCCGCTGCGGACTCCACGGGTTGGATGACTTCGAGGTAGCACTTCAGCTTCGGTTCGGTGCCGCTTGGCCGGATGATCACGCGCGTCTGGTCCCGCGTGAGGTACAGCAGCCCGTCCGTTGGAGGCAGGGCATCGCTGCCTTCGGCCAGGTCCGTGAAAACTTCGACGGCGGAACCCGCGAACGCTTCCGGCGCATTGACCCGCAGCCTGTTCATCATCGCGTCCAAGAGTCCCAGATCAGCCACGCGGATGTTCAACTGGTCGCTCGCATGCAACCCGTGGACCAGGTACAGGTCATCCAAAGTGTCGAAAATTGTCCGTCCTTCAGCCTTGGCCGTGGCGGCAAGCTCTGCGATCATGACCGCAGCCGAGATGCCGTCCTTGTCGCGGACCAGGTCCGGTGCCACGCAGTAGCCCAGTGCTTCCTCGTACCCGTAGGTCAGGTCCGGCACGCGGGAGATCCATTTGAAGCCGGTGAGGGTCTCTTCATGGGCGAATCCTGCGGATGCGGCGATCCGGGCCAGCAGCCGCGAGGAAACGATCGAGTTCGCAAAAACCCTCGCACCCTGCTCCGCCTCTTCCCGGACGGCCAGCCGGGCAACGATGTGAGCACCCAACAGCGCGCCCACCTCGTCCCCGCGCAGCATTCGCCAAGTCCCCGTCGCGGGGTCCAGTGCGGCGACTGCAGCGCGGTCGGCGTCGGGGTCGTTGGCAAGGACAATGTCCGCGCCCGACTCCGCAGCGGCCGCCAAGGCCAAATCCAGTGCGCCCGGCTCCTCCGGGTTGGGGAAGGCCACGGTGGGGAAGTCCGGGTCCGGCTCCGCCTGTTCGGCCACCAATGTGACGTCCGTGAAGCCGGCAGCCGAAAGCACCGAAACCGCAGTCTCCCCGCCCACTCCGTGCATCGGGGTCAGCACGATCTTGAGGTCCCTGGCGGGGAAGTTCTCCCGGTCCACCAGTCCTGCCATGGCTGTTTTGTATTCGGCGGCGATGGACGCCGGCAGCACCGTCCAACCATCGTCTGCCAGGGTGATCGAGTCGAGCGTTCCGACGGCGTCGATCTTCGCCGCGATACCGGCGTCGTACGGCGCCACGATCTGCGAGCCGCGGCCCGACTCCGGGACGGCGTGCCGTCCCAGGTAGACCTTGTACCCGTTGTCCTGAGGCGGGTTGTGGCTGGCGGTGACCATCACTCCGCCGTCACACTCCAGCTTCCTGACCGCGTAGGCCAGCAACGGCGTCGGCAGCGCGGCGGGCATGAGGAACGTCTCGAAGCCTGCAGCCGTAAAAATGGCCGCTGTTTCTTGGGCGAAAATATCCGAGTTGTAGCGGGCATCGAAGCCGACGACGGCGCGCGGCCGGGTCCCCGGGGCAGCAGCGGCCACGGCTTCGGTGAGGAAAGCCGCCAAGCCTGCCGCTGCCCGGCGGACCACCACCCGGTTCATCCGGTTGGGTCCGGGCCCGAGCGCTGCGCGAAGCCCAGCCGTGCCGAATTGCAGGGTGCCGTTGAAGCTGTCTGCCAGTTCCTGCCTCGCAGCCGCGTCACCAGCGGCGGCGAGGTCGGCCAGCTCCACGAGCGCGGCCGCGGTCACCGCATCGGGATCTTGGGCCGCCCACTTGCGGGCGTCGGTGAGTAGTTGGTCGAGGCCGGCATCGCTTGATGTCATAGGGACCAAACTATCCTCATTGGCCACCTCAACAGCAACGAGGGGTGAGATCCCGCCCTTATGAGTGGTCTTAAAGGGTGAGATCCCGCCCCTCGGCGGGAGGTTAGAGCTTGGCGATGATCTCCGCCAGCAGCTTGGAGATGCGCTTGCCGGCAGTGTGGCCCGCCTCCAGGACTTCGGCGTGGCTCAGTGGCACGGGGCTGATTCCGGCGGCGAGGTTGGTGACAAGTGAGATGCCGAACACTTCCATGCCGGCGTGTCGCCCGGCGATGGCCTCCAAGGCTGTGGACATGCCCACCAAGTCCGCGCCGATCCTCTTGGCGTACTGGACTTCTGCCGGGGTTTCGTAGTGTGGGCCCGTGAACTGGGCGTACACGCCTTCTTGCAGCGAGGGGTCGACCTCGCGGGCCAATCCACGCAGGCGGGACGAGTAGAGATCGGTGAGGTCAACGAACGTTGCTCCCTCAAGGGGGGACGTGGCCGTGAGGTTGATATGGTCGCTGATCAGTACCGGAGTGCCCGGGGCCCAGTCCTCGTTGAGGCCGCCGCACCCGTTGGTGAGGACCAGGGTTTTACAGCCCGCGGCGGCCGCGGTGCGGACCCCGTGGACCACGGACCTGACCCCGCGGCCCTCGTAATAGTGTGTCCGGGCGCCAAGGACCAGTGCCCGTTTTCCCTCTTTGGTCAGTACGGACCTGATGGTTCCCACATGGCCCACCACGGCTGGTTTGTGGAAGCCGGGAACTTCCGACGCGTTCAAGGTGGCAGTCGTTTCGCCAATGAGGTCGGCAGCTTCGGCCCAACCCGATCCGAGGACCAGCGCTACGTCATGGGACTCGATCCCGGTCTCGGTTGCTATGAAGTCGGCGGCCGTGCGGGCGGCTTCGAAAGGGTCAGTGTTCATCAGCTCAGTGGTACTCACTGGTACAAGCTACCGTGCCCGCGAGGTACTTTGGTAGGCGCGGAATCACGGTCCCGGGTGGGCTGAGTGGCAGCGGACGGTGCAATGAGCAAGAATTGGGGATTGTGACCACCCAAGTTGATTTCAGTGCCCCCCGTATCGCGATCCTTGGAGGTGGTCCCGGCGGATATGAGGCCGCTATGGTGGCCGCTTCGCTTGGCGCACACGTCACCATTGTTGAGCGGGCCGGCCTCGGCGGCTCCGCCGTCCTGACCGACGTCGTGCCTTCCAAGACCCTGATCGCTACCGCGGACCTTATGACCCGGGTCGGTGAGGCCGATGAGCTGGGCGTCAAGTTCGACGGCGACGGCGGCAACTCCAAGCCCCGCGCTGACCTGAAGCACATCAACAACCGTGTGCTGAATTTGGCCCGCGGACAGTCCAACGATGTCCGGGCGGGCCTGGAACGCCTCGGCGTGGAGATCGTCATCGGCTCCGGCAAGCTCCTGGACAACAACACCATCGAGGTGCTCACCATCGACGGCACCCGCACCATCGACGCGGACGCCGTCTTGCTCGCCGTCGGCGCCCATCCCCGCGAACTGCCCACTGCCAAGCCCGACGGCGAACGCATCCTCAACTGGGCGCAGATCTACAACCTGGACGAACTTCCCCAGGAACTGATCGTGGTAGGTTCCGGTGTCACGGGCGCCGAGTTCGCTTCCGCCTACAACGGCCTCGGCTCGAAAGTCACCCTCATTTCCAGCCGCGACCAGGTCCTTCCGGGTGAGGACACCGACGCCGCCAAGCTTCTGGAAGGCGTCTTCGAACGCCGCGGCGTCCGCGTTTTGTCCCGCACCCGCGCCAACGCGGTTGAGCGAACGGACGACGGCGTCAAGGTCACCTTGGGCGACGGATCGGTGGTGACCGGCTCGCACTGCCTGGTGTGCGTAGGCTCCATTCCGAACACCGCGGGCCTGGGCCTGGAAGAAGCAGGGGTTGCCCTGACCGAGTCCGGCCACATCAAGGTCGATGGCGTGTCCCGCACCACCGCCCCCAACGTCTATGCCGCCGGAGACTGCACCGGCGTTTTCGCCCTTGCCTCGGTTGCCGCGATGCAGGGCCGGATCGCCATTGCACACTTCATGGGCGACGGCGTGAAGCCGCTCAAGCTCAACCAGGTGGCGTCCAACATCTTTACGTCCCCGGAGATTGCCTCGGTGGGTGTCTCCGAGGCCGACCTTGCCTCCGGAAAGTACCAGGGCGACGTGGTCATGTTGTCCCTCCTCAGCAACGCCCGGGCCAAGATGCGCAACAGCAAAGACGGTTTCGTCAAGGTGATTGCGCGCAAGGGATCAGGCACTGTGATCGGTGGGGTAGTGGTGGGCCCGAATGCCTCCGAGCTCATCTTCCCGATTTCCTTGGCCGTGACGCAGAAGCTCCACGTGGATGACCTTGCCAGTGCCTTCACGGTGTACCCGTCGCTCACAGGATCCATCTCCGAGGCTGCACGCCGCCTCCACGTGCACATGTAGCTTCACCGCTTGCAGCCCGTTTCGGGGCTCCGCTGCACAGGATGCCGTTCGCACGGCTCATTCTGCAGCGAGCCATCGAAACGGGCTCTGCAGGACACCTACGGTTGCAAGGCCGCGATGGCCTGGGCCAAGGACATGTGCAACGCGGGACCATGTCCGGGCAGGATCACGTTGGCTTGGATCCCCTGCAAGTGCCGGGCCGATGCCAAGGCCCCGGCCGGGTCCCAGTGGTACATCGTGTGCAGCATCTGCGGCCCGGGCTTGGGGCTGATCGGGTGGCCGCTGACGAACGAATCACCCACGGCGATGGCGTTGGCACCGGGCAGCAACAGGGCAATGTTGCCGGGTGTGTGGCCGGGAAGCAGTATGGCTTCGGGGTAGCCGGGCAGGCTCCGGAGCTGGTCTTCGCTCCAGCCTTTGGCTTGCGCCGCCGGCTCTGCCTGCAGGGCCTTGGCCTTGATGACGTGCAGCAACCACCGGAACACCCGGGGCCGCCACGCCCGAGCCAGCACCTGCCCTATGGTCACTTGGTGCTTTTCTTCGCCGCGGACGTGGGCAAGTTCCTCGGGGGAGCACAGGATGGGGGTGCCATAGGTTCGGGACAGGTACGCCGCGCAACCGGTATGGTCCACGTGGCCGTGGGTGATGAGCATGGCTTTAGCGTCCGCGGGGTCCAGGCCCAGCCCGCGAATGGATTGCAGGACCAGGTCACGGTCCGCAGGGTATCCGCCGTCGATCAGTATGAAGCCTGAGGCGTCACGGACAATGAGCCAGTTGGAGGCAGGCCCCTCCACGAAGTGGACGCCGGGAGCCGGTTCGGAGATGTTCACTCGGGAATTCTAGTGGGCCGCAGTCGCTTGGAAGTGCTTCTCGATGAACCCTTTGATGTCATCATGGCAACTTCCACAGCCTGTGCCCGCGCGGGTGGCCTTGGAGACCTCGGCAACGGACGAGCACCCCTCCAGCACAGAATCCTCAATGCCGGCCGCGCTCACCCCGGCACAACGGCACACCGTCCGCTGGGGATCGTTGCTGGTGGCGCCGGCGTCGAGCTGGTCGGGGCCATCCAGACGCAACAGCAGCGAACGGTCGGCGGGCAACTCCGAGGACCGCTCAAAGAGAAGCACAAGCTCAGCGGCAGTCCGCGGCATGCCCACCGAAACGAACCCTTCGAGCACCCCGCCGCGGGTGGTCATTTTCACGTATCGGCCATGCTCGGGATCCGCCCACTGGGAGACCTGCCGGCGGGGGCGGCCGGACGCAGCGCCCGCTTCCAACAATTCCTCGTCCCAGGGGTCGGCAAGGTTGTCGCCGGCTACGGCAAGGTCAATGCCCCGGGCCTTCAACATGACGACGCCGGGTTTCTCCTTGGGCAGTGCCTCAAGGGCATCCGCGGCGGACTGTCCATCCCGCGCCAGTACCACGAGGTATTCGGCCAACCATTCCGCCTGGCGCCATCCGGGACCCACTAAACCGGAAGGACCATTGGCCGTTCGGCAGTCGATGCAGGAAGCGTCTTGGCAGCGGACCTCAGCGCAGTCGCCGATCGCGAACATGTGGGGCTCGTGGTAAGTCCGGAGGTGGTGGTCCACCAGGATGCCGGTGCCCACGGGAAGGCCACAGCCCTCGGCCAGTTCGGTCCGGGGGCGGACACCACAGGAGAGCACCAGCAGGTCCCCGTCAATGGCCGAGCCGTCAAGAAGCAGGGCAGAGAATGAACCGCCCGGTCCGGCAGTTTCGACGCCGGTAGAGCGGGCGTTGCCTGCCACGCGCACACCTCCGGCGCGCAGACTCGCGGTGAGCACCGAGCCGCTGCCGCGGTCGATGCTGCGGCCCAAGGGGAAGGGTCCGTTGTGAACCACCGTGGCCTGCGCACCTTCCTCAGCGGCCGCGAGGGCAGTTTCCAGGCCGAGCACGCCACCGCCTAACACCACCACGCGTTGTCCGGCAGCTACCGCGGAGCGGAGTACCCCGGCGTCGCGAAGGTCCCGGAGGGCAGTGACTCCCGGAGGCAGCACAGGTCCGGTGGGGTCGGGATTCAGGCCAGTGAGGTTGGGAACCACGGGACGGGAGCCGGTGGCGAACACCAACCGGTCATAGTGTTCCGAGGTCCCATCGGCGAGCACCACGTGCTGCCGGGCCCGGTCGATCCGCTTCACCGCCACGCCTAACCGGACGTCGACGCCGTCGGACTCCAAGGCCGAAACGTCGGCCATCGCCAGGGCGTCGGCGGTGGTACGCCCGACGCCAAGCTCGGCCACCATCACGCGGTTGTACGCGGCCTCGGTCTCTTGGCCGACCACAAGCAACCGGACGAGCCCAGTGCGGACGGCGGGGAGGAGATCGTCCACGAGCCGGGCAGCCACCGGCCCGAAGCCCACAACAACAATGCGCTCGCTCATGAAGCCTCCTTGGCGTGCAGCGGCAGTCCTGTTCCGGCAAGAACGGCCTCGTGAGCGACTGATGCCTTCCGGACCCACGCTCGGCTGGTCTTGAATTCCGGCATCCCTGAGATGGGATCCGTGATCGCTTCGGTGAGGCGGTTGGCGCTCTCCTGGCCGGGGAAGTGGAACGGCAGGAAGACGGTGTCCGGCCGGACGGTGGTGCTGAGCTCGGCGCGGCACAGCACTTCGCCCCGCTCGTTGGCCACTGTGACGTAGTCGCCGTCGGAAATGTGCCTGCTTGCTGCCGTGCCGGGATGGATGAGGAGCCTGGCTTGGGGCTGCGCCGCCAACAACTCATCAACCCGGCGGGTCTGGGCGCCGGACTGGTAGTGCTCCAGGAGCCGTCCCGTTGCCAACGCGAGCGACCCGTCCGCGAAGGACCGCACGCGCTTGGACGGAGTCACTGGAACCATCACGGCCCGGCCGTCCGCGTGGGCGAAGCCGTCCCCAAAGAGCCTCGGCGTGCCGGTGCTCCCCGCCGGGTAGGGCCAGTAGGCGGCCTCGCCGCGGTCCAGCATGGCGTAATCGATGCCGGAGTAGTCGGCCGGGCCCCCGGCAGAGGCCAAACGCAGCTCTTCGAAGACCGTCTCGGGATCGTCGCTGAACGTCGAAGGAGCTTCAAGCAGCTTGGCCAGCTGCGCCATGAGCCACAGCTCGCTCCGGACGCCGGGGGGAGGCATCAACGCCCGGCGGCGCCGGATGACGCGGCCCTCAAGGTTGGTGAGCGTCCCTTCTTCCTCGGCCCACTGGGTCACCGGCAGGACCAGGTCGGCTTCGGCGGCGGTCTCAGACAGGAAGAAATCGCAGACCACCAGGAAGTCCAGGCTGCGGAGACCCTTGGTCACGGCATGGGCGTCCGGGGCCGACACCACCACATTGGCACCGTGCACGAAGAGGCAGCGGACGCCGTCGGGCTGTCCCAGCGACTTCAGAAGTTCGACGGCGGGCAGCCCGGGTCCCGGGATCAGGGACTCATCGACTCCCCACACCCGGGCGACGTGGGCACGCGCGGCAGGATCGGTGATCTTGCGGTAACCGGGGAGCTGGTCCGCCTTTTGGCCGTGTTCGCGCCCGCCTTGGCCGTTGCCTTGCCCCGTGAGTGTGCCATAGCCGCTGCGGGAGGAGCCCGGCAGGCCCAGAAGAAGGCTGAGGTTGATCGCTGCTGTGGCAGTGTCTGTTCCGTCCACGTGCTGCTCCACGCCGCGTCCGCTCAGGATGTAGCTGCCGCCGGCTTTGGCTCCTTGGGCCAGGAGGCGGGCGGTGTCACGGATGAGGTGTGCCGGGACGCCGGTGAGGGACTGGACACGTTCTGGCCAGAAGGCAGCCAGGCTGCGGACGACGGCGGCATACCCGGACGTGCGTGTGGAGATGAAGTCGGGGTCCGTGAGTCCTTCGTGGACCACGACGTGCGAGATGCCCAAAAGGAGCGCCAAATCGGTACCGGGCGTCGGCTGGACGTGGAGGCCGCCGCCGTCGGACGTCAACGCTGCAGTAGGGGAGCGGCGCGGGTCCACCACAATCAAGCCGCCAGCGTCGCGCGCACCCTGCAAGTGCTGGACGAACGGCGGCATGGTCTCGGCAACATTGGAGCCGAGCATGAGGACCACCGAGGCGGTGTCCAAATCTGCCACCGGGAACGGCAGCCCGCGGTCCACGCCGAACGCGCGGTTGCCCGCAGCGGCTGCCGATGACATGCAGAAACGGCCGTTGTAGTCGATGCGGGAGGTTCGCAACCCCAGCCTGGCGAACTTCCCCAGCATGTATGCCTTCTCGTTGGTGAGACCGCCACCGCCGAAGACTCCGACGGCGTCGTTCCCGTACTCTCGCTGGGTTTCTTTGACCGTCGCGGTGATGAGCTGGAGCGCCTGGTCCCAGGAGATCGGCTGATGGACGCCGTCGGATCCTTTGAGCAGCGGCTCGGTAACCCGGCCGGTGTGATGCAACAACGACGCCGATGTCCAGCCCTTGCGGCACAGCCCGCCCCGGTTGGTGGGGAAGTCGCGCCCGGAAACGTCCAGGATCGCAGCCGGGGCCGCGGCCGGGCCCCCAGCCTGAGGTGGGGCGGGGGTCAACGTCATGCCGCACTGGAGCGCGCAGTAAGGGCAGTGGGTATCGGCGCCGTTGGGCATCTAGATGTGTCCGATCGTATTGCGCTTCCGGGCCGGGCGGATGTAGCAGGCCCAGCAGACGGCGAGCATCAGGATGTACGCTCCCACGAACCCGTAAAACGCCGGAGTGTACGAGCCGCTGACGGTGGTGGAGGCGTTGAGGACCTGGGGGATCACGAATCCGCCGTAGGCACCGATCGCGGAGATCAGCCCGAGCGAGGAAGCTGCCAATCGGGCTGTGGCCGCAGTGCTGGCTCCGGTGCGGGCTGCCCGGCTGGACGTTGCGAAAATGACCGGGATCATGCGATACGTGGCTCCGTTCCCGAAACCGCTGGCTACGAACAGGACCAGGAACAAGGTGAGGAACAACCAGAAGTTCTTCAGCGGCAACGTCCAGATCATGGTGAGGGTGACGATGGCCATGGCGGCGAAGGACGTGATGGTCATCCTGGCGCCGCCCATGCGGTCCGCCATGCGTCCGCCGTACGGCCGGGCGAGTGAGCCCACCAGTGGGCCCAGGAAGGCCAGTGACAGCGCCACCGCGCCGACGTGGATCGATGAGAAGGCGGGAAAGTAGTCCTTGATCAGCTTGGGGAACACACCGGCAAAGCCAATGAAGGAGCCGAAAGTGCCGATGTATAGGAATGCCATGACCCACAAGTGCGGTTCCTTAAGGGCGGCAAGGGAACCTGCAACATCTCCCTTGGCACGGGTGAGGTTATTCATGTACCGGTAGGCCCCAAACGCAGCCACCACGATCAACGGAATCCAGATCAATCCGGCGATGGGAAGGTTCACGGTTCCGGCCGCCAGCAACGTGACGGCGATAGGCACGATCAACTGCGCGACGGCGGCACCGAGGTTTCCGCCGGCGGCGTTCAGTCCCAGTGCCCAGCCCTTTTCGCGAGCGGGGTAGAAGAAGGTGATGTTCGCCATCGAGCTGGCGAAGTTGCCGCCGCCGAATCCGGCCAGGGCTGCAACCAAGAGCATGACACCGAACGGGGTTGCGGGGTTGGATACACAGATAGCCAGGCCTGTTGTGGGGATCAGCAGGAGGAGGGCCGAGACGATGGTCCAGTTGCGGCCACCGAACCTGGGAACCATGAAGGTGTAGGGGATGCGCAGTGTCGCACCCACCAGGCTGGGGATGGAGATGAGCCAGAAGATCTGGTTGGTATCGAACTTGAACCCGGCTGCCGGGAGTTGGACCACCACGATGGACCAGAGTTGCCAGACTACGAAGCCGAGGAATTCGGCGAAGATGGACCACGAGAGATTGCGTTTGGCGATGGACCGGCCTTCGGTCTCCCACTGGTGCGTGTTCTCGGCATCCCAGTTGCCGATCCAGCGGCCGGGGCGGTGTTCAAGGCCTGCGGTGGGAGCTGCGGTGGGAGCTATGGGGCGGTCTACTGCGGTGGGAGCTATGGGGCGGTCTTCTACGGTGGGGTCAACGGTCACGGAGTGCCTCCTTGGTGGGGGACGTTGTCCTTCCACGCTAGGTTTGGCGCGTTTCGCGGACTGTCGATGTTTGTAAACGTGCTGTGACATTCCCCTATCCGGGCTTTCACGGCAGCGTGAGCCGATGGTGAGGTTGTCGGTCACCGACCAAGCGATGAGACTCCCGAGCGCGTCCGCATAGTGGACCTGTTTGTCCAGCGAGTGGACGGCGGGAACTATTATTGAACTCTCGAATAATCCTTCGCCGTGCAAGCTCTACGGAGCATCGGCGCGTGAACGAAAGCTGCCACTACATGTCTTCCACCGCCATCTCGAAGGAGGGCGAGTCCACCCAACCCGTGAACTCACGGGGCCGGGTCATCTTCGCCAGCCTCATCGGCACATCCATCGAGTTCTACGACTTCTACGTCTACGCCACTGCCGCGGTTCTGGTGTTCCCCAAGCTGTTCTTCCCCACGGCGGACGAAACCACGCAGCTCCTGAGCTCGTTTGCCGTCTTCGGCGTAGCGTTCATCGCCCGTCCCCTCGGATCCATTATTTTCGGCCACTTCGGTGACAAGTTCGGCCGTAAGGGCACCTTGGTGGCTTCTTTGCTCACCATGGGTATTGCCACGTTCCTCATCGGCTGCCTGCCCACGGCGCAGGTTGCCGGGTGGACGTTCCTGGCCCCGATCCTGCTGGTGGTGCTGCGTTTCGCGCAGGGGCTGGCTTTGGGTGGTGAATGGAGCGGCGCGGCCCTCCTGGCCACGGAGAACGCTCCCGCCAACAAGCGGGCCATCTACGGGACGTTCCCGCAGCTCGGCGCTCCCATCGGCTTCATCCTGGCGAACGTCATCTTCCTGGTGTTCAGCTACACCCTGACGCCGGCGGCGTTTGCCGCCTGGGGCTGGCGTGTACCTTTCCTTCTTAGCTCCGTCATGGTGGTCCTGGGCCTGTACGTCCGCCTCAAGCTCATCGAGACACCTGCCTTCACCAAGGTGGTCGAGTCCAACGAGGTAGCCAAGCTGCCCATCGGCCAGGTCTTCAAAAAGAGTTGGCGCCAGCTCATCCTGGGCACCTTCATCATGCTCGCAACCTACGTGCTGTTCTACCTCATGACCACCTTCACGCTGACGTACGGCACCAAGCCCACCTTGGCGGGCGCGCAGGCTGCGGCGGTCAAGGCGGGCAAGCCAATGACGGAGGCCGCTTCGGCTGCGTTTGTTCCGGGCTTGGGCTTTACCCGCAACGAATTCCTCTGGATGCTGATCGCCGGAGTGGTCTTCTTCGGTATCTTCACGTTGGTCGCCGGGCCGCTCGCGGAGAAATTCGGGCGCCGAAAGACGCTGATCGCGGTCACGGCCGGGATCCTCGTGTTCGGCCTGCTTTTCGTCCCGTTCTTCGCTGGCGGATTCGCGGGAACCATGGCCTTGCTCATCGTTGGCTTTACCCTGATGGGCTTGACGTTCGGCCCCATGGGCGCGCTCCTGCCCGAGCTGTTCCCCACCAACGTCCGCTACACAGGCTCAGCCGTGAGCTACAACGTCTCCAGCATTCTTGGTGCGGCCGTGGCCCCGTTCATCGCTGTGTGGCTGTGGGAAGTCGGCAAGGGAAGCACTGTGCTGGTAGGTGTGTACTTGAGCGCCATGGCGGTCCTGACGCTCATTGCGCTGTTCCTGTCCAAAGAAACCAAGCATACGGACTACGAGAACAACGTGGCGTAACGCTTCTGGATCACCAGCTGCCAAGCACCAGCTGCTAAATTACCAAGTCGGCCCCGCACCAAACGGTGCGGGGCCGACGTCGTAATGCCTGCTTGGTCTTAGTCTTCGATAGTTGCGATCACTGCACCGGCGGCGACCGTCTGCCCGGCGGCCGCTGCGAGTCCCCGCACTGTGCCTGCCCGGTGGGCGGTGAGGGGTTGCTCCATCTTCATGGCCTCAAGCACCACGATCAGATCACCCTCGGCCACAACGTCGCCCTCCGCAGCAGCCACTTTGACGATGGTGCCCTGCATGGGGGACGTCAGCGCGTTGCCGCCGGCGGCAGCCGCTGCCTGTCCAGTGGAACGTGAGCGCTTCTTTGACTTGCCGGCTTTGGCGCCTGTTCCGCTTCCGGACACTGCGATGCTGCCACCGAGACCCGATGGCAGGACGACCTCAAGCCGCTTGCCGCCGACCTCGACGACGACGCGCTGGCGCTCGCCGGCGTCGGCCGGTTCCGTGGGGGTGCCCGCGGACCAGGCTGGAATGTGGTTGACGAACTCGGTCTCGATCCACCGGGTGTGAACGGTGAACGGTCCCTCCGCAGGAGCGAACGCAGGGTCCGTGACCACGGCGAGGTCAAAGGGGATTACCGTGGGGATACCCTCAACCACCATTTCCTCAAGCGCCCGGCGCGAACGCTGGAGGGCCTGCTCCCGGGTGGCGCCGGTGACAATGAGCTTGGAGAGCATGGAATCGAAGTTGCCGCTGATGACATCGCCCTGCTCCACGCCGGAGTCGATGCGCACGCCGGGTCCCGTGGGGTTCTTCAAGGCGCTGATGGTTCCCGGTGCCGGCATGAAGTTCCGGCCCGGGTCCTCGCCGGTGATCCGGAATTCGATGGAGTGGCCGCGAACCTCGGGGTCGTCGTACCCGAGTGCTTCGCCACGGGCGATGCGGAACTGCTCCCGGACCAGGTCTATGCCTGTCACTTCCTCGGAAACACAGTGCTCCACCTGGAGCCGTGTGTTGACCTCAAGGAAGGAGATGGTGCCGTCTTGGCCCACCAGGAACTCGCAGGTTCCGGCGCCCAGATAGTTAGCTTCTTTAAGGATCGCTTTGGAGGACTCGTAGAGGCGCTTAACCTGTTCTTCGCTCAGGTAGGGTGCCGGGGCTTCCTCTACGAGTTTCTGGTTGCGGCGCTGCAGCGAGCAGTCACGCGTGGAAACCACAACAACGTTGCCGAAGGAGTCTGCCAGGCATTGGGTTTCAACATGGCGCGGGGCATCCAGGAAGCGTTCTATGAAGCATTCCCCGCGGCCGAAAGCCGCGGTGGCTTCACGGACAGCGGACTCGTAGAGCTCGGGAATTTCGTCCATGGTCCGGGCTACCTTGATACCGCGTCCACCGCCGCCAAAGGCAGCTTTGATGGCCACGGGCAGCCCGAATTCTTCAGCAAACTTCAGGATCTCGTCCGCAGATTCCACAGGGTCTGCGGTACCGGGAACCAGTGGGGCGCCCACCTTTTCGGCGATGTGCCGTGCTTGGACTTTGTCTCCCAAGGCGGAGATCGCCTCGGGGGAGGGGCCGATCCAAGTGATGCCGGCGTCGATGACCTTCGCTGCAAACTCAGCGTTTTCGGCGAGGAACCCGTAGCCGGGGTGGATGGAGTCCGCGCCGGATTGCTTGGCGGCGTCGATGATCTTGTCCATCACCAAGTACGATTCGGCCGCCGTGTTGCCGCCCAATGCGTAGGCTTCGTCGGCGAGGCGGACGTGGAGGGCGTCGCGGTCCGGGTCTGCGTAGACGGCGACGGAGGCGAGGCCCTCGTCCCGGGCAGCTCGGATGATGCGCACCGCGATCTCGCCGCGGTTGGCTATCAAGACCTTGGTAACAGGGCTGGAAATGGGCTGCGCCGGGTTAGCTGACAAGTTGTTGACTCCTTCTGTCCTTGAGGAGCGTAGCGCGATTGTGAGGGTTCCGCCCATATTGATGGGGGATTCCGTGTGTGAGGCGTTGTTCCTTTGTAGGGTTGCTACAAAGTGGTTCTACGCGTTGCCCGCTTGCCACAGGTCGGTGATGGGCACGTTGGCGTGGCCCAGCAGGTCCCGGAGCGTGGAGATGGAAAGCCCGACGACGGCGTGCGGGTCGCCGTCCACCTTGCGGATGAAGGCGCCTCCCAGGCCGTCGATGGTGAACGACCCTGCACAGTGAAGGGGTTCCCCGGTGGCGATGTAGGCGTCGATTTCATTCTCGTTCATTTGGGTGAAGTGGACCTCGGCACTGGAAACAGCCCCGACGGTGGCTCCTGTGCCCTCGGGTGTCCCGTGCTCGGCGTCGTCCTCATCTGCCTCTGCCGCCGTGTCCCGGCAATCGACCAACCAATGCCCGGTGTGCAGGACGCCCTGGGAGCCGCTCATTCGCAGCATCCGCTCGCGGGCTACGTCCTCCGTGTAAGGCTTGCCGTGTGATTCGCCGTCGAACTCGAAGACCGAGTCGCAACCGATCACCAAGGCGCCGTCCGATTCCGGCAATGCGGCTACGGCTTCGGCCTTGGCGCGGGCCAGAAGCAGTGCAGTATCGTGCGCGTCGGTCACACCGTACTTGGCCTGCACCGCGTCTTCGTCCACATCAGATACAAGGACCTCATGCTCGATGCCCGCTTCGGTGAGCAGCTTGGTGCGGGCGGGGGACTGGGAGGCGAGAATCAATCGGGTCACGCCTCCCACCCTAACGTCCCGCGCCCGCAACCGAGCTAGTGGACCAGTTCCTCCGAGCTCGCCTTCGCCCGGTCCGAACGGTCCAGCTTGGCACCTTCGACGTCGACGTCCGGCAGGATGCGGGACAGCCACTTCGGCAGCCACCACGCTTTTTCGCCCAGCAGGTACATCACTGCCGGGACCAGCGTCATCCGGACCACGAAGGCGTCAACGAGCACGCCGAATGCCATGGCAAAACCGAGTGGACGCACCATGGTGAGGTGGCTGAAGATGAAGCCGGAGAACACGCTGACCATGATGATCGCGGCCGCAGTGACAACAGCTGCGGCGTGGCTGAATCCGGACCGGACAGCATGCTTGGCCGATTCCCCGTGCATGAATGCTTCGCGCATGCCCGAGGTGATGAACACCTGGTAGTCCATAGCAAGGCCGAACAGCACACCGATCAGGATGATCGGCAGGAAGCTCAGCACGGCGCCCGGGTTCGGGACATCGAAGATCCCGCCGAGCCAGCCCCACTGGTAAACGGCAACAACGGCACCAAACGCGGCAGCGAGGGACAGCAGAAAGCCGCCGGTAGCAAGCAAAGGCACCACGATGGAGCGGAAGACCAGCAAAAGCAGGATCAGCGAGAGCCCGACGACGATTGCGAGGTAGGGCGGCAAGGCTGCCCCAAGCTTGGCTGAGACGTCGATGTTTCCGGCCGTCTGCCCGGTGAGGCCAATGGTGACCCCGAGGTTCTTGCGGATGTCGGCGCCCTTTGCCCGCACCTCGGAGACCACCTGGACCGTGCTGGCACTTGCCGGACCATCCTTCGGAATCACCTGGAACGCTGCAGTCCTGTGGTCATCGCTGAGGGCGAACGGGACCGCTGCGGTGACGTTTGGGACAGCGCGCAGCTGATCGGCGACGTCGTACTGTTTGATCTTGGCGTCGTTCTCGTTCAAGCCTTCGGGGAACTCGGCCACCACCACGATCGGGCCGGTGACGCCTTCACCAAAGCTGGTACGGGTCAGGTCGTAGGCCTTGAACGCCTGCGACTCCACGGGCTCGGACCCGCCGTCGGGCAGTGCCAGCCGCAGCTGGGACGCAGGCAGCGCCACCGCCCCGAGCAGCACGATGCTGGCCAGCAGCGAAACCCACGGGTGCCGCGTCACCATGCCGCCCCAGCCGCCGCTGCTGCGCTTCTCTTCCCGCGCGCGGTCAGCGGCCTGGTAATCGGGTTCAGCATGGTGCCTGGTGGCTTTCGCCCATGCCCGTTTGGAGATGATCCTGCGTCCGATCATCGCCAGCACGGCGGGGGTCAAGGTCAGGGCGACGACGACGGCGACAGCGACTGTCGCTGCGGCAGCAACACCCATGACGGCGAGGAACGGCAATCCCGGCACCACAAGGGCCGCCAGCGCGATGATCACGGTGAGGCCGGCGAACAACACCGCGTTACCTGACGTCCCCGTGGCAAGGGCCGCCGATTCCTCGGGATCCATGCCGGCAAGGAGTTGCGTGCGGTGGCGGTTGACGATGAAGAGCGAGTAGTCAATGCCCACGGCAAGTCCCAACATCAGGGCAAGCATGGGGGAGATCGAACTCATGTCGATCACGCCTGTCAACGCAAAGGTACCGCCCACGCCCACGGCAACGCCGATCAGGGCCATCACCAGCGGCAATCCAGCAGCAACCAGCGTCCCGAGCATGAGGATGAGGACGAGGGCCGCCACCGCGACGCCCACAATCTCGGCAATGCCGAAGATCTCCGAGACGTCCTCGGTGATTTCCTTGCTCGCATACGCAGTAACGCCAGCGGACGAGACCCCGTGGACGATGTCCTGGACTTGCTGGCGGACCGCTGGGTCAACGGCGTTGATGGACGTTTTGAACTGCACTTGCGCGATCGCGGCCCTGTTGTCCTCGGAGACGAAACGCAGGTCCTTTGAAGCGTCGAGTTGCCGCTTGGCCAGTGCAAGGGTGGTGGCGCCGTCGGCAGCTTGCTTGGTCCCGGCGTCGAGCTTTGCCTTGGCGGCGTCCAGTTGAGCGCGTTGCGGGGCAAGCTGGGCATCAATCTGCGCCTGGGGGAGGCCGGCGGCAGCCATCTGCTGTTGGGCGGCCGTGAGTTGGGCCTCGCCCGCTGTCAGCTGGGCTCGGGCGGCGTCCAACTGTGCCTGCCCTTGCGCTGCTTTGGCCTGGCCCGCGGCAAGATCACTCCCGGCCTTGGCCAACTGCTCCTGGCTGGTGAAGGGGTTGATGGTCCCTTGGACGGCAGGCAAGGTTTGGAGTTTGGTCAACGCTGCGGCAACAGCCGCTTTCTTCGCCGGATCGAATCCGGCTGTTCCGGCGTCGAAAACTACTGTGGCCGAGCCGCCCGAAGACTTGGGCAGGGCGTCCTTGAGCTTGTCCGCCATCTTCTGGGTTTCCGTCCCCGGAATGGTGAAGTTGTTTGACATGGCGCCGTGGAACGCAGCGGCCGAACCGCCCACGGCAACCAGGACCACCAGCCATAGGGAGATGACAAGCCAGTGGCGGCGATACGAAAATTTGCCGAGGCGGTAGAGGAACGAGGCCATGTCAGAACCGATCTTTGGTGGTTGGAACAGAGGATGGGGCTTGTGCGGCCGCCGCTTGGCGGGAAACGTTCGACGGCGGTGCGAAGCCCGCCCCCAGGAGGCCCATGGCGTCGATGAGGTGCTGCCGGAGGGCCGCGAGTGACTTAGCCGATAGGTCAGGGCCATGTTCGGTGAACCACACGGTCATGGCTGCTTTTCCGCACGCAATCACCGAGCCGGCCAGGGCATGGAGGTAGAGCTCGCTGATTCCCGGGCCCAGCCGGCTGCGTGCTGCATCGATGATTTGTCCGGTGCAGTGATCCCAGGCTTCGAGCTCTGACCTGGCCAGCGAGCGGTTGTCTTGGGTGAGGGTGAACAATTCGGCCATCGGAGCCACGGACATGGGATCAGCCAACGCCATCAGGGCATGTTGGGCGGATTCGAGAATGGACTCCTCGGCGGGCCGGAGCCGGAATTGTTCCAGCGCGTGGTCCATGAATCCGTCAGCCACGGACGCCAAGGAGGCCTCGAGGGTGGGGAAGTAATTGAAGAAGGTCCGCCGGGAAACACCCGCGGCAGCTGCTATGTCTTCAACCGTGAAATTGCCCGCGCCATTGGTACGCAGCAGCTCCAGGGCGGCCGAAGCTATGGAACTGCGCGTGGCGGCCTTGTTGAGTTCACGGCGCGACGGAGCCGCGTAGTCGGCTGGCTCGTCAGGGTTGTCGGAGGAAGAGCGGACGCTGGAGGAAGTCACATACTTACACTAAGTGCAACTTTGCACTGTGCGCAACTGAATCAGGGAGAGGGCCTGCTCAGGTAGGCGGTTTGCTGAGGAAAATGGACTGCCCGGTGGCACCAGGCTCGCCTTCAGCCAAGGGCAACACGTACACGGCCGTGCCGTAGGCGCACACTTCGGTCCAATTGTTGCCCATCTCGGAAGTGTCGAACCGCATGGCGACGATGGCATTGGCTCCGCGCTGCTGCGCCTCAGTGACCATGCGTGCCATCACTTCCTGGCGGCTCTCATAGAGGGCTTTGGTCATTTCGGGAAGCTCGCCGCCACCGAGGGAGCGGAAGCCGGCCAGCATCTGGGAGCCGATATCCCGGGAACGGACGGTGAGGCCCATGACTTCGCCGAAGACGGCGTCAATGCGATGGCCAGGGATTTCATTCGAGGTGACAATCAACATGCCCCGAGCCTACCCACCATCACGCCAGAATCTGCACGTTAACGCGGAAATCCCCGGGGAAACTCCCCGGGGATTTCCTGCCCTACACCCTTAGCCGAGCAGTGCCCGCCGCAACACGTCCAAACCTACCGAACCGATGTTGAGGGCCTTGCTGTGGAAGGTTTTCAGGTCGAAGCCTTCACGGCTCGAAAGCTCGGCGCGGATCTGTTCCCACAGCCGCTGCCCTACCTTGTAGGACGGCGCTTGCCCGGGCCATCCGAGGTACCGGTTGAATTCGAATTGAAGCTGGCCTTCGCTGATGTCCAGGTTCGCTTTGAGGAAATCGAAGCCCTTTTCCGGGGTCCAGGTTCCGGTTCCCCAGCGCTGCGGGATGGGCAGCTCCAAATGGACGCCGATATCGAAGACCACCCGGGCCGCGCGCATGCGCTGGCCATCGAGCATGCCCATGTGGTCACCGGGATCTTTGAGGTAACCCAGTTCCAGCATGAGCTGCTCAGCGTACAGGGCCCACCCTTCGCCATGGCCCGAAACCCAGCAGACGTTCCGGCGCCAGTTGTTGAGCAGTTCGCGGCGATAGGTTGCGGTGGCAACTTGGAGGTGGTGGCCCGGAACTCCTTCATGGAACACAGTGGTGGTTTCGGCCCAGGTGGTAAAGGTGTCTTCGCCTGCCGGAACCGACCACCACATGCGTCCGGGCCGGGAGAAATCATCCGACGGGCCGGTGTAGTAGATGCCGCCCTCATCGGTCGGGGCGATCCTGCACTCGAGTGTCTTCATGACGTCGGGAATATCGAAGTGCACGCCGGAAAGTTCGGCTACGGCGCGGTCTGAGAGTCCCTGCATCCAGGCTTTCAGGGCATCGGTGCCCTTGAGCTGCCGGGCGGGATCGTTGTTGAGGATCCTCTTGGCTTCCTCGATGCTTGCGCCGGGCAGGATCTGTGCTGCCACCTTTTCCTGCTCGCCAATGAGCCGTTCAAGCTCCTGCACGCCCCAGGCGTAGGTTTCTTCCAAGTCCACCTCGGCCCCAAGAAATGACCGGGAAGACAAGGAGTACCGGTCGCGTCCCACAGCGTCCTTGGCCGGGGCGGCAGGAAGGAGCTCGTCCCGCAGGAACATAGCCAGCGCAGCGTATGCCTCACGGGCTTGGCGCGTTCCGGCGTCGAGCTTGTCCTGCAGTTCACTGGGAAGCGGTTCGCCCTCCAGGGTGGCGCTGGCGGCCAATTTGGCGAAGAAGCCATCGTCTGCGGCGTAGCGCTCGGCCTGCTCAATCACTATGCCGACCTGGCGGCGTGCGGCCACCGTGCCGCCCTGCTTCGCGGAGCGCAGTGATTCGATGTAACCGTCGATCGCGCCAGGAACGTTCGCCGCACGGCCAGCCTGGTGCTCCCAGTGCTGGTAGGTGTCGGTGGGCATGAGATCAAAGACGGCGCGAATGTCCTGGGCGGGTGAGGCTATGTTGTTCAGGTCCGCGGCGTCCCACCCGGAGTCGTGAATCTCAAGCTCCAGCCCCAGCCGTTCCCGCATGGCGTCCAACGTGACGACGTCGGTTTCGTCGGTAGGCTGCAGTGCCGCCAAGGAGTCCAGCGCGGAGCGCGTTGCCCTGGCGTGTTCCTCGGCGCCGACGGGGGAGTAATCGGGGTATTCGGTTTCGTGCCCCGGAAGTCCCAGCGTGGTGGCGAAGCTTGGATTGAGCTCGATCAGCTTTTCCGTATAGGAGTTGGCTACGTCGTCGATGGCCGTGGCGGGGCGAGCGGGGATGTTTGGAGTAGTCACCCCCAGAGCCTAACCGCGCGGGCTTCTATGTGAAAGGGTTGCTGAACTCTTGAACGGCAGCCCTAACCGCGACTACGCTTCCACGCACCCGGGCCGGGTGTCGGGTCCAAGCGCAGCTGCTGCCGGCGCACCCAGTGCCTTTGCGTTGGGGGCGCAGCCGCTGCCTCTTGCTCCCCACTCAAAGACAGTACGACGGCGGCAAGCGCCGCGAGCTCTTCGGCGGACGGTTCACCCTTGACCACCGTGAACAGAGGTTCGACGGCGGGGGTGTCCGCGGGCTGTTCCGGACCCTGATGGGGGGCCTGCTCCGCACTCACAGCGGGATGTTTCCGTGCTTTTTGGTGGGCAGGCTTGCGCGCTTGTCGCGAAGTGCTCGAAGGCCGCGGATGATCTGCAGGCGCGTGTCCGATGGTGCGATGACGGCGTCGACATAGCCCAGCTGGGCTGCCTGGTACGGGTTGAGTAGCTCTTCCTCATAACCCTGGATGATTTCAGCGCGCTTGGCCTCGACGTCCCCACCGGCCTCGGCAACTGCTGCCAAATCGCGGCGGTAGAGGATATTCACTGCGCCTTGGGCACCCATGACGCCGATTTGGGCGGTGGGCCAGGCGAGGTTGAGGTCGGCTCCGAGCTTCTTGGAGCCCATCACGATGTAGGCGCCACCGTATGCCTTACGGGTGATCACGGTGACCTTGGGGACGGTGGCTTCCGCGTAGGCATACAGGAGCTTGGCGCCGCGGCGGATGATGCCTTGGAATTCCTGGTCCTTGCCGGGAAGGAAGCCCGGAACATCAACAAGGGTAAGGATGGGGACGTTGAAAGCGTCGCAGTGCCGGACGAACCGGGCCGCTTTTTCCGAGGCGGAGATGTCCAGCGTGCCTGCGAACTGCATGGGCTGGTTGGCCACGATGCCAACAGTGTGGCCTTCCACGCGACCGTAACCGATGATCACGTTGGGAGCGTACAGGGATTGCATCTCCAGGAAGTGGGCATCGTCCACGATCTGCTCGATGACCTTGCGCATGTCATAGGGCTGGTTGGCCGAATCGGGGATCAACGCGTCCAGGGCGAGGTCGTCGTCGTTGAGTTCCAGTTCCTGGTCGTGCTCTGTGAGGGGAGCCTCGGACAGGTTGTTCGAGGGCAGGAAATCCAGCAACTCACGCACGAACTCGATTGCATCTGCTTCGTCGGACGCCAGATAGGTGGAGGTGCCCGTGGTGGCATTGTGCTGCCGTGCGCCTCCCAGCGTTTCCATGTCAACGTCCTCGCCGGTGACGGTCTTGATCACGTCCGGTCCGGTGATGAACATGTGTGAGGTCTTATCCACCATCACCACATAATCAGTGAGGGCGGGCGAGTACGCAGCGCCGCCCGCGCACGGCCCCATGATGAGGGAAATCTGCGGGACCACGCCGGAGGCATGGACGTTGTTGCGGAAGATGTCCGCGAACATAGCCAAGGAAGCGACGCCTTCTTGGATGCGCGCGCCACCGCCGTCGTTAATTCCTACAACCGGGCAACCGTTGCGGAGGGCGAACTCCTGGACCTTGACGATCTTTTCGCCATTGACCTGGCTCAGCGAGCCGCCATAAACGCTGAAGTCCTGGCTGTAGATAGCGATGAGGCGGCCATCGACGGTGCCGTATCCGGAAACAACTCCATCGCCGAGCGGCTTCTTCTTTTCCATGCCGAATGCGGTTGAGCGGTGGACTGCCAGGGCATCGAACTCGACGAACGAATCGGGATCCACCAGCAGGTCGATGCGCTCGCGGGCGGTGTTCTTGCCCCGTGCGTGCTGCTTCTCGATCGCTTCCGGGCCGGAAGGCTGCTCGGCACGGCCCTGGCGGTCGCGGAAGTCGGCAATCTTTCCCGCTGTCGTTGTCAGATCGTGGCTCATCAAGTGTCTCCGGCTCTGTAGCTGATGGTCGCTGGCGCAATTCGTTGCAGGACAGCAGCCACTTTAAGTAGCTTCCGTACAAAGAACAGGCCTCGATGGCCAGTCTAGTAACGCATTTGCCGCGAACCGCTGTAGAAACCCTACAATTTTCCGGGCCTTAGCCAAAGAAATAACTATGTTACCCGTGAGTAACATAGTTGAGTTAGAGTGTCACCATGACCTCCAGCAATGACTCTTCGGCCGCCTCCGGAATGAACCGGGCGAGCACCAACAGCCCTTACGTGGCAACGGGTTCACTCAAGGGCAGGACCATCCTCATGTCCGGCGGGAGCCGGGGGATCGGGCTGGCCATCGCCATGCGTGCCGCCCGCGACGGCGCAAACATCGTGCTCATGGCAAAGACGGGTCAACCGCATCCCAAGCTGGAGGGGACCGTCTTCAGCGCAGCCGAACAACTCGAAGCTGCGGGCGGCCAAGCGTTGCCGTTGGTCGGGGATGTGCGCAACGACGAGGACGTCGCGGCCGCCGTTGCCGCCGCCGTCAAGCGCTTCGGAGGCATCGACGTCGTGGTTAATAACGCCTCTGCGATCGACCTGTCCCGAACCGATGCTGTGGACATGAAGCGCTATGACCTCATGCAGGACATCAACGTGCGCGGCACATTCCTGCTGTCCAAGCTCGCCTTGCCTGCCCTGCGTGAAGCGGGCGCGCGCTCGGGCCGCGCCCACATCCTTACGTTGTCCCCGCCTTTGAACCTTGATCCCAAGTGGGCGGGCATGCACCTTGCGTACACGATGGCCAAGTACGGGATGAGCCTGACCACGCTGGGGCTCGCCGAGGAACTGAAGGACGACGCCGTTTCGATCAACTCACTGTGGCCATGCACCCTCATCGACACGGCCGCGATCCGCAACATGCCGGGAGGAGCGCAGATGGTCCAGGCGGCGCGCGGGCCGGAGATCATGGCAGACGCCGCCCACGCCATCCTGACCGGCGGCGCAGCAACGGGAAACTTCTATACAGATGAACAGGTGCTGCGGGCCGCGGGTGTCACGGACTTCGCTCCGTACAGCCTCGGAGCCCCGGAAGACCGACTGGTGGCGGACATCTTCCTTTAGTAAATCCAAACACCAGCGGTCCCCAATCTGCCAATTAGTGGAGTTCTTTGGGCGACGCAAGGCCGCGACTGGCTAAGATTCAGTTATGGATGCCGAACAGCCGGGGCTCAGCGGACCCGTCCCCTCACTCGCCGGGCAGGAACGCGCAAAACTGGACAGTGAATCACTGCTGGACCCGGATTTTCTTTCGGCAACAGGCATCGCACAATTGAGCGTCGTGGAGTCCACGGGCTCCACCAACCAGGACCTGGTGGGGGCTGTGGCCTCAGACCCTGCGCGGTGGCCGGACCTTTCCGTCCTGACGGCGGAACACCAGACGGCTGCGCGCGGGCGCCTCGACCGACACTGGGAATCGCCGGAGCGTTCGGCGGTTTCGGTGTCCATGGTGTTGCGCCCGGTAACCTCCGACGGCGCGCCGGTGCCGACCCAAAGCTACTCGTGGCTGTCACTCTTGGCCGCAGTTGCGCTCCGCGAGGCCTTGCAGGACACGGCCGGAGTCACGGCAGATATTAAGTGGCCCAACGATGTCCTTGTCAACGGCCGCAAGATCGCCGGCATCCTCGCCCAGATGACACCCTTGGGGGACGGCACCGTTCCAGCCGTGATCCTGGGCATGGGCCTTAACGTGACCCTGACCGAGGAAGAGTTGCCCGTACCTACTGCAACCTCGCTGGTCCTGGAAGGGGCCACGACCACGGACCGAACAGCGTTGCTGAAAAGCTACCTCTCCCGTTTCGCCAGGCTCTACCGGAGCTTCTGCAATTCCGAAGGAGACCCGGCAGCCGGCTTGGCAGGTGGCTCGTCGTTACACAAGCGAGTCGAGACGGCCATGGTCACTTTGGGTAGGGAAGTCCGTGCACACCTGCCGGGCGATAACGAGCTGGTGGGGCACGCGTCCCGGCTGGACGAGGACGGCTCCTTGCTCGTTGTTGACCACGGCGGCAGGGAGCACACCGTGACGGCCGGGGACGTGGTGCACTTGCGCGCCACAGAAAGCGGTTATGCGTAAAGAATTGCTTCCGGGGGAGCAGGTCATCACCATCACCCGGCCGCAAGCGCGCTCGTTGTTGTTCCCGCTGCTTACGTTCATCGTGGTTCCTGCGTTGGCGGCCTACGCTTCAGCGTGGGTTGCACGGGGAAACCCGCAGCGCCTGGCACCATTCGTCACCAGCGCATGGACGCCGTGGCTGATGGGTGCTTGCGTAGCGCTGGCGGTGTGGTTCTTACTGGGGTACAGCCTCAAACGGGTGCTGCGCTGGCGCTCCATCAGGTACATCCTGACCAGCCGACGAATACTTGCCAAATACGGAATGTTTCGGCGGGACGACTGGCAGGTTTCGCTGATGGCCGTCCGCGACGTGGGGTTGCACCAGAGCCTCCTTCAACGGTCATTGCGGTCCGGGAATATATCCTTGGATACCGGGCACTCCGGAACGGCCGTGCTGGCCGATGTTCCTGAGGCCCAGAAGTTCCGCGGTTTCATCCTGGATGCCATGGATGAGCTCCCGCGGGGCGAAGGATTTGAGCGTGGAATAGTGCCGGAATTTGATGTGGTGCCGTGGGAGTCGAGAGAAGGTGGAAGAGATGAGCGTTGAGGATCAGCAGTCCAGCGAGGACCTGGAGCAAGAGTTCGACGCCGAAACCGAACCTTCCGTGGATGAGGACACCGACGCTGAGTCCGCACCGGCTACGGTCCCAGGGCCACCCACCAGTGTGATGTCCGGAGAGCGCGTGGCTATCAAAGCGCTCGAGGCGAAGCTCCTTGGTGGGGAACGCAGGCTCCGCCGTCGTGAAGTTGCCGCAGGCGCGGGCGTGTCCATCCTGTCCGCGCGGAAGGTGTGGCGCGCCCTCGGTTTCCCAAACTTCGGGGACGAAGACGTTGCCTTTACTGAGCGCGACCAGGCCGCGCTGACGAGGATCCTCGATTTGGTTCGTGCCGGGCTCCTCACTGAGGAAGCCGCGATTTCGGTGACCCGTTCCATCGGCCAGATGACGGACCGCATGGTGGTTTGGCAGGTTGAAGCCCTCGTGGAAGACATGGTGTCTGAGCAAGGCATTCCGGACGCCGTGGCCCGCAAGCAACTGGTGGCCCAACTGCCTGCGCTGGTGGATTCCTTGGAAGAAATCCTCGTCTATTCGTACCGCCGCCAGCTCAATGCCGGGATCCAGCGGCTGGCTGTTCGCGCCGAAGCCGGGCTGCAGGCCAGCGAAGAGGGACGCGAGGGGGACGAAGACGATTCTCCGCTGCCCTTGGCCCGGGCAGTGGGCTTCGCTGACTTGGTCTCGTACACCAGTCTTTCGCGCCGCATGAACGAGAAAACGTTGGCCCAGTTGGTGCAGCGCTTCGAAAACAAGTGCGCTGAAATCATCTCTGTCGGCGGTGGCCGCCTGGTAAAAACCGTGGGCGATGAAGTGCTTTACATTGCGGAGACGCCAGCCGCCGGGGCCGAAATATCGTTGGCGTTGGCGCAGGCCTTCACCGAGGACGAAATCCTTCCGCAGTGCCGGGTATCCATGGTGTGGGGGCGCATCCTGTCCCGGCTGGGCGATATTTATGGTCCAACGGTCAATCTGGCCGCCCGCCTCACCACGCTTGCGCAGCCGGGCACGGTCCTCGTCGACGCGATGACCGCCGCGGCGCTCGGACAGGATGATAGGTTCGTGCTGGTTCCGCAAAAGTCGGAAAATGTCCGTGGCTTCGGGGAGATCCATCCGGTGATGCTCGCCCGCGGACGCGGCAAGGGCCTGGTACTCGATTAAGAAACCGACCCCGACAGCGAGGACGCGCATGAATTCACAGCCGACCACCCCGGCAAGTTCAGCATCAGATCGGGCCGGAAGGCCGACGTCGTTCCTGCTGACTTACGGCTATGGAACCGATCGGGGCCTGCGGCGTGAACTGAACGAGGATTCCTATATCGTGGCCGACCCCGTTTTCGCCGTCGCCGATGGCATGGGCGGCCACGAAGCAGGGGAAATCGCCAGCGCGGTCTGCGTCAAGACGCTAGGCAGTGCGCCCGAAGTAGCGCCCGGCGTGCGGACGGCCTCTCCAGCGGAGCTGCAGTCATGCCTGCTGAAAGCCCACCAGGCCATCCGGGAAGCCACCGGTGCCAAAGCCGGAACCACGCTGTCCGGTGTGGTTGTCGTGGAGCATCTGGGCCTGCCGTATTGGCTCGTGATGAACATTGGGGACTCCCGGACCTACCGCATCAGTCAAGGTCGCTTCGCCCAAGTAAGCGTGGATCACTCAGAAGTTCAGGAACTGGTGGATTCCGGCCATATCACCGCGGAGCAGGCTGCCGTCCACCCCCGCCGCCACGTGGTGACGCGGGCGCTGGGCACCGGAGATGAGACAGAGGCCGATTTCTGGTTGTTGCCGATCGAACCGGGGGACCGCGTCTTGGTGTGCTCGGACGGCCTCAACGGCGAGCTTGAGGATGAGGACATTTTCGGCATCCTGAGCACCGTCGCCGATCCCCAGGAAACAGTGGACACGCTGATTCAGGCAGCGCTCCAAAGTGGGGGACGGGATAACGTCACGGCGCTTGTGATAGACGCCAAAGCGGTTTGATCCAGGCGGCAGCGGATTTGCATGGGCATGGAAGGATGTAGGAGGATTTCCGGAAAAGCCCTAACTCCCTGATTACTCGAGGCACCCCAACCCCTCGTAGAGGTTTACACCATGCGACACTCTGTTGTCCCTGCTCTCCTGTTGACTGCCGGGCTGCTTGCTGGCCCTGCCGTCGCTGCCCAGGCGGCTCCGTGCACCGACAAGTCCAAAGTTGCGTGCGGCCAGGTGGAAGTCCCCACCCAACCGGCTGCCCCCGCACAGCCGGTAGCCCCTGCCCCCAGCAAAAAACCTGTTCCAGATCCTGTCCCGACCCAGATCCACCAGCCTGTTGCGGTCCCGGCGGTTCCGGCACCGCCTGTTCGGGTTCCGCAGCCGGCCGTCGTGGAGCAGGCTCCCGCCCCCGCAGCACCTGCGCTAAACGATCCGGTTCCGGCGTCGTCCGAACCAGTGCCCGGACAGGACGCAACCAGCGCGGCAGCAACGCCGTCGGCCACTCCTTCGGTGAGCCCCAGCTCAGCGAGCCCCAGTTCAAGCCCGTCCACCTCATCCAACTGGGATACGCCGGTGCAGCAGGGGCAAAAGACAGCGGCCGCAATACTCGTGGCAAACCCCGGGCCAGGCCCCAATGTGCTCGGCCTTGTAGGCATCTTGGGTGGTGTTCTGTTGGTGGGCCTGGGCGGATTGGCTTTCGCGCTGTGGAGCAAGAACCGGCTGTCCTCCCACTAGCGCCACATTTTTGTCGGTGCCTTGCGGCAAGATAGAGCTGTGAGCACACCAGAGAATCCTGATCCGGTAGACACCACGGTCCACGGCGCGGCTGCCGCCGTCGCGGCACAAGACGGGCCTTCGCCGTCGGCGTCCTTGCGCGACGAGTACGAGCAACTGTCGGACCTGGTCCGCAAATACCGGTATGCGTATTACCAGGAAGACGCACCCACGGTGTCAGACGCCGAGTATGACGCCCTCTACCGTCGACTGGAAGAACTCGAGGCGCTCCACCCGGAGCTTGTCTCCAACGATTCCCCCACCCAGGAAGTCGGGGGCGAAGTTTCCTCCGCCTTCGCCGCAGTGGAGCACCTGCAGCGGATGTACAGCCTGGACGACGTCTTCTCGTTGGAAGAACTGGAAGCCTGGGTCCGCAAAGCCGAGGCCTCTGTTGCGAAACTGGGTGACTCCGTGCCGCCCATTGCTTGGTTGACCGAGTTGAAGATCGATGGCCTCGCCGTGAACCTGCTGTACAGGGATGGCAAACTGGTGCGCGCGGCCACCCGTGGCGATGGCACCACGGGTGAGGACATTACCCACAATGTCCTGACCATCAAGGAGATCCCCCGCGAATTGAAGGGCTCCGGGTACCCGTCGGAAGTGGAAATACGGGGCGAGGTATTCATCCCCTCCAAAGCGTTCCTCGAGTTCAATGAGAAGCTGGCGGCTGCAGGGAAGGCTCCTCTGGCAAACCCCCGGAATGCCGCAGCCGGTTCCCTGCGTCAAAAAGATCCTGCGGAAACCGCCAAGCGTCCCCTCAGCATGTATGTCCACGGAATCGGCGCCCGCGAAGGGCTGGATGCCGCGAGCCAGTCCGAAACCTACAAGCTCCTGGAGGCGTGGGGGCTTCCCATCAGCCCTTATTTGAAGGTCCTGGACTCGTTCGACGACGTGCTGAAGTTCATTGCCCATTATGGCGAACACCGGCACGATCTCGCCCACGAGATCGATGGCATCGTGGTGAAAATTGATGACTTCGCCACTCAGCGTGCCCTCGGCAATACCTCCCGCGTCCCCCGATGGGCCGCTGCGTACAAGTACCCGCCGGAGGAGGTTCACACCAAGCTCCTGGACATCGCGGTCAATGTGGGCCGGACTGGGCGCGTCACGCCCTTCGGCCTGATGGAGCCCGTCAAGGTAGCCGGTTCCACGGTTGGCATGGCCACCCTCCACAACCAGGATGTGGTCAAAGCCAAAGGCGTGATGATCGGCGATATCGTGATCCTCCGGAAGGCCGGCGATGTGATCCCGGAGATCGTGGGGCCAGTGCTGGCGTTGCGGGATCAACAGGATCCGCCCGTCCGGGAATTCGTGATGCCCACCGAATGCCCCAGCTGTGGAACCCCGCTGGCGCCGGCAAAGGAAAGCGATGTGGACATTCGCTGCCCCAACGCCAAGTCCTGCCCGTCACAGCTGCGTGAGCGCGTGTTCCATGTTGCGAGCAGGGGCGCGTTCGATATTGAGGCACTTGGCTGGGAGGCCGCTGTTGCCCTGACCCAGCCCGCAGAGCCCGAGACCCCACCGCTGACCAGTGAAGCAGGGCTCTTCAGCCTCAAGCGCGAGGATCTTGCAGATGTCCTGATCCGCCGGGAAAAGCGTTCCAAGGGAGTGGGAACCGGCGAGTACGAGCTCGTTCCGTACTTTTACACCAAGGGAACAGCCAAGTCGCCCTCGAAGCCGACCGCTACCACGGAGAAACTCTTCGCGGAACTGGAGAAGGCCAAGAAGCAGCCGTTGTGGCGCGTGCTGGTGGCGCTGTCCATAAGGCACGTCGGCCCAACTGCCTCCCGCGCCCTGGCCACGGCGTTCGGCAGCATGGACGCAATCCGCAATGCCACCGAAGAGCAAATGGCACACGTGGACGGTGTGGGACCCACCATTGCTGTGGCGCTCAAGGAATGGTTTGCCGTGGACTGGCATAACGAGATCGTGGACAGCTGGGCTGCTGCCGGGGTCCGGATGGAAGACGAACGGGACACATCCGTGCCGCGGACACTTGAGGGTCTGACCGTGGTGGTCACCGGAACGCTGCCCAATTTCAGTCGGGACGAGGCGAAGGAAGCCATCATCATCCGTGGCGGCAAAGCCTCGGGGTCCGTGTCCAAGAACACCAGCTATTTGGTGGCCGGCGAGAGCGCTGGAACAAAGTTGGACAAAGCAGAGGCGCTGGGCGTGCCCGTATTGGACGAGGACGGCTTCCGCGAGCTTCTCGCGAACGGGCCGGTTGCGGCCGAGGCTGCAGCTGCACCCGCAGACGAAGCCCCACCCGCAGAAGCGGTTGCCGAGGACCTCATGGAAGCAGACGCGGAATGACCGATTCGATGGAACTCCTCGCTGTCGCCAAACGGGCTGCAGCGGCCGGGGCTGCCGTGCTTGCCCAGCGCTCCGCCAGCGGCACCGGTGGCGAAGGCCTCGATACGTCCAACAAGGGCGAGGCCGGCGACTGGGTCACGGCTTTCGATGTCGCCGCGGAGAACGCGGTCCGAGAAGCAATTGCCGCTGAACGCCCCCAGGACACCATCACCGGGGAGGAACACGGCACAACCCGCCCTGCAACTCCGTCGGGATATCGCTGGTCCATCGATCCCTTGGACGGAACCACCAACTTCATCCGCAACATCGTGTACTACGCCACGTCCGTGGCGGTAGCGGACGCCGACGGCGCGTGGTTGGCGGGCGTGGTCCATGCACCCGCGTTGGGACGGGTCTACTCGGCTGCCCGCGGTCACGGAGCGTGGCTTGAGATTGCAGGAGGGGAAACGCAATTGTCCGGTCCGGTGACCGGGCGGACAGGCCTCATCCTGGCCACCGGCTTCAGCTACGATCCTGCCACCCGCGCGGACCAGGCGGCCGGACTTGCCGGGCTGATGGACGGGTTTGCCGATGTGCGCCGGCTGGGTTCGGCAGCGTTGGATCTTTGCCTGGTGGCGGACGGCACTTTCGACGCCTACGGGGAACGTGGCCTCAACGAACATGACTTCGCCGCAGGTGCGTTGATCGCGGAAGAGGCCGGTTGCTGGGTGCGCCGCCCTCGGCTGCAAAGTCCGCTCGACGGCGGCCCCACCACCGATGACCGCCTGGCGGCGTGGATGTGTGCAGGACCATTGGAGCTATCAGGCAAATTCCCCTTGTGACGTCCCCATGATCCGCACTCTTGCCATTGCCAACTACCGGTCCATCCGTGAATTGGCCGTGGAACTGCACGGCTTGGACGTGGTGACCGGCGAGAACGGCAGCGGAAAATCGTCGCTCTACCGTGCGCTGCGGTTATTGGCAGAGTGCGCCGGGGGAGCCTCCGGGAATATAGTCGGCTCGTTGGCCAAAGATGGTGGCTTGTCATCTACGCTTTGGGCTGGCCCCGAATCAATCAGCGAAGCCATGCGGCGTGGTGAGGTACCGGTGCAGGGAACGGTGCGGCGCGAGCCCGTGAATCTGAAGCTGGGTTACTCCGGTGATGACTTTGGTTATTTGGTTGACCTTTGGATGCCAACCCCTAGTGGCTCGGGCTTTGATCCGGAAACAGGGCGGCCCCGCCGTTCGGCCTTCAGCTTGGATCCGGAAATCAAACGGGAACAAGTCTTCTCGGGGATGATCGCGAGGCCGGGTTCACTGCTGGTGGACCGCAAGGGTAACGTCGCCAAGCTACGGGGCCCCGATGGCGAATGGACCGAGCTTTCCCGTCGGTTGGATACGTTCCAGAGCATGCTCACGGAAATTTCGGATCAGGACCGGGCGCCGGAAGTACTTCAGGTCCGTGACGCTGTTCGCTCCTGGCGCTTCTACGATCACTTCCGCACGGACCCGGATGCTCCGGCGCGGCAGGCTCACATCGGTACCCGAACTCCGGTAATGCATCACAGCGGGAAGGACCTCGCAGCGGCCTTGCAAACCCTTCGTGAAGTTGGCTTCGAACGGCAGCTGGATGCCGCCATCGAGCACGCATTCCCGGGAAGCAGGGTAGGAGTTGCCGTCACCGATGGCCGGTTCAGCGTGGAACTGCGTCAGCCTGGCATGCTGCGTCCAATGCAAGCGGCCGAGCTTTCTGACGGCACACTGCGGTTCCTGTTACTGACTGCGGCTTTGCTGACTCCCCGGCCCCCGGAACTCATGGTTCTCAACGAACCCGAGACAAGCCTTCACGTGGATCTGATGCCGGCACTTGCCGAACTGATTGTTCAAGCCAGCGGCAGCAGCCAGATGATCGTCGTAACCCACTCGGAGGCGCTCCTGAAGGCTCTCCGGGACAGCGGCGCGGCGCACGAGCACGTGTTGTATAAAGATCTGGGCGAGACCCGAATCAAAGGCCTCGGAACCCTGGAAGGGCCACCGTGGAGCTGGCCCAAGAGATGACCCGGGCCAGCTGCCTGCCTCCCTAGAACGCAGACCCGATCGAGGTAAGTTCCTTGGCTTCCGCTCCCGCGTAGCGGTTCCCGGGGCGATCGAGTCCGTAGTGTCCCCGTAGCGTTGTGGCCGTGTACTCGGTCCGGAACAGGCCGCGCTGCTGCAGGATGGGCACAACGTGGTCCACAAAGACCTCCAACCCGGAGGGCAGCACGGGAGGCATGATGTTGAAGCCATCCGCGGCTCCGGCGAAGAACCATTCCTGGATGGCGTCGGCTACCTGATCGGGGGTTCCCGAGAACGTTCGGTGCCCACGACCGCCGCCGAGCCGGCCGATCAGCTGCCGAACGGTGAGTTGTTCGCGCCGGGCCAATTCCACAATGAGCGTGTACCGGCTCTTGGCTCCTTCAATCTCGTCCTCGGAGGGGAGGTCCGCCGGTAGCTGGCGGTCCAACGGGAGATCGTCGGGGGACAGCCGGAGGGTTTTAGCCAGCTGCTCCCGTGCGTACTCCGGCTTGATGAGCTCGTCCAGTTCGCGCTCAAGCTTGATCGCTTCGGCCTCGGTGGAGCCGATGACGGGCACAATGCCCGGCAGGATTTTGATGCTCTCGGGGTCGCGTCCGGCAGCTGCCGTCCGCGCCTTCACGTCGGAGTAGAAGGCCTGCGCGCCATCCAAGGTTTGGTGGGCCGTGAAGACCGCCTCAGCGTACTGCGCCGCCAAGTTCTTCCCGTTCTCGGAGGACCCTGCCTGCACGATCAGGGGGTGGCCTTGGGGTGAGCGGGGCACATTCAAGGGACCACGGACCCGGAAGTGCTCTCCCTCGTGGTCTATCACGCGGATCTTCGTATCGTCAGCCCACACTCCTTCGGCTTTATCGGCCCGGACGGCGTCATCGTCCCAGCTGTCCCAAAGCTTCTGGGCGACTTCGATGAATTCGGCTGCGCGTTCGTAGCGGACGGCGTGGGCCGGTTGGTCGTCCACGCCGAAGTTGCGGGCAGCATCCGGTCCTGCCGTTGTCACAACGTTCCATCCCGCACGTCCACCGCTGACCCAGTCCACCGAGGCAAAACGACGGGCCAGGTTGAAGGGATCGTTATAGGTAGTGGACGCCGTGGCAATCAGCCCGATCCGCTGTGTGGCGGCCGCAAGAGCCGTTAGCAACACAGTGGGCTCCAGTTTTCCTGCAGGGCGGCGGCCCACTTCACCAAACAGGACGGGGGAGTCCGCAAAGAAGATGGAGTCCAGCTTGCCGCGCTCGGCCGTCCGGGCCAGGTGCTGGTAGTGCTCCACTTTGGTAATCGCAAGGGGATCGCTCTCGGGCAGGCGCCATGAGGCTTCATGGTGGCCCGTGCTCATGAGGAATGCATTGAGGTGCAGCTGGCGGTCTGGCGGGGTCATGGGTTCTCCTCAGTTGGGGGTCTGTCAGTCAGGATGTCGCAACTCAAGCACCCTCCTGCCGCCCCCGCCAGCGGCCCGACATGTGCCCGCAACAGCGCGAAACGGGGGTTCATGACGCGCAACGGAGCTCAATTCAACGCCACGCAACGCAACGCTGAAGCAGTGGCACGCTTGCCTCTCGGAACAGCGGCACCCGGCCGTCCGACGTCGTGGGTTCGATCCGTGACTGATAGTTCCATCACGGAAAGGCCGGTTTGCGGCCTTGTGCGCCTGCCGGGCGACTACCATTGGTAGGTGCTTTCCCCGATTACCGTCCGTCCCGCCCTGCCGGAAGACTACGACGCCGTTGCCCGGATTACGCAGGATTCCTACGTCACGGCGGGCTACTACGGCGACGCCGACCACCCGTACCTGCAGAAGCTCCAGGACGTGGCAGGGCGCGCGGAACACGCTGAGATCCTGGTCGCTGAGCGTGACGGCAGGGTCATTGGTTCCGTGACGGCAGCCCCGGCCGGGGGAGGGTTCTCCGACATCGGGCTCGATGACGAGCTAGAACTACGCACCCTGGTGGTGGACCCGGCGGTCCAACGGTCCGGTGCGGGCCGCGCCTTGGTGCAGGCCGTCGTTGACCAAGCCAAAGCGATGGACGGCATCAGGGCGGTCTCGCTCACCACTGGCGCAACGTGGGAAAGCGCGAATGCCCTGTATGCGCGGACCGGCTTTGACCGTGCTCCGCACCGCGACTGGTTCGTTCCGGGGACGGACATAAAGCTGTTCGTTTACCGGCTGGAGCTCACGCAGCCGTAACGGCTAAGCCTCCAGGTCAGCCGGGCACATTAGCCCGGCACCCCGTAGCGGTGTTCCGGACGGCCCGTGGTTCCGTAGCGAAGTTGGATCTCGACGGCGCCATCGTCCGCGAGCGAGGACAAGTACCTTTGCGCTGTGGCCCTGGAAACGCCCACGCGTTCGGCGACTTCCACAGCGGAGTACGGCTCTCCGGGCTGCAAGGCCTCCAAGACCGCCGCCTCGGTCGCGGACCGCGGTTTCGCCGACGGCGTCACATCGCCGGGGATGAGTGCCCGCTTGGCCCGCTCGATGCTGCCTTGGTCCACGGTGGCTTGCCGGCCAAGAATCCTGCGGTACCGGGCGTAGGACCGTAGTTGCTGGGACAACGATTCCGCGGTGAACGGTTTCAGCAGGTAGCCCAGAGCGCCCCGGCGAAAGGCCGTCCGGATGGATGGAGCGTCGGAGGCCGCCGTCAGGATGATGGCATCGATGTCCAACTGCCCCAATAGATCAAGCCCTGAGCCGTCCGGTAAGTAGACATCCAGCAAGACCAGGTCGGGCCGGAGGCCGTGGATGGACTGTAGCGCCTGCGACACCGAACCTGCCGGGGCCAAGGCCATGAAACCGGCCACGGAATCCACATAGGCAGCATGGAGCCTTGCAACGTGGAAATCGTCGTCCACAATCAGAACCCTCAAGTCCTCAACCACTGCTGTCCTTTCCCGACGTTTCCCCGGTCTTAGCCCCATTCATCACACCGGGGACCGTCGCCATGAAGACGGCGCCCGGTCCGCCTTGCCTACCAGACTCCAGCACGCGAACTTCACCACCACGGCGCCGTGCGAGTTGGCGGACCAGTGCCAGGCCAAGTCCTTGTCCGGCCCCCGGCCGGGCGGCGTGGGTGGCGGTGGTGAATCCCTCGGCAAAGACCTCCTCGGGTTCCAGGTTTCCCAGGCCATCGCCGGAGTCGCCCACCACGATGTGGAGCGTGCCGCCGTCGTCGTCAGCGTCCAGCAGTTCCACCTCCACCCAGCGATCCGCGGCGGAACCGTCGACGGCGGCGCTGACCGCGTTGTCGATCAGGTTGCCGAGCACTGTGGTTACGTCTTGGGGATCGGCCACGTGTCCGCGAACCAGTGTTTCAGGGCCTATCCGTAAGGCGACGCCGCGCTCCGAGGCTTCCATGCTCTTGGCTCCCACAAAAGCCTGCAGGTAGGCGTCCTGGAGGAGTTCGGCCTGTTCCACGGGAAATTTGAGCGGACCTGTTGCCGAGACACGGGCCAGGTACTCTTCGGCTTGCCGGTGCTGCCCCATGCTCATGAGCCCGGCGATGGTGTGGAGTTGGTTGGCGAATTCGTGGCGCTGGGCGCGGAGTGCCGCGCTCATGGTTCCAACCGCGTCGAGCTGGCGGGTCAGCTGCTGCAGTTCTGTGCGGTCGCGCAGCATGACCACCCAGCCGAGGTCCTCCCGGCGGTGCCACGCTTTCCGGGCGCTGGCAACCAACACACGGCCACCGGCCACGATCTCGACGGCGTCCGCGTCCTGCGCGGCAGGTTTGGTCATCGCCTTCAGTTGCCCAGGTACTGCTGCGCCGGACCACGCTTGGCCGGTCACATCGGGAATGCCGAGGAGCCTCGATGCTGCCGCGTTGAACACGGAGATTCTTCCGTCCGCGCTGATGCCGATCACGCCGTCGTCCACTCCTTGGAGGACCGCGACCTGGTCGTGGACAAGTGTGCTGATTTCCTCCGGCTCCAGGCCGAGGGTCAGGCGCTGCAGTCGTCGTCGAAGGAGGAACGATGCCAGGACACCGGCAAGCAGGGCGCCGCCGGCAGTCAAAGCAATCGGGGTGATGTCGCTGGCCAGGCTCTTGGTCAGCGATTCCACGGAGTAGCCAACGCTCACCTCGCCAACGATCGTCGTGGACGAGGCCGGCGCATACACCGGGACCTTGGCTCCGGCAGAGGGCCCCAGTGTGCCCGTGTTGCGGGTGGTGATCTCCGCCCCGCCAAGGGCCACGGACGGGTCCGTGCTGACGCGCTCGCCCAGCCTGGCGGTGTCAGGATGCGCCAGCCGGAGCCCCGTTTCATCCGTGATGACCACGAACAGCGCTCCTGTCCGGGCGCGCACCGATTCGGCGGTCGCCTGCAGGGGACCCGCAGACAGCACCGCCGGGGGAGGCGTGCCCACCTCCCTGCTGATTTCCTGGACGTCCGTCCTGACCGTGGGGTCGGCAGCCACCGTCCGGGCGAGCGTCAACGCCTGGTTTTCGGCCTCGCTGCCGATGCGTTGGTAGACCAGCCACCCGTGCACAACGCCACTGAGCATGACCACCAACAGGACCACGCCCAGCTGGAGGAGGAGCGTTTGGGTAGAGAAGCGCATGCTGATCCTGGGCACCTGCCCTCCTTTCCTCCTGCTCCATTGAAGCACTGAGCACAATGCGCACAACGTCCGGAATGAGCAGTATTCCGAACAAATCCCGGAAACCCCGGCCCGTGATCCTCGCCACTATATGTTCCGTAGTGCGCATCACACCGCTGTGGTGCCATTCACAGTTGTAAAGGAGCCGGCCATGCTGGTTTTGCTTGGATTCGCAATGATTGCGGTATTCATGGTCCTGATCATGACCAAAAAGATGACGCCGGTCTTGGCGCTGATCATCATTCCCACCGTCTTTGGACTGTTCGCCGGCGCGGGCCTGGGCATTGGCCCCATGGTCATGGATTCGATGAAGTCGATGACATCCACGGCAGCGTTGCTGATGTTCGCCATTATCTTCTTCGGGATGATGATCGACGTCGGCCTGTTCGACCCCCTGGTGAAATTCATCTTGCGCAAGCTGGGCAACGATCCGGCCAAGGTGGTTCTCGGAACGGCCATTCTTGCTGCTGCGGTCTCCCTCGACGGCGACGGCTCCACGACGTTCATCCTCACCACTGCGGCCATGCTCCCGGTGTACCTGCGCCTCAAGATGAGCCCGGTCGTGTTGACCTGTGTGGCTGGCTTGGCCAACGGAACCATGAACATCCTTCCCTGGGGTGGCCCGACGGCCCGCGCCGCAACCGCGTTGAAGATCGACGTGAACGACGTCTTTGTCCCCATGGTCCCGTCATTGATCGTGGGGCTGGTTATTGTGATGGTCTTCGCCTGGCTGCTCGGCCTTCAGGAACGCAACCGCCTGCGCGCTGTGGCACCGGAGATGTGGGGCGAAACAGCTGAGGCTGGTGGCACCTTTGGTTTTGGCCGCAGCGCACGCAAACCCGTCGACGGCGGAGGTTCCGGCGTCGCGCTCTTGGGAAACGAAACTGTAGCGACCCTCGTGGATTCCCACGACGCCGCCATGGCACATACCGCCCTGGACCCCAACCGCACAACGCTGCGGCCCAAGTTGTTTTGGTTCAACCTGGTGCTGACGGTAGCCGTGATGGTGGTCCTGGTGGCGAATGTCATTCCGCTCCCGTTCGTGTTCATGGTGGGCTCCGCCATCGCGCTGCTGGTGAACTTCCCCAAGGTCAAGGAACAAGGCGCCCAGCTCGTCGCCCATGCACCCTCGATCGTCGCCGTCGTCAGCATGGTCATGGCCGCTGCAGTCCTCACCGGTGTCCTTAACGGCACCGGCATGGTCAAAGCGATGTCCACGTGGCTGGTTCAGATCATCCCTGCGGACATGGGCCCGTTCATGGCAGTCATCACCGGGCTGCTCAGCATTCCGATGACGTTCTTCATGAGCAACGATGCGTTCTACTTTGGTGCGCTCCCGGTGTTGAGTGAAACGGCAGCACACTATGGCGTCGGAGCGGCGGACATGGCCCGCGCATCGATTACGGGCCAGCCCTTCCACCTGCAGAGTCCCTTGGTCCCGGCCATCCTCCTGTTGGTTTCCCTAGCGAAGGTGGAGCTGGGCGATCACCACAAAAAGGTCCTCTGGCGCACGGCGGTTATCTCGCTGGCCATGCTGCTGGTTGGCGTCCTGACAGGCGCGATCGGAATCGGCTAAGCGAGTCTTCCTCCAGCCGATCACCCCGCCGCCATCAGCCGGCGGGGTTGGTTGCCTGGCAGGTCTGGTCGTTGCCCGTCTTGGCTGCGATGCCCGCTGGTGCGGCCGCAGGCAGGACGGGCTTGTCGCCGGTTGCGAAATCTTCGCCAGCGTAGAGCTGCACACCCTGAATGTTGTTGACCTGCTGGATGTTCGCTGCAGGGAGGCCGAACTGAGCTGCTATGTCGGCCGCGACGTCCTCAAAGCCGGCTTGGTAATAGACCATGGTGGTGGGCCTGGCGTCTCCTTGGAGCCGCGTGACCTTAGTGTAACCAGCCGCCGTGACCATTGCCGCGATGGCATTGCTCCTACCCGAGACGCTGGTTCCATTGGCAACACTGATGGGCTGCTGCGCCTTGTCGAAGGAAGGCTTAGGCGCCGCGGTAGTGGGGGCGGCCGACGGGCTTCCGGCCTGGGAAAGGTCTGGGCTGTTCCGCAATGCGGCAAAGAGGTTCGAAGCAGCAGGCTCGTCCAATTCCAGCCTGTTCGGATCAGAAGCGGCAGGAACCGTCGGGACCGTCACGAAATCCACCTTGGCGGGGTCGATGTTCTTGAGCCGGTCCGCGAGGGTCAGCAGGGCGGGAATGGAGGCCAGGCCATTATCCACCGTCAGGTTCTTGGTCATTGTGTCGGCGATTGCCAAGACTTTTTGCGGATCGCTCAAGGTGCCTTCGGACTTCACCTTGCGGGTCAGGGAGGCCAGGAAAGACTGCTGAGCGGCAATGCGGCCAAGGTCGCCACCGTTGGCGAAAGCGTGGCGGGTGCGAAGGAACGCAAGGGCCTGGTCGCCCTGGACTTGCGAGGTTCCTGCGGGTAGGTGCAGTCCGGACTCCGGGTCATCCACAGCGGAGGCAACGCAAACTGACACGCCGCCTACAGTGGACGATAGCTCCTTGACAGCGTTGAAATCAGCCATCATGAAGTGGTCAACCTCCAAGCCCGTGAGCTTGTTGATGGTGTCCACAGCGCAGCCGATTCCGGCTTCGGCCATGGCGCTGTTAATCATCGCAGCCTGCCGCGCGGGATGTTCCTGGCCGTTGCTCTGGTCCTTGCACGCTGGCACGTCAACCAGCAAGTCCCGGGGGAAACTGATCACATTAACGTGGTTGTTGTCCGCGGAAATATCCACCAGCATCATCACATCGGATTGACCGTAGCCCGAGGACTGATCGACGGAGCCGTACTGGCCGTTCTTTCCGCTCCTGGTGTCACTTCCCAAGACGAGGATCTGGAGGCGGTCTTTGCTGTCATTTACCGGGCCTTCGGTCCGAACGCCGCCGGCCCCCAGCGCAGTCGCCGAAATGTTCGATTGCAACCGCCATACCCAATAGCCGCCGAACGCTACCACTCCCAGAAGGAGGGCAGCTACCACAATGACGGTGACCCTTAGCCAGCGGCGGCGTCCCCGTGGGCGGCCGTGACGACCCAGGCTGCCTTCAACGAGGGTGCCTTGGCCGGGGTAGCGGGCCTGATCCGCAACTGGGGAGTTGGGGTCGGGACTTTCGTGACGACCGAACACAACAATGACCTTTCCTCAGGGTACGGACTGGCCCATGTTACTTACTGAATCTGAGAACTTCCCTGATTTGCCCAATATACGAAGGTCCGGGCCGCGAACCCATCCTCCCCGCGGCCTCCCATCTGCACGCGCTATCATTGCGGTGTGCCGCCCTTTGACGTTCTTGGTAGCGCCTGGCGGATTGACTGGGCAGCTGTAGTGATGATCTGTGTTTCCGGTGTGCTCTATGGGCTCGGCCTGAGGGCAGCTGCTGCCAACGGTCAACGCTGGCCGCTTTGGCGAACCCTGGCCTTCTACTTCCTGGGTCTCGGGTCCCTTGCCGTCCTCACGTGTGGCTTCCTGGGCGTCTACAGCGCTGAGCTGCGCTGGGCCTTTACCCTCAAGGTTTCCCTGCTCCTCTTTGTTGTCCCCCTGTTAGTGGGCTTGGGCCGGCCCATCTCGTTGGCTCGCGCCGCCCTGTCGCAGGCCGGAATCACCAGGCTCAACGCCGTGCTCGCCCATCGCGCCGTCAGGTTCGTCAGCAACTCCTTGGCAGCTCCCCTTTTGGGCTTGGCCTTGTTCTCCACCTTCCTGACTCCCGCGTTTTATACCTTGCGCGCAGATCCGTTGGCCGAAACGCTGGTGACCCTCCTGGTTCCGTTGCTGGGCCTCCTGATGGCGCTTCCGATCATCGAAGAATCGGACTTCCAACGTTCCAGCACCTACATCACCTTGGAATTCGTTTTCGTTTTCATTGAGCTGTTGGTGGACGCTGTCCCCGGCATCCTGCTTCGACTCAACGGACAGGTCCTTGACCACGTGGTTGCGAGGCAGTCCTCGTTGGCGTGGTTCCCGGATCCGCTCCGCGACCAGCAGTTGGCGGGCGATGCCCTGTGGTTCGTCTGCGAGATTGTGGATCTGCCGCTCATCATCTTGATGTTCATGCGTTTCTCCAGAAGTGACAAGCGCGAAGCCAAGAGCTTCGATGACCTCACGGACCAGGAATTGGAAGAGCTGAACGCCCAACATCTGCGCAGAAGCCAGTAAGGTTACTTTTCAACTGCCCTGGGGACGTTTCAGCGGCGCTGGTAAGAGGGAATGATCGTTCGCTCCGGCTATTGCAAAGGAGAATTCCATGCCTGGCAACCGCCCTGGTTTGGCATCGCTGTGGACTGACGGGCTGGGCCGTGCGAGCATTCGAGCCCTGCAAGTCCTGCTTGTCACCGCGCTGGCGTGGCTGGTCATCTGGGCGTTGACGCGAGTCCCACTGGTCTTGATTCCCGTGCTCATCGCACTGATCCTTGCCTCGGCCATCTCGCCGCTGGTGCGGTGGCTTGCCCGGCACAGATGGCCCCGCGCCCTTGCCGTCCTGGCCTCATTTGTCGCGATACTCGCCGTTTTTGGCGGAGTGGTCACAGGCATCGTCTTTCTCGTCCGTGCCCAGTCGAAGGACCTGACGGCGAAGGCGGTAGCCGGTATCGACCGGCTGCATGACTTCCTGAAATCCGGTCCGGTCCCTGTCAGCGATGCCCAGATCACGGCAACGAAGAACTCCGTGCAACATTTCCTGACCTCGAGTGCGTTCGGAACTGAAGCGCTCACCGGGGCGCGTACCCTGGGGGAGATCCTCGCTGGCGTAGTGCTCATGGCTGTTATCTTGTTCTTCTTCCTCAAGGATGGCCACAAGATCCGGAATTTCCTGATCGGTTTCCTTCCCGCGGACGGCCAGTCCAATGCGCACCTGGCCATGGAACGGAGCGCCATAGTCCTTGGCGGTTACGTCCGCGGCACGGCCGTCGTCGCGGCGACTGACGGTTTGATCGTTGGCGTTGCCTTGGCGTTGACCGGTGTTCCCTTGGCGCTTCCGCTGGGTGTTTTCGTCTTTATCGGCGGATTCATCCCGATCGTGGGCGCGACGGCGGCCGGAACTTTGGCTGTAGCTGTTGCCCTGATCTCGAACGGCCCGGTGGCCGCCCTGGTGATACTAGCCGTCGTTATCGGTGCCAACCAGTTGGAGCACCATCTCCTGCAACCGCTCTTGATGGGCAGGGTTTTGAGCATTCACGGGCTGGTGATCCTACTGGCGTTAGCGGCAGGGACCATGCTCGCCGGGATTGTTGGCGCACTCCTCGCGGTTCCAGTGACCGCAGTAGGGTGGACCGTCATCAAGACCTTGTCCGGGAATACCCCTGCCCATGAAGGCCGCGCAGAAGCAAGCGTCGTGGAGGAACGGCCATGATCAGGAGCAGATTCCGGGCCTTTGCCCACAGATCGTTGGTGCGCTTGGTGGTGATGGTTATCGTTGGGCTGGCAGTAGCCCTCGCCGTCGGAAGTTTCGGGGCATGGGCTTACGCTCCGGCACTTGGCTGGGCAGCGGCGTCTTTGACTTACCTCATTTGGGTGTGGACTGCCATTCACGGCCTGGATGCTGAGCAGACGGCCACCCATGCCCGGGCCCGTGAAGAGGACCCCGGCCGTGTTTGGTCGGACGTTCTGGTCTTGGTTGCCGCCATGGGCAGCTTCGGTGGTGTTGCCTTGATCCTGTTGGAGGCAGCATCGGCTCAGGGTGGCCCGAAGGCAGCAATCATTGCTTTGGCCTTGGGCAGTGTGATCCTGTCCTGGCTGTTGGTACATACCCTCTTCACCCTCCGGTACGCCACGTTGTACTACCGCGACTCCAGCGGTGTGGACTTCAACAAGCACAAGCCGCCGTGCTACAAGGACTTTGCCTACCTCTCTTTCACCATCGGAATGACCTTCCAAGTTTCCGATACAGACCTCACTACGGACGCCGTCCGTTACACCGCGCTCCGCCACGCACTGCTGGCGTACCTGCTCGGCGCAATTGTCCTGGCTACCGTCATCAACCTGGTTTCAGGCTTGATCCACTGACTCGGGCGGCCAAACAGGCCGTCCGAGCGTGCCCGGTTGGCCAGTAGACTGGACCGGAAAACCAATTGAACTTTGCAGGGGAGATCCATGGCTGCGATCAACCGTGACGACGTCGCGCATCTTGCGCGCCTGGCTCACATTGAAATGAGTGCCGAAGAACTGGACAGGATGGCCGGCGAGCTTGCCGTCATCGTGGATTCAGTGAAGTCAGTGAGCGAGGCCGCGGGGGAGGACGTACCTGCTACGTCGCACCCGATTCCGCTGACCAACGTGTTCCGTGAGGACGTTGTGGGCCACACCTTCACCGCCGAGCAGGCGCTCTCCGGGGCTCCGGATGCTTTCGAGAACCGTTTCAAGGTCCCGGCAATCCTGGATGAGGACTAACACGATGACTGATCTGAAGAATGAACTCATCCGCCACTCTGCTGCCGATCTCGCGGCGAAGCTGGCGGCGGGCGACGTCTCCGCCGTCGAGGTGACGCAGGCGCACCTTGATCGGATTGCCGACGTCGACCCCCAGGTGAATGCCTTCCTGCACGTCAACAGTGAAGAGGCTTTGGCAGTAGCTGCCGAGGTCGACGCCACGCGCGCCGCAGGCGGTTCGGCCGCCGAGGAACTCCACGCCCTGGCCGGCGTTCCGATCGCGGTGAAGGACCTGATTGTCACCATCGGCCAGCCCACCACTGCAGGTTCGAAGATCCTTGAGGGCTGGCACAGCCCGTACGACGCCACGGTGGTCAAGAAGCTGCGCGCGGCCAAGATGCCCATCTTGGGCAAGACCAACCTCGATGAATTCGCCATGGGGTCTTCCACCGAGCACTCAGCGTATGGGCCTACCCGGAACCCTTGGGACCTGAACCGCATTCCCGGCGGTTCCGGCGGCGGTTCCGCTGCCGCCGTCGCCGCTTTCGAAGCGCCACTGGCGCTTGGGACTGACACCGGTGGTTCCATCCGCCAGCCCGGTGCCGTCACCGGAACCGTGGGCATGAAGCCCACGTACGGTGCCGTTTCCCGCTATGGCGCGATCGCCATGGCGTCCTCATTGGACCAGATCGGCCCTGTGGCGCGAACGGTACTGGACTCGGCCCTGCTGCAGGAAGTCATTGGCGGACATGATCCCTTTGACTCCACGTCGTTGACGGACCCTTTCAATAACCTCGTTGCCGCTGCCCGCGTTGGAAACGTTGCGGGCATGAAGATCGGCATCATCAAGGAACTGCACGGCGAAGGCTACCAAGCCGGCGTCGAGAACCGCTTCAACGAGTCCCTGCAGCACCTCAAGGATGCGGGGGCCGAAATCGTCGAGGTTTCCTGCCCCAACCTGAAGTACGCCTTGGGTGCCTACTATCTGATCATGCCGTCCGAGGTTTCAAGCAACCTGGCAAAGTTCGACGGCGTCCGCTACGGCTTGCGCGTCCTGCCCACCGAGGGTCCCATGACCATCGAACGGGTCATGGGTGCCACCCGTGCCGCCGGATTCGGCGACGAAGTCAAGCGGCGTATCATCTTGGGCACGTACGCCCTGAGCGCCGGCTACTACGACGCCTACTACGGTTCTGCGCAGAAGGTCCGTACGCTGATCCAGCGGGACTTTGACGCTGCCTTTGCGCAGGCCGACGTCTTGATTTCTCCCACTGCTCCCACCACCGCGTTCAAGTTGGGGGAGAAGCTCGATGATCCGCTTGCCATGTACCTGAACGATGTCGCCACGATCCCGGCCAACCTTGCCGGGATCCCGGGCCTGTCCTTGCCTGGTGGCCTGGCTGATGAAGACGGTCTGCCGGTCGGTATCCAGTTGTTGGCTCCTGCCCGCGAAGATGCACGCCTGTACCGTGTGGGTGCTGTCCTCGAATCCATCCTTGAAGAGAAGTGGGGCGGCCCGATGCTCTCCAAGGCGCCGGATCTGAAAAGTGCTGCCCTTGGTGCCGTTTCCAACTCCGCCGGAGGTTCCAACTAATGTCCGTTGACGCAACCCTGAGCTTCGAAGAGGCCATGGAGAAGTACGATCCCGTCCTGGGGTTTGAGGTCCACGTGGAGCTCAACACCAAGACGAAGATGTTCTCCTCCGCGCCGAACGTGTTCGGTGATGAGCCGAACACCAACGTCAACGAGGTCGACCTCGGCATGCCGGGCGTCCTCCCGGTCGTGAACAAGGCCGCCGTGGAGTCCTCCATCAAGATCGGCCTTGCCTTGAACTGCAAGATCGCCGAGTCCTGCCGGTTCGCCCGGAAGAACTACTTCTACCCGGACACCCCCAAGAACTTCCAGACCTCGCAGTACGACGAGCCCATTGCCTATGACGGGTACCTCGATATTGAGCTTGAGGACGGCACCGTCTTCCGCGTGGAGATTGAACGCGCCCACATGGAGGAAGACGCCGGAAAGCTCACCCACATGGGTGGCGCCACGGGCCGTATCCAGGGCGCCGACTACTCCTTGGTGGACTACAACCGTTCGGGTGTTCCGTTGGTTGAGATCGTCACCAAGCCGATCGAGGGCGCCGGGAGCCGCGCGCCGGAATTGGCCAAGGCGTATGTCGCAGCGGTCCGCGAGATCGTGAAAAACCTCGGTGTGTCCGATGCCAAGATGGAGCGGGGAAACGTCCGTTGTGACGCCAACGTCTCCCTCCGCCCGCATGGCCAGGAACGGTTCGGCATCCGGTCCGAGACCAAGAACGTGAACTCGCTGCGCGCCGTCGAGCACGCCGTCCGTTACGAGATCCAGCGCCACGCTGCCGTTCTGGATTCGGGGCAGCCGATCATCCAGGAGACGCGCCACTGGCACGAGGATACGCGTTCGACGACGTCGGGCCGGCCCAAGTCCGACGCCGACGATTACCGCTACTTCCCCGAGCCGGACCTGGTCCCCGTGGTCGCCTCGCGCGAATGGGTGGAAGAACTGCGTGCGACCCTTCCGGAGCCTCCGGCCGAGCGCCGCAAACGCCTCAAAGAGGCATGGGGCTACTCGGATCTGGAGTTCCGCGACGTCGTCAACGCCGGCGTCATGGACTCCATCGAGGAGACCATCGCAGCCGGTGCCTCGGCAGATGTGGCCCGCAAGTGGTGGATGGGTGAGATCGTGGGCCGCGCCAAGGTGGCCGACGTCGAACCCGCCGAGCTCGGTGTCACGCCGCAGGTGATCGTTGAGCTGAACAAGCTCGTCGAAGACGGCAAAATCAACAACAAGATGGCCACCCAGGTCCTGGACGGCGTACTCGCCGGCGAGGGTGCCCCGGCCGAGATCGTGGAGAAGCGCGGCCTCGCGGTTGTGTCCGACGACGGTCCGCTCTTGGAGGCGATCGATGCAGCCCTGGCGGCGCAGCCGGACGTAGCGGAGAAGATCCGTGGCGGCAAGGTGCAGGCCATTGGCGCCATTGTGGGCGGGGTTATGAAAGCCACCCGGGGCCAGGCTGATGCAGGTCGCGTGCGCGAGCTCATCCTCGAGAAGCTCGGAGTGCAGGGCTAAGTCCCAGCCAGCCCACCCAAGTTGGTCAGGCTGGCCTGGAAAGCCCGGTCATGACGGTTTGAAGTGATTCGCAAACCGTCATGACCGATTTCCTTTTCAGGGTTTCGGGCCGGGCCAGGATGTCGATCTTGCGCACCGAGTTCACTCCGGACAGCGGCCGCAGCACCACACCGGCGTCGAGCACCCGGCGGGCGGTGAAGCGCGGCAGTAAGCCGATCGCCCCGCCCGCCGAGACGAGCGCCGCGACGGTCGAATAGTCGTTGATCCTGTGCAGGACCTCTGCTGGCCTGCCGCTGACGGCAACGACCGCGGCAAGGACGTCGGCGGGGGAGTAGCCATCGCGGCTGGTCACCCACGGTTCGCGGACGACGTCGGACGGGTTCAGGTGTGGCCGGGTGGCCAATGGGTGGCCTGCCGGCAAAGCGACGTCCAACGGCTCGTCAGCCAACGGGATCACAGCCACCTTGTCCTCGGGCCACGGCGGGCTGTTGTCCATCCGGTGTGCCAGGACAAGGTCATACCGCGCAACTAAGCCGGGGAATTCCTCCTGTGCCACGTCCTCGTCAGAGAGGCGAAGCCTGGGCGACTTACCGCCGTCGGGCCCCGTTCGTGACGCCAGGTGCGCCGCCAATGGCGCGAACAGCGCCTGCCCCGCGCTGTGGAAGGCGCTAACACTCACCGGTGCGTCGGGGGCATCGTGGTAGGCGCCAATAGCCGCGCGGGCATCTGCCATGGCGTTCACGACGGCGGCCCCCGCCTCAGCTAGGACACGGCCGGCGTCCGTCAGCACCAGGGCACGTCCTTCCTTGCGCGTCAAAGGTACATCTACCGATTTCTGCAGCAGGGCAAGCTGCTGGGAGACGGCGGATGGAGTCACCATGAGGGTCTCTGCCACGGCCTTGACGCTCCCAAGGTCCCCGAGCTCGCGGAGCATCTGAAGCTGATGGATTTCCATTAGTAAATCCTAAATCGTTGATTGAGAAGAATCTAGTTGTGCTAAATCGTCAGCGGCGCTTCAATGGTCTCAGCAGCAGTGCCGCAGCCCATCAGTGAGGAATTCCATGAAGGCTCTCTATAAATCCGGACCCCACGCAGGGTTTGAACTCGTTGACCGCCCCGAACCGGAAGCCGGTCCCAGCGACGTCAAAATCAGGGTCATGACCACTGGTATTTGCGGCACGGATCTGCACATCCAGAACTGGGACGCGTGGGCGCAGTCCATGATCGAGGCACCCCTGATCGCCGGCCACGAGTTCTACGGCGAGGTGGTGGAAATCGGCGAGGACGTCCGGGACGTCAAGGTCGGGGACAGGGTTTCGGGCGAGGGGCACGTCGTTTGCGGGATCTGCCGCAACTGCCGGGCCGGTCGGCGACAAATGTGCATCCACACGGTCTCGGTTGGCGTGCAGCGCGATGGTGCCTTTGCCGAGTTTGTTGTCATCCCCGAGACGAACGTATGGGTCCACCAGGACGAGTCCGTCACGCCGGAACTGGGAGCAATCTTTGACCCGTTCGGTAATGCCGTCCACACGGCGCTCAGTTTCCCGCTGGTGGGCGAGGACGTCCTGATCACCGGTGCCGGTCCTATCGGGCTCATGGCAATCGCCGTCGCAAGGCATGCAGGAGCCCGAAAAATCGCTATCACTGATGTATCCGCTCCACGCTTGGAGCTGGCCCGCCACATGGGTGTGGACCTGGCCGTGGACGTCTCCAAGATGCGTGTGCGCGACGCGCAGCGCGAACTGGGTATGCGTGAAGGATTCGACATCGGACTGGAAATGTCGGGACACCCCACGGCGCTGCCTGAGATGATCGACAACATGAACCACGGTGGCCGGATTGCCATGCTCGGCCTTCCCAGCCAATCCATCGACATCAACTGGGGCAAGGTGGTCACCCACATGCTCACCCTCAAGGGCATCTACGGCCGGGAGATGTTTGAAACCTGGTATGCGATGAGCGCCATGCTCTCATCCAACCCCGTATTGCACCGGAGCATCTCCGCGGTGGTGACGGACACCTTGCCTGCAACCGAGTGGGAAAAGGGCTTCGACATCGCCCGCAACGGCGTCGGCGGCAAAGTGGTCCTTGACTGGACTGCACTGTAAATCCCGAAACGCGAGCCCCCGAAACCCGGGAATCCCGAGACCCTAGAAACCTCTCCACGAACTGAGGAGCACGTATGTATTCAGCCATCAAAGACCAGTTGGTAGGCGAGCTGGACGAGATCCGCACTGCCGGACTCTTCAAGACCGAGCGCCACATCGATTCACCGCAGGCAAGCCACATCGCAGCAGGCCAGTTGGGGCAGCCGGCCAACAAGGTCCTGAACTTCTGCGCCAACAACTACCTGGGCCTTGCCGACCACCCGGACATCATCGCTGCCGCCAAGTCCGCCATGGACGAGCGCGGCTTCGGCATGGCGTCCGTGCGCTTCATCTGCGGGACACAGGACCTTCACCTTGAGCTGGAGGCCCGTGTTTCACAGTTTTTGGGCACGGAAGACACCATCCTCTTCTCCAGCTGCTTCGACGCCAACGGTGGCGTGTTTGAGTCACTGTTCGGCCCCGAGGATGCCATCATCTCGGACTCGCTGAATCACGCGTCCATCATTGACGGGATCCGGCTGAGCAAGGCCAAGCGTTTCCGCTACGCCAACCAGGACATGGCAGACCTTGAGGCCAAGTTGGTGGAAGCGTCCGGTTCGCGGCGCAAGATCATCGTCACGGACGGCGTGTTTTCCATGGATGGTTACCTTGCCCCGCTGGAAGCTATCTGCGATCTCGCCGAAAAGCACGATGCCCTGGTCATGGTGGACGACTCACACGCCGTCGGCTTCATGGGCTCCACCGGCGCAGGCACTCCGGAACATGCCGGCGTCTCGGATCGGGTGGACATTTACACGGGGACTTTCGGCAAGGCACTTGGCGGAGCTTCGGGCGGCTACGTCTCCGGGCGCGGTGAGATCGTTGCCATGCTGCGCCAAAAGGCACGTCCCTACCTCTTCTCCAACTCCCTCGCTCCGGCCATCGTCGCCGCCACCATCAAGGCGATCGAGCTGGTCCAGGAATCCGGTGAGCTCCGCACCCGCCTCTTCGAAAACGCCGCCCTTTTCCGGCGTCGGATGAGCAAGGAAGGCTTCGAACTCCTCGACGGCGAGCACGCCATCATCCCCGTGATGTTCGGCGACGCCGTCATGGCGGCCCGCGTGGCAGACCAGATGCTCCAGCACGGCGTGTTCGTGACGGCCTTCAGTTTCCCTGTAGTGCCCAGGGGCGCAGCCCGGATCCGCGTCCAGCTGTCTGCAGCGCACAGCACGGACGACGTCGAAGCTTGCGTTCAGGCGTTTGTGAAAAGTCGGGCGGCAGTCGCCTAGGGACCCGGCCGAACGTAAAGCAGCACCAACATTTCCATCGTCTGACAGGATGGGCCCATGGCTTCGAATTATGACGTGGTAATCGTTGGCGGCGGCATCGCCGGACTGTCCTTGGCATCGGCCTTGGCAGGCAAGTGCACTGTTGCCTTGGTCGAGGCTGAGCAGTCCTTGGCGTTCCACACGTCCTCGCGCTCAGCCCGGCAGTTGATCCCCAGTTACGGCCCTGCGGTTGTACAGGAGTTGACCGTCCGGACCCTGGAGCTGTTGCACGAAAGGGACGGCACAGCAGCTGAGCCGGTGCTCACTCCACGCGCTTTCATGATGGTGGGAGACGATGTGACCGTGCGTGCCGAGGCCAGCGGGAACATGCTTCCCATATCCCATGCTGAGGCACTTCGGCTCTGCCCGGCCCTCAACCCGGATTCGTTCACCGCCGCTGGGCTGGATACCGGTTCTTTCGGCTGCGATGCGCCCTTGCTGCTTGAGGAGCATCGGCGCATTGCCGAAACCGCCGGGGTGGACATCATCACCGGAGCTCGGGTGCACTCAGCGCAGCGGCTCGGGAGCGGCTGGCAGGTGGGTGCAGGAACCGAGGGGCTGCAATCCGGCGTCGTGGTTAACGCAGCTGGCGCCTGGGCCGATGAGCTGGCCGTCATCAGCGGCGTGGAGAAGCTTGGACTCCAGCCGTACCGGCGCACGGGGGCGATCGTCAATGTTGAGAGACCGTTGCCGCCCGAGACCCCCATGGTGTGCGCCGCCGATGAATCCTTCTATTTCCGGCCAGAGGGCAACCAAGTGTTGATTTCGCCGTCGGAAGCTGTGCCCAGCGGGCCAGAGGACGCCCGGCCCTATCCGGGTGATGTGGAGAAGCTGATCGCCACGCTCAACGATGTGACATCCATGGGCATCCGCTCCGTTGACCGCGCCTGGACGGGACTGCGGACCGAAGCCGCGGACGCGATTCCGGTGGTCGGTTTCGACGCCGAAGCCCCCGGCTTCTTTTGGTTGGCAGGGCAAGGCGGATATGGCTTCCAGACATCCTCCGGCATCGCGGAGCTGGCCGCCGCACTGATCCTTGGAACCGTACAGCCCGACAGTCCGGAATCCCGGACAGCGGAGCGGCTCGCTGCCACCCGCTGGTCCATCCGGCGCTGAACAATAGGGTCATGAGCGGAAACTGGGACGGGCACGGCGGAGCATCAGGCGGCAGCACACTCATCACCAACGTGGGTGAGCTGATGACCCAGGACTTGGAACACCGGGTCCTCAAAGACGCGGCGATCGTGATCGAGGGCGAGCGCATCGCGTGGCTCGGGTCCACCAAGGATGCTCCCGCGGCAGATGCAAAACTCGACGCCGAAGGCCGCGCCGTCCTGCCTGGTTGGGTTGATTCGCATTCCCACTTGGTCTTCGCGGGCGACCGGACCGCCGAGTTCGAAGCCCGCATGGCCGGGGAGAGCTACAGTGCCGGAGGCATCGCCGTTACAACAGGTGCAACCCGGGCCGTCAGCGATGAGGAGCTCACCCGGCTCGTCAGGGCCCGGGTCGCCGAGGCAGTATCCCAAGGCACCACTTACGTGGAAAGCAAGACCGGCTACGGCCTGGATGTCCACAACGAGGCCCGCAGTGCGCGCATCGCAGCGAGGGAAGTGGACGAGGTCACCTATCTGGGGGCGCACCTGGTCCCCGAGGGCGCCGACCCTGAGGAGTACACCGATCTGGTGTGCGGTCCCATGCTCGACGCCGTCCTTCCGTACGTCCGTTGGGCAGACGTGTTCTGCGAGCGCGGCGCCTTCACTGAGGATCAGTCCCGCCGTGTGCTGACCGCTGCACGGGACGCCGGATTGGGACTGCGGGTGCATGGAAACCAATTGGGTGAGGGTCCCGGCGTCGGGCTGGCCGTGGAGTTCGGTGCGGCGAGTGTTGACCATGTGAACTTCCTTTCCCCTGAGGACATCGCCGCGCTTGCGGGGAGTTGGCGTGGATGGGACCGGGCGACCGGCACGGGAGCGCGGGGTACGGTGGCGACCTGCCTGCCCGCTTGTGACCTGTCCACGCGCCAACCCTTGGCCCCGGGCCGGGCGTTGCTTGACGCCGGTGTCCAGATCGCGCTGGCTGCGAACTGCAACCCTGGCACCTCCTACACAAGTTCCATGGCGTTCTGCGTGACCACCGCTGTCCTGCAGATGCATTTGAGTGTCCACGAGGCCGTGCGCGCGGCAACCTACGGTGGCGCCCTGGCGTTGGGCAGGGAGTCCGGGAACGACGTCGACGGCGAGCGGGCGGTGGGTTCGCTCGCGGTGGGCCACCGGGCGGACTTGCACATGCTGAAGGCGCCGTCAGCTACGCACTTGGCTTACCGGCCGGGGATTCCTTTGACGCATTCGGTATGGCGAGCCGGCGTGCGGGTGGTGTAGCGCGCCGGGTTATCGGCGTCGTTGTTGTGGCTGCACTTATGGTCGTGTCGATCGCCCTGACGGTTCGGGTGTGGAGGGCAAGGTACCGTTCGGAGCGGTTCCGGCATGTGAGCAACTGACTCCTTGTGAGATCGAAAATGATCGTTTAGTGTTTCCATAGATCAGAAAACGTCATTTGCTGTGTGGGAACGGGATCACGATGAGCGAGAACATACTCGGGGCTTTCATGGAGGAAGAGCTGGTCTCCCAGCCCGCCGTCTGGCAGCGCGCCGTCGAACAAGCCCGGGCCGAGCAGCTGCTTCCGGCCGATGGCCAGCGTGTCGCCGTGGTGGGCTGCGGAACGTCGTGGTTCATGGCCCAAAGCTATGCGGTGGCCCGCGAATCTGCGGGCAAGGGCGTGACGGATGCGTTCGCCGCCTCCGAGGCCTTGCTGAACAGCAACAGTCCCGCTCGCCAGTACGACGCCGTTGTGGCCATTACGCGCTCGGGAACCACCACTGAGGTACTGGAGTTGTTGGCCGCATTGCAGGGTCTGGTTCCCACAGTGGCGATCATTGGCGATACGTCTTCGCCGATCGTTCGGCTTGCCGATGCCGTGATCGGGCTGCCTTACGCCGATGAGCGTTCGGTGGTCCAAACACGCTTCGCCACGTCCGCCCTTGTGTACCTGTTGACAAGTCTGGGCATGGACGTCCAGCAGGCTATCGACGATGCCCGGGATGCTGTGTCCGCCCCGGTGTCCCCGGAACTGCTGGGGGCAGAACAATTCACCTTCTTGGGAACCGGCTGGACTGTTGGCTTGGCCCACGAGGCGGCCCTGAAAATGCGTGAAGCTGTGCAGGGCTGGACAGAGTCCTACCCGGCCATGGAATACCGCCATGGTCCGATTTCCATTGCCGCCCCCGGACGGGTGACGTGGTTGTTCGGTGACCAGCCCGACGGGCTGGATAAGGACATGGAAGCCACCGGAGCGCTGTACGTGCACACCGGAAAGCACCCGTTGGCGGAACTCGCCCGTGTCCATAAAGTGACGCTCGAGCGCGCGCGGTCCCGCGGCCTTAACCCGGATCTGCCGCGCAACCTGACGCGCTCGGTTATTCTCAACGCTTCCGCCTAGGACCCCCGCCATGGTCCTTGGAGCCGCAGAATCGCCGGTCCTCTCCTTCGACGTCGGCGGGACCGACATCAAGGCCGGGCTGGTGGATCCCCACGGAACGGTCCTCGGCATGCGCCGTGTTCCTACCCCGCTGGACTCCAAGCGTCCGGGGGAGGCGGTCCTCGACCGCATTGCTGAGCTTGCGGCGGAGCTTACCGCCGAATTTCCGCAGGCCAAGGCGCAGGCGGCAGGAATCATCGTTCCCGGCATCGTGGACTCAACATCGGGGGTGGGAATCTACTCAGCCAACCTTGGCTGGCGCAATTTCCCCTTCACCCGCGAAGCGGAGCGGCGCCTCGGCATCCCGGTAGCGTTCGATCACGATGTCCGCTCCGCAGCGGCCGTGGAGCACACCTTCGGCGGCTCCAGGGAATTCCAGGACGTCGTGGTGATGGTGGTGGGCACGGGAATCGCTGCTGCAGTCTTCTCCGGCGGCAAGGCCGTCACCGCCGGTGGGTTCGCGGGCGAACTGGGCCATGCGCAGGTCCCGGATCCCGACGCTGGCTACGGTGACGGTCGTTGCGGAGACACCGGCAGAACCAGGACAACAGGGACAGCCAGGACAACCGGCTACACCATCCTGGAAGCGGTGGGCTCAGCCGGTGCCGTGGCGCGGCGCTACCAGGCCGCGACCGGCGTCGAAGTCCAGGGTGCCCGCGAGGTGCTGATACGGGCGCGCTCACAGGACGCCGTCGCTGCCCGCATTTGGGACGACGCCGTCAGGGCCTTGGCGTTCACTATCTGCCAATGCGTCAACATCATCGGAACCGAAGCCGTGGTGATCGGCGGCGGCCTTGCCGAAGCCGGTGATGAACTCCTCCAGCCGCTGCGTTCCTCGGTGGACGCCATGCTTGATTTTCAGCGCCGTCCACAACTCATGCGGGCCCAACTGGGCCAAAATGCCGGGTTGCTCGGTGCCGCCATGAACGCCCGGGCTCTCTTGGGCACCATGGAGTCAACGGCCCACCAACGGAGGCAGCCGTGAACCGCGTGGCCCCAATGAACCGCATCATCACTGTCACCCCGAACCCCGCCATCGACATGACCTACACCGTTCGCGGGATCACCGAGGGGGCGAGCCACAGGGTCCCCACCCCCTTGAGCCGTGCAGGTGGGAAAGGAATCAACGTAGCCCGGGTGATCCATCAACTCGGCTACCCCGTGCTCGCCATCGCACCTACAGGGGGCGCGGCCGGTCAGACCCTGGCAGCGGAGTTGTGGACCAGCGGGGTGCCGCACACCCTGGTGGGAGTCGCTGCGGAAACGCGCCGCAGCATCGCCTTGGTGGACACGCTGGCCGGTGAAACGTCCATTTTCAACGAAGAAGGCCAAGCCCTGCTGCCGGACGAATGGCGTTCCCTCACGGCCGCCGTCGTGGAAGCTGTCAGCGGCAACCGAAACCTGCCGGCCTCCGTCCTCGTCGGCTCCGGAAGCCTGCCGCCTGGGGCGCCCGGCCACTTCTATCCGTCACTGGTGCAACTGGCCCACGACGCCGGCATCCCGGCCATCATTGATACTTCCGGTCCCGGCATCATCGCCGCTGCACGGGCTGGAGCGGATGTCCTCAAGCCAAACCACCACGAACTGGCCGAAGCCACAGGCGAAGCCAGCGTGGAAGCAGCGGCACTATCGCTGATCGGCATGGGTGCCAGAACGGTTTTGGTGAGCGCTGGTTCAGAGGGCATGCTGGCCTTCGACCACGCGGCTCCCGGAGGTTACTGGACCGCACGCCTACCGGAGCCATTGAGCGGCAACCCGACGGGGGCAGGTGATGCCGCGGTCGCTGCTGCCGCCGTCGCGCTTGCCGAAGGCATCAACGAGCCCCGCGAAATTCTCCGCAGGGCAACAGCGTGGTCCGCAGCCGCTGTGCTCATGCCGGCCGCGGGGGAGATCTCACCCCGCTTCAAGGAACTCGAAGAGCAACTGATGGTTACGTGGAAGGAACCCCGATGACCCTGGTCGCCACGCGGGAACTCGTGGAACGCGCAGCGGCCCGCGGCGCGGGCCAAGGCGCCTTCAACGTCATCCATGTGGAAACCGCCGAAGGACTCGTGGCAGGCGCGGAAGCAGCAGGAGTTCCCCTGATCCTGCAAATATCGGAAAACTGCGTCAAGTACCACGGCGGCCTGGAACCTATCGGCGTGGCCACGTTGGCCATTGCCCGTGCTGCATCGGTGCCGGTGGCCGTGCACCTGGATCACGCAGAGTCGGAGGAGTTGGCGCTTGCCGCCGTCGACTTGGGGTTCGGGTCGGTGATGTACGACGGCGCGCACCTTCCCTATGAGCAGAACGTCGCGGCCACTGCGCGCGTGGCGCAGTATGCCCATGAGCGGGGCGCCTTTGTCGAGGCCGAACTCGGCAAGGTCGGTGGCAAAGACGGCGCCCACGCCCCCGGGGTCCGCACCGACCCCGGCGAGGCCCGGGCCTTTGTCGAGGCGACGGGGGTGGACGCGTTGGCCGTGGCGGTTGGCTCGTGGCACGCCATGACCGAGCGCAGCGCGGCACTGGACCTTGAGCTGATCACCCGACTGAAGTCCGCCGTCGGAAAACCGCTGGTCCTCCATGGCTCTTCCGGAGTCAGCGACGACCTGCTCGTGGCGGCTATCAAGGCTGGTATGACTAAGATCAACGTATCCACGCATGTAAACGGGTTCTTCACCCGTGGCGTCCGTCAGTACCTGGACGCCAATCCTGAAGTGGTGGATTCCAGGAAGTACATCCAGGCGGGGAGGGCCGCGCTGGTAATGGAATCTGCACGAATGCTCACGCTGTTCGCCAAGGTGCACTTTGCCAAGGTGACATAGCCCGACGCCGCGAAAGGCATACTGTCATGACCCGCACCGATCGGCTGACCGCCATCCTTGACCTGCTGGCCGAAACCGGCCGTGTGGAAGTCGAGGACATCGTGACGCGTTTGGGTGTGTCACCGGCCACCGCCCGCAGGGATCTTGACAGCCTCGCAAAGCAGAGGCTTCTGAGCCGCACCCGCGGGGGCGCCACCACCGGATCGCTGTCCTACGACCTGCCAGGGCGGTACAACCGGGACGACAATGCCGAGGCGAAGCAGGACATTGCGCAGGCGGCATCGTTGCTGATCCATCCGGGCGCCGTCATCGGCCTCAGTGGGGGAACCAGCAACACCGCACTTGCCCAGGTGCTCTCCACGCGGGAGGACCTCAACGCTCCTTCCAGCAAGCCCACGCTTACCGTGGTGACCAATGCCATCAACATTGCCTCCCAGCTCGCGGTCCGCCCCAACATCAAGATCATGGTCACCGGCGGCATCCTGAACCCCAGGTCCTACGAACTCGTGGGACCGTACATCGACGTCATCATGCAAAAAGTGGCCTTGGACATTGCGTTCATCGGTGTCAACGGCGTGGACCCGGATCTCGGCCCCACCATCACGGATGAGGGGGAAGCCATGGTCAACACGGTCATGGCCAACCGGTCCACTGAGTCCTATGTCCTGGCCGACTCCTCAAAGGTGGGCCGCCGGTCCTTCGCCGCCATGTCAGGCTACGACTTCCGGCACCTCATTACGGACTCGGGTATCAGCGCGCAGGACCGGGCAGCGTTCGAAGCCAAGGGCATCGAAGTCATCGTCGCTACTGCCAGCTGAGCAGCGGACTCGCAGGAAGTACAGGCAAGATAGGTACATGCTTGTTGCTTCCCGCCGTCGGTTGCGTGCCGAGGTACTCATTGTGTTGGGCTTGTCCTTGGGCCAGTCCGCCGTGTACTCCGTAGTTCAACTCCTGGACAAATTGACGCGTGCGCCCTTGTCCCAAGGCACTTCCACCCTGAATCAATCGCAAAGTACGCGGGAGTATTTCGACCTCACTTACCAACTGCTGGACATTGTCTTCGCGCTGGTGCCAGTGGCGTTGGTGATTTATTTCCTGTCCACGCATGCAGCGACACCGGGTGCGGCGAGCCCAGGGACTGCATTCACCAGGCTTGGCTTCAACTTTGCCCGTCCCGGAAAGGACGCACTCCAAGGGTTGGGATTGGCCGCCCTGATCGGTGTGCCATCTTTGGGGCTGTACGCGGTCGGGCGCGCCCTGGGGATCACCACCGCCATTGTTCCCAGCGGGCTGGATGCTTACTGGTGGACCGTTCCGGTGCTCATACTGTCCGCGGTTCGTCACGCGATCGTCGAAGAAGTGATCGTAGTGGGTTATCTCTTGGACCGCTTTGGCAGGTTCGGGTGGAGGACGCCCGCGGCCATTGTTGTCAGCGCCTTGTTGCGGGGCAGCTATCACCTGTACCAAGGGTTCGGGCCGTTTGTGGGCAACTTCGTGATGGGCCTGGTGTTCGCTTGGATCTACACCAAAACCCGGCGCGTCATGCCGTTGGTGGTTGCCCACGCACTTCTGGACATCGTCGCGTTTGTAGGTTTCAGCCTGTTCGGCAAGGCGATAGGCCTGGGCTAGGAGCAGCGCACGCTTAAATGTTCTCGGCCGCCATCGGAGGGTGACGTCATTGGCACCCGCTGATGGCGGCCGAAGTTTATCCGGGCTCGAACAGGTGATGGTCTGTCCAGGCAGGGATGGTTGGAAGGGATCAGATGGTGACGGCCCCGGTGGCGGTCTCGAACGTGACGGACATGATGCCAGGGGTGCCCCGGGGAGCTATCCACTGGACGGCTACGTCCTCAAGCGGTTTCTCAACCGGCTCGCCCAGCCACTCGGTGACGCGTTCCGCGGAACCGGCGATGGTGAGGCTGGACATTTTCACGTCGCTCTCGTACACCTTGGACGGGTGCAGCGTCGGGTCGCCCTCCCACTTGAGGAGGTAGGGAACCTGGGGGTCGGCGATCAAACCAAGGATACCGATCTGCTGCCACACCAATTCCCGGCCATCGGGAAACTTGCGGTTACCCGGGACGGCTGAGCGGCCGAGGCGCTCTTCGAAAGGAGCCAGGTCGTCGACGGCGACGCACCAGCCCATCCAGCCGCCGCCGGCAGCCGAGCGTGCACGGACCGCTTGGCCAAAGGGGGCTTTGTCGGAAGCGGGGTGGTCCAAGACCTCCACGACTTCCAGGTACTTGTTATCTGCAAGGGGAATGATCATGTTCCGGGTGCCGAAGCGCGGGTGCACTCCACCCCGGACTGCGTCCACTCCCAGAGCTGCGGAAATTCGTTCGGTTGTGGCCAGAAGGCCATCTCGTTCACAGGCGTAAGAGACGTGATCCATGCGCATGGCTTCATCTTGGCACTTTGTGATCGGGGTCTCAGCTAAGTAAAGCCTAACTATGGTAGGACCTATTTGCGGACCGAGGGCCCATGACATATTCGGACCCGAAATTTCAGCTGGCGTCACAAAGGTATCCATGGTGAGCGGCTGTTCCTAGACTGGCTCCAGCCGCCCCGGAGTCATTCCACTGCACCACGAGCATCACGGGCCCGGATGAATGACCGCGCCGTAGGTGTGTCCCGCCACAAATCGCCTTCAGAGGAGAACGCAATGTCCCAAGGATGGTCTTTCGAAACCCGCCAGATTCATGCAGGCCAAGAGCCGGATGCCGCCACAGGTGCCCGTTCGCTGCCGATTTACCAGACAACATCTTTCGTGTTCCCCAGCGCTGAAAGCGCGGCCAACCGCTTTGCCCTGGCTGAACTTTCACCGATCTACACCCGTATTGGCAACCCCACCCAGGACGCCGTGGAACAGCGGATCGCGAGCCTGGAGGGCGGTCTCGGCGCCCTCTTGCTCAGCTCCGGGCAAGCGGCCGAGACCTTCGCCATCCTCAACATCGCCGAGGCGGGGGACCACGTGGTGGCGAGCCCAAGCCTCTACGGGGGGACCTACAACCTCCTGGCCCACACCCTCAAGAAGTTCGGCATTTCCGTTACCTTCGTGGAGGATCCGGACAACTTGGACCAATGGCGGGATGCTGTCCAGCCGAACACCAAGCTGTTCTTCGGGGAAGTTGTCTCCAATCCCCGCCAAGACGTGCTGGACATCGAAGGCGTTGCGCGCACCGCCCATGAGGCCGGCGTGCCGCTCATCGTGGACAACACCTTGTCCACTCCCTATTTGATCCGTCCCATCGAGTGGGGCGCGGACATCGTGGTTCATTCGGCCACCAAGTACCTCGGCGGCCACGGCTCGGCGATAGCCGGTGTGATCGTGGACTCCGGCAACTTCGACTTCGGCAAGGATCCGGAGCGCTTCCCCGGATTCAACACCCCGGATCCCAGCTACAACGGCCTGGTTTACGCGCGCGATCTCGGGAAGGACGGGGCACTCGGCGCCAACCTTTCCTACATTCTGAAGGCACGTGTGCAGTTGCTCCGCGACCTCGGGTCCGCGGTGTCCCCGTTCAACGCCTTCTTGATCGCACAAGGGCTGGAGACGCTGAGCCTTCGCGTCGAGCGTCACGTCGCCAACGCCACTAAAGTGGCGCAATGGCTGGAAGCCCACGACGACGTCGAGGCCGTCGCCTACGCTGGCCTGCCGTCCAGCCCTTGGTACGACCGCGGCCGCAAGTACGGCCCCTTGGGCACGGGCGCGGTGGTGGCCTTCACCATCAAGGGTGGAGTGGAGGCAGGCAAGCGCTTCGTGGACGGCCTGGAGCTGCACTCCCACGTTGCCAACATCGGCGACGTTCGCTCCCTGGTGATCCACCCGGCGTCGACCACCCACAGCCAGCTCACCGCCGAGCAGCAGGCCGTCGCGGGCGTCAACCCCGGATTGGTGCGCTTGTCCGTGGGCCTGGAGCACGTCGATGACATCATCGCCGACCTCGAAGCCGGGTTCCGGGCCGCCAAGGGAGCCTGACCGCGTACGAACGCCGCCCGCCGATGATTATTCGGTGGGCGGCGTCCAGGCCTAGCTTTGGGAGAACAAGCCGCACCCAAAACGTCACACTGGTGTCACAATCTTCGCCTGAAGAGGGATGTTCTTCCTAAACTCTACGTATTAGGTCATGAGTGCCAGCACACAGCCCCGGCTTGCTGGCCGGCAACCCTCCTCCGCGGTGGGGTGCCCCGGGTGAGGACCTGGCCCGTCGCACGCAAGGCGACTGGCAAGTGCGAGGTTTAGGTGTCGAAGGAAATGACCATCAGTGCTATAGCCATTCCCACTTACGGAAAAGAAGACGGAACGGTCCGCTACGCCCGGATAGGTTCGTTGGAACTTGAGGCGGGCGGGTACCTCCCGGATGTCGTCTTAGGTTACGAAACGTGGGGGAGCCTGAACCCGGATCGATCCAACGCGGTGCTGGTCCAGCATGCCCTCACCGGAAGCACCCACGTGGCTCGGGGGAGTACGGACGAGGAAGGTTGGTGGGAGCAACTCGTCGGTCCAGGTGCGACCATCGACACCGACAGATTCTTTGTTGTCTCCATCAACATCGTGGGCGGTTGCTACGGGAGCACGGGGCCATCCAGCCAGGCTCCCGACGGGAAACCGTGGGGATCGCGGTTTCCGCTGATCACGCTCCGGGACAGCACCGAAGCCGAGGCCCGGCTCGCCGACGTCCTGGGTATCGATGCCTGGCACGCCGTACTCGGAGGTTCCATGGGCGGGGCCAGGGCCCTTGAATGGGCCATTACGTTTCCCGAACGCGTCAAGCGCTGCGCCGTGATCTCCGTGGGTGCCTACAGCACGGCGGAGCAAATCGCCTTTGCCCAGTCCCAGACCCTTGCGATCCGGCAGGACCCGCACTTCAACAACGGGGACTATTACGACGGCCCGGCCCCCGAGAACGGGTTGGCCTTGGCGCGGCGCATAGCGCACATCACCTATCGTTCAGCCTTGGAGTTGGACCTTCGCTTCGGCAGGCAAGCCCAGCCCAAGGAAGCCCCGCTTGTTGCACCGGTACTCGGGGAGCGGGGGCGCTACCAAGTGGAAAGCTACCTGGACCACCAGGGTAAGAAGTTGGTGCAACGCTTTGACGCCAACAGCTACATCGCCATCACTGAGGCCTTGATGTCCCATGACGTCACCCGTGGCCGTGGTGGTCTGCAGAAGTCCCTGTCCCGCGCAACGGCGGAATTCTTCGTGGCCGCAGTGGACACCGATCGGCTGTACTTCCCGGCGCAATCACGCGAACTTGCCGCTGCCCTGCCAGGTGATGTTCCGGTCCATGTCATCGAGGCGCCGATCGGGCATGACGGCTTCCTGACGGAAATCGGGCAGCTGTCAGAGCAGCTCGGTGAAGCCTTCTTCAGCTGAGAAGCCGCTTGCAACAATTCGTCGTTTTCGGTCTCCTTCCATGACTTTCAAGGGCTTCACTCAGGTCCGGCGCATAATCTCCAGCCATGATGTCAAAAACCCTTGTGATTAACGTGGGCCTGGGCGCTGTCATAGTCGCACTTGGTGCGGGTACCTACCTCACTGCGACGGCTGCCGGCTCCACCACCCCTGCCACGGCAACGAGGACCGTGACGGTAGGCAAGGCCGATATCTCCTCGGTGGCCACGGCGTCGGGCAACGTGGCCCCGCAATCCACCACCGTCGTCAATGCCCGTAACTGCAGCGGCGTGATCCTGTCGGTGGGCGCCACTCTTGGCCAGCAAGTCAGTGTGGGCCAGTTGCTCGTGTCCATCGACCCAACAAATGCGCAGAACAGCTTGGACGCGGCCCAGGCGCAGTTGGATTCCGTCACCGCCCAGGCAAACCAGCAACAGGTCTCGGCGAGTGGGCAGGTGTCCTCGGCAAACCAGACCCTCGTTAACGCCCAGCAGTCAGCGGCATTGGATAGCTCCGAGCAGGCTTCAACCGTTGCAGCAGCACAGAAGGCCGTGGACGCAGACAATGCCGCGGTCAATGCGGCCAAAGCCGTTCCCGTCCCCAACCCGAAGCCGGCGAACTGGACCGATCCGGTCATGGCGGCGCAAAACCAGCTCGCCAAAGACCAGGCGTCCCTCAGCCAGGCACAAAACCAAGCGGCCAGTACCCAACTGAAAGATAAACAACAGGTCGCTTCCGCTACAACGGCGCTCGGAAATGCCCAAAACTCTGCGGCTTCGGCGGGCGGCACCAACGTCACCAGTGCTCGACTCGCTGTACAGACGGCCCAAGCGAACCTCGCAGACTGCAACCTGACAGCTCCCGTGTCCGGCACGGTGTCCGCGGTGAGTGCCACCGTCGGAGCGCTGACCGGTTCGTCCGGTGGGGGCTCGGCAGCCTCGGCCACTGGTTCAACGGGCTCCACTGGTGCCGGTGGAGCCGCAGCGGGGACGGCGACTGTCGCTTCTTCGGGTGGCTCGGCGTCGAGCGGTGGCTTGGTGACCATCAGCGACACCGGCCACCTTCAGGTAGTGGCTGGCTTCTCCGAATCAGACGTGACCAGCATGAAAGCCGATCAAACCGCACAATTCACCTTTCCTGCATTGCCACAGGATCCAACCGCTGCACCTGTAACAGGAAAAGTTGTTTCGATTGCCCAAACGTCCACTACCACCAATGGGGTGGTCACCTACCCGGTGACCGTCTCCATTGCCAATCCACCGGCAGGCCTCCGGCTTGGCCAGAGTGCCAACATCTCGGTCACCACGGCCACAGCAACCAATGCGCTGGTAGTTCCAAGTCTGGCCATTACCACCACGGGGAACAGGCAGACGGTCAGCGTCGTGAAGAACGGCACGCCGACGCCGGTAACCGTCACCACCGGGATCAGTGCCAATGGCCGAACCCAGATCCTGACCGGTCTCTCCGACGGTGACCAAGTTCAGTTGCCCGCGATCTCGAGCACCTTGGATACCGGCAGTGCCACCACCGGCGGAGGTTTCGGCACCGGCGGCTTCGGTGGTACCGGCACCAACCGCGGCGGCGCACGAAACGGCGGTCAGTAAGCCGTGGCATCGGTCATCGAACTCGCCGGGGTCACTAAGGTCTACGGCAAAGGCGAGGCCGAAGTGCGGGCATTGGACACCGTGAGCCTTTCCATTGAGCGCGGCGATTTCGTGGCGATCATTGGGGCTTCCGGATCCGGTAAATCAACCATGATGAACATCATCGGCTGCCTGGACGCGCCGACCACCGGGAGCTATTTCCTGGACGGAATCGATACCAGCGAGTTGGACGAGTACCAACAGGCACAGATACGCAACCGGAAAATCGGTTTTGTCTTCCAGAACTTCAACCTGATTTCGCGCACCAAAGCCGTCGATAACGTGGCCATGCCGCTGGCGTACGCAAAAGTCGGGCGCCACGACCGGCACAGCAGGGCTATGGCCATGCTTGACGCGGTGGGGTTATCGAGCCGCTCGGGGCACAAACCTTCCCAACTTTCGGGCGGGCAACAACAACGCGTCGCGATTGCCCGGGCCTTGGTGACCAACCCCGTGCTTCTGCTCGCAGACGAGCCCACAGGAGCACTGGACTCGAGGTCCTCGGCCGAGATCCTGGACCTTTTCGGCAGGCTCCACGCCACAGGACGGACCATCGTCATGATCACCCACGAAATGGACGTCGCGGAGCGCGCCGGCAGGGTGATCAGGATGCAGGATGGCCGGATCATCTCGGATGTTCGCCAAACCCCTGTACCGGGTAGATCTTTCGCGGTGAGACCATGAATCTCCTCGAGTCAGCCAGGTTCGCACTCTCGGGGGTGGCGGCCAACAAGATGCGCTCAGTCCTCACCACCTTGGGCATTTTGATCGGTATTGCTGCGGTGATAGTGCTTTTGGCCGTCGGCGCCGGGACAAGCAACAACATCAAGGCGCAGATTGCCAAATTGGGGACGAACGTGTTGACGGTCACCCGTTCCACCAGTGCCGGGGGACGTGCCACAGGGGGCCAAGCCGGAGCCAACCGAACCCGCAGCACCAACCTCACCGTCGAGGACGAGAACTCCCTGACCGATCCTGTGCTGGCACCGGACATCGCCCGGACCGCCCCGATCGTCCAGGCACAGGGTGTCACTGCGACATACAGCGGTGCCACGCATTCGGTGGCAAGCTTCCTGGGGACCACGCCGTCGTACTTTGATATCAGCAACAGCACCGCAGCGTCCGGTGCGCTGTTCACGGCCGCCGACCAGCAGGCAGGCACTCCGGTGGCCGTCATCGGAAACACGGTGGCCGCTGACCTGTTTGGACCCGCCACCGGCTCCGCCGTTGGACAAACAATCCAGCTCAACGGGCAAAACTTCACCGTTTCCGCCGTGTTGGCTGCCAAAGGTTCATCGGGCCTGAGCGATCCCGACGACATCGTGGTGATCCCGTTTTCTGCCGCGCAGAACAAGTTCACCGGTTATGCCCCCACGCTGGCGTCCATAACGGTCCAGGCCCGCTCGGCTGATGTGATGAACCAAGCCCAAAACGAAGTCCAAATGATTTTGGACGCCCGCCATCACGTGGATTCCACCACCAGGGACTACCAAGTCCGGAACCAGGCCCAGATCCTGACCACGGCAACCAGTACCACACAGACGCTCACTATCCTGCTCGGCGCTGTTGCCGCCATCAGCCTCTTGGTCGGGGGAATCGGGGTAATGAACATCATGTTGGTAACTGTGACGGAGAGGACGCGGGAGATCGGCATCCGGAAAGCGATCGGGGCTTCAAGGGGGAGCATCGTGGCCCAGTTCCTGATCGAGTCCCTGGTGATTTCCGTGATCGGCGGAGTGGCTGGTATCGCGATTGGTTTTGCCGGCAGCGCGTTCCCCGTGCTCGGTGTCCAGCCCGAGGTGCAGGCATGGACGGTCTGGCTCTCCTTGGCGGTTTCGGCCGTGATCGGCCTCGTCTTCGGGGTTTATCCCGCCAACAAAGCCGCTAAACTGCGGCCCATCGATGCCCTTCGGTACGAATAGGAAATCATGAACAGCTCCAACACCGGCAGCCGCGATCCCGGCGACGCTGTCACTGAGGCCCTCCCGGCTCCGGTCCCGCCCATGGGGTACGAGGAAATGCCCGAACCCTTTCCCGAGGATTCAATGCTGCCGCCACCGGATGAGGAGCCCTTTGTTCCCCGGAAGCGGTACACCCCGGGCCGTTCCACCAAGGTGCTGGCGTGCGTCTTGCTCGTGGTGGCGGGATTCTTTGGCGGCTCAGTGGTCCAGAAGCAAATAGATCTTGGTAACCGGGCTGGAAGGAATGTGGGCAACTTCCAAGGGACCAACCTGCGGAGCGGAAACGGCGGAGGCAGCAGCAACGGGACCGGGAACCAAGGGACCGGTCAGGGGCGTCGCGGCGCTGGCGGCAACACCACTGCGCCAAGCTCCGGGGCAGGTCAATGACCCTACTCGTGCGGCAGTAAAGTCCCGTTGGGACCGACGGCGGGTCCCGGCGTCGGGCGTTTAGGAGTGATCCCGTCGCCGGATGACCGATGCCGCAGTCTCCGGATGACCCACGGAACGAAGTACTCGCGCGCCCAGACCAGGTCCGAGGACCGGGCTTCGCGCCACGTCCGGGGCGGGAGGTCCTTGGGCAGCAGCGGCTCCAAGGTGTGCTGGACGTTGAGGGCGTCCAACACCATCATGGCAATGGTGTGGTGGCCCAATGGGGAAAAGTGCAAGCGGTCCACGTCCCACATCTGCGGGTCAGCCAGCTGCCGCAACGACCACATGTCCGCGACGATGGCATCGTGCCGGGCAGCTACCGTGCGGAGGTTTTCGTTGTAGATGGCCACCTTGCCGCGGATCCGGTTCAACACGGAGGACGCCGTATCAGGGCCGTTGAACAACACCACAGTGGCGCCGCGGGAACCGAGCTCGGCGACGGCGGCGTCCAGCTTTTCGGCCAAGGCATCCGGGTCACCGCTTGGACGGATGAGGTCGTTGCCGCCGGCAGAAATGGACACGAGATCCGGCTGCAGGTCCAAGCATGGGCCCACTTGTTCATCCACAATTTGCTGTAGCAACCGTCCCCGGATGGCGAGGTTGGCGTAGGCGAAGTCCTCGTGACCACGGCCAAGCTCTTCAGCTACGCGGTCCGCCCACCCGCGATAACCGCCAGGGTTCAGCGGTTCGGGGTCTCCGATGCCCTCCGTGAACGAATCGCCCAAGGCCACGTAGCGGCTCCAGGGGTGCCTGTTGACCAGGTGGCTGACCGACTGCTCCGGAATTTCCAAGGGGTTAATCCCATCCACGCTCATGTGCTGCACCTGCCTCTTCACCTGCGTCGCCTCCAACGCTTGCTGCAAAAAGTGTCACCGGCAGTGGCTACTTACCGGTAACTGCAAGAATAGTCCTCATGACTGAAGCCGCTGCATTACCCGCGCCCGTTGTCCTGTGGTCCCACAATGAAGCCGAACGCGCCGGCAAGCCCCTTTTGGTCCTGCTGCACGGCTACGGCTCCAACGAGGAAGATCTTTTCAGCCTGGCGGGCCTGTTGCCCGAGGGCTTCGCGGTGGCGGCGCTGCGCGCACCGTTGCCCACGGGTCCGGGATTTTCGTGGTTCCCGCTGACGGCTTCCATCGAGTATTCGCTCGACGCCGTGAAGCTCGCCGCCGAGTACGCGCTGGAATGGCTGGACACCGTCAAGGCCAACCACCCGTCCGTGTCGCTGCTGGGCTTCTCCATGGGCATGGCCATGGCCACCACCATGCTCCGCTACCGGCCCGCGGACTTCGCCGCCGTCGTCGGGCTTTCAGGGTTCGTGATCGACGCCGGCGCCGATGCCGCCTTCCGGGACGCCGAGCTCGACGGATCCCTCCCCATGTTCTGGGGCCGGGACCAGCAGGACCCGGTCATCACGGCCGACAAGATCGACTACACCATGGGGTGGGTCCGCAGCCACGTCGACCTCACCAAGGTGCTGTACACCGGGATGTGGCATGGCATCAACCAGCAGGAGATCGGCCATGTGGGGGAGTTCCTGACCCACAAGGTCCTGCCCAATTCCTAGGCGGAGATGATTCGGACCGTCTGGCCGTTGACGGTCACGGTATCGCCGGCACGGAGTTGGCGGCCGCGACGTTCATCGATTTCACCATTGACTTTGACCAAGCCATTCTTGATGAGCTCCGTTGCTTCCACGCCGTCTTCCACCAAGTTGGCGAGCTTCAGCAGTTGGCCGAGACGGATCATGTCGTCACGGATGGGGACCTCTTCGATTTCCGGATTGCTCATACAGCAATGATGCCTGAAGTAGGGTGTGACAGTGCCGCAGCCTTCTTCCCGACCCGCCCTCCCGCTCGCCCTTGGCCTCCCTATCGCAGTAGCTACCGGACTGGTCATTCCCCTTCAGGGAAGGATCAACGGAGCTCTGGCTGGCAGATTGAACGATGGCATCGCTGCCGCTGTGGTGAGTTTCACCACAGGGCTGATCGTCATCGCTGCTGTCTCACTGGCCACGTCCAAGGGCCGGTCAGGGCTGCAGCGCATCATCCCCGCTGTCCGGAACCGTAGCTTTCCGCGCTTTTACGTCACGGCCGGAGCCATAGGCGCGTTGTTCGTGTGTGCCCAATCCTTCACCATTGCCTTGCTGGGGGTTGCACTGTTCACGGTCGCCGCCGTCACCGGGCAAACCCTCAGCGGGCTGCTGGTGGACCGGATGGGCATCGGTCCCGGTGGAAAGCGACCCATCACCGGGATCCGGGTATTGGGCAGCATCCTGACCGTTGCCGCCGTCGCCTGGGCAGTTTCCCCGCGCTTCGGTGGCGGCGCGGACATCGCGTCCCTTGTGCTGCCTGTGCTGCTGCCCTTGGTGGCGGGGTTCCTCATGAGTTTCCAGCAGGCCATGAATGGAACCGCTACGGTGCACTACGGGACGCCCCTTGCGGCGACCTTGGTGAACTTCCTCGCAGGGTCCGCCATCCTATGGGTCGCCTGGGTCATCAAGCTGGCGGTGGCCAGCCCCGGGAATCCGCTTCCAACCGAGTGGTGGTACTACCTCGGCGGCCCCATGGGATGCCTTTTCATTGGCCTGGCGGCCCTGCTGGTCCGGAGCCTCGGCGTGCTCATCACGGGCTTGGGCATGATCGCCGGGCAGCTGGTGGGTTCGTTGGTGCTCGACGTCGTGATCCCCAGTCCCGGTACAGTGGTCGCCTTGCCCACGGTGCTGGGCACGGTCCTCACGCTCGCCGCGATCATCGTGGCCACGCTGCCCTGGCCCAGGGGAGCTTTCGCACGAAAACCAGCGCCCAAAGGCCGGTAGGCTAGAACGCAGTACCTATCCCGAGCGCCCCGCCGGACACCCGCGTCCGGAACCAGGGGAACACAACCGCGGACCGCACCCAGCGGCCCTGTAGAACAAATGGAGCACCCCATGGCAGCAAAATCCGTCCTTGACCAGGTCATTTCCCTCTCCAAGCGGAGGGGCTTTGTCTTCCAGGCCGGTGAAATCTATGGTGGCTCCCGCTCTGCATGGGACTACGGCCCCCTTGGTGCGGAACTGAAGGAAAACATCAAGCGCCAGTGGTGGCAGAGCATGGTCCGTGGCCGTGAAGACGTTGTAGGACTGGATTCCTCCGTCATCCTTCCCCGCCAGGTGTGGGAAGCTTCCGGTCACGTCGAGGTGTTCTCCGACCCCCTGGTGGAATGCCTCTCCTGCCACAAGCGCTACCGTGCAGACCACCTCGAAGAAGAGTACGAGGAAAAGAAGGGCCGCCCGGCCGAAAACGGCCTCGCGGACATCGTCTGCGCCAACTGCGGAACCCGTGGCCAGTGGACCGAACCGCAGGAGTTCTCCGGCCTCCTCAAGACCTTCCTCGGCCCGGTGGCCAGCGATGAAGGCATGCACTACCTGCGCCCGGAAACGGCGCAGGGCATTTTCGTGAACTTCAACAACGTACTCACCACCTCGCGGAAAAAGCCGCCGTTCGGCATCGGCCAGATCGGCAAGTCCTTCCGTAACGAGATCACCCCGGGCAACTTCATCTTCCGCACACGCGAGTTCGAGCAGATGGAGATGGAGTTCTTCGTAGAACCCGGCACGGATGAAGAGTGGCACCAGTACTGGATGGAGGAACGCATGTCCTGGTACACGGATCTGGGCATCCGGGAGGACAACCTCCGGTTCTTTGAGCACCCGCTGGAAAAGCTCAGCCACTATTCCAAGGGCACCACGGACATCGAGTACCGCTTCGGCTTCCAAGGCTCCGAGTGGGGCGAGCTCGAGGGCATCGCCAACCGCACGGACTTCGACCTTTCCACGCACGCCAAGGCTTCGGGAACGGATTTGAGCTACTTCAACCAGGCCACCAACGAGCGGTACACCCCGTTCGTCATTGAACCCGCTGCCGGCCTGACCCGCTCCTTCATGGCTTTCCTGATTGACGCCTACACAGAAGACGAGGCACCCAACGCCAAGGGCGGCGTCGACGTCCGTACGGTACTGAAACTGGATCCGCGCCTGGCCCCGGTCAAGGCTGCCGTGCTGCCGTTGAGCCGCAATGAGGACCTCTCCCCGAAGGCCAAGGCGCTGGGCGCGCAGTTGCGTAAGAACTGGAACATCGATTTTGACGACGCCGGTGCGATCGGCCGCCGTTACCGTCGCCAAGACGAAATCGGTACCCCGTTCTGCATCACCGTAGACTTCGACACCCTCGAGGACCAGGCCGTCACCATCCGTGAGCGTGACACCATGAGCCAGGAACGCGTTTCCTTGGACAAGGTTGAGTCCTACTTGGCCGCACGGCTGATCGGCGCCTGACCGTGGCGTTGGAATACCGCGAATGGAAGGAAGGCGACGACCTCGCCCTCCTGGAAATCTGGGGCGGCCCGGAAACACTGCCGGCTGAGCAGTTCCGTGCAGCCTTGGCGCCGTCGAGCAACCAGCCTTGGCGCCGATGCATCGTGGCCGAAGACGTCGTGGACGGCGTGCGGATTCCCGTTGCCGCCGGCGTGGTCCACGAGGCATCGCTGCACCCGGAGCGACTTTGGGCGTACATCGAGGTGGCCAAGGACCACCGCCGCAGCGGCGTCGGCGGTACCCTCCTGGCCATGCTTCGCCGTGAAGCCGGGAACTCGCCGTCGGGCGTTATCAAATTGCGGAGCAAGGTGGAACCGGATACGGCCGGGGCGGCTTTTGCCGCGGCCGCCGGGCTTGCCCCGATCCAGCGTTCACAGTTGGTCGTCGTGGAGCCGGAGCCGCTGAACCTCCCGCGTTTTGGGGATGGTTCCGAGGAAGCGGCTTCCGAGCGCGTGGAGGATTTGGCAACCGGATCGGTGGAGTTGAGTGACGTGGTGGGTAAGTACTACTCACATGTCCACCACTGGGACAGCCCGGGGGAGTTGAGCATCGCCACAGTGCAGCGCTTGTTCCTGCACGACCTCACCGGAGCCCATGGTGCAATCGTGCTGCGGGCGCCCAAGGCAAGCGCCTTTGGCCAGGGCATTCCGGCGAGCCGCAAGGGCAAGATCCAGGCGTTCGCCATTAGCTACGCGCAAGGTACTTCCGATGATCCTTCGGATGTGTTCTTGGGGCATGACCCGTCCCTCTCCGACGAGGACGCAGCCTTCGCCGTGCGGGACCTTTTGGCCCTGATCGCCTACCAGCACCCTGTGTTGCTGGAAGTCGACGATTCGATGACTGCCTTGCGGACGGTCCTTGAACCGCTCCTGGAATCCGGCCGGGCCCGCGTGCGTGGGGCAGACACGCTGATCGTTAGCGACTGAGCCGCGGCTAGGGTTATCGGATGAGGTTTTGTATCTGATGGGTCACGGTCACTCCCACGGCGATTCCGGACATTCCGAGCCGACTCCACAGGCCCTGGCTTCACGTAAGAGGGCCAACAGGCTTTTGGCGGCGGTCCTCGTGCCCCTGGGTCTGCTCACCCTCGTGGCCATGGTGCTGATGTGGCCCTCCGGAAACCGGGACAATATCTCGTTTGCGAGTCCGTACCAGGCTGCTCCGGGAGTCACGTTCGATACCGGAAAGATCCAGAGTGTGGCGCTGGAGAGCTGTACACAAACAGGCCAAACACAAACGGGTCAGGCAGCCGGTCCCCAGGCCCAACCAGGCAGCGGCCAGGGGACCGGGTCCCAATGCACATTCGCCATCACCGAACCGGACAAAGGCGGCGCCACGGTCAAGGTGGTGATCAACCCGGATGTTGCCAAGTCGCACGGCGTCAAGGTTGGTGATGCCATTCGTTACCTGAACCTTTCCGCCGTCCAAGGCGCAAACGCGGGCAACGGCGCGCCGTCTTACGTCTTTGTCGACTTCGTGCGGACACTGCCGATCGCGCTGCTCGCGGTGCTCTACGCCGTGGTGGTTATCGCCGTCGCCAGATGGAGGGGGTTCCGGGCCCTTCTGGGGCTGGTTGGCGCCTACTTTGTGCTGGTCGGCTTCATCCTGCCGGGCCTGGTGGAAGGGAAGCCGCCGTTGCTGTTGGCCCTGGTCGGGTCCACGGTGATCATGATCGGAGTCCTCTACTTCGCGCATGGATTCTCGGCCCGGACATCAACGGCCCTTTTGGGCACCATTTTTGGTTTGGGAATCACAGCGCTCTTGGCCGCCTGGGCTACCGACGCCGCCAACCTCGCCGGAGTTGGAAATCACGACGCCGCAACCCTCATCAACATGTCGGACAAGATGTCGATTTCCGGCATCGTGCTCTGCGGCCTCATCATCTCAGGCCTCGGCGTCCTGAACGACGTCACCATCACCCAGTCGGCAGCTGTATGGGAGCTCTATGAACTCGCGCCCCACTCCAGTGCCCGGCAGCTGTTTTCCTCAGCGATGCGGATCGGCCGGGACCACATCGCCTCCACCGTGTACACGATTGCTTTCGCCTACGCCGGTGCCGCCCTGCCGATACTCATCATCGTCATGCTCTATGACCGGCCTCTCGTGGATGCGTTGACCAGCGCAGAACTCTCAGAGGAAGTCATCCGCACCCTGGTAGGGTCCATCGGTTTGGTCCTGGCCATCCCCGTGACCACGTTGATCGGCGTTCTTGTGGTCAAAGCCACCGGGTCGAAGCGCCTGGAGCCTGCGGGTGCGCCCCGTGTTGCTCCCGAAGACCTGAAGGAAACAGGCGAACTCTCCGCAGCGGCCGCCGTCGTCGGAAGTCGCCGGGCGCGGCGGGAAGCGGAACGGCGCTGAACAGCGAAACTGAACGGCGCTGAACTTCTGCAACCCCCACGCGTGATGACATTTGTCATCCCCAAAAAGTGACACCGTTCAGGGGCGCAGGAGCAGTATTGCGGCTTGAATTGTTGAAGAACAATCAAGCAGAGGGAAAACCATGACCACAGCAGCCGTCCCGGCCGTCCGCGCCACCGGGCTTCATAAGAGCTTTGGGAAGGTCCGTGCCGTCCGTGGCCTGGATTTGACCGTTCAGCAAGGTGAGGTGGTGGCGTTCCTCGGACCTAACGGTGCCGGGAAAACCACCACTATCGACATGATCCTGGGACTCAGTTCCCCGGACCGGGGCGAGGTATCGATCTTCGGCCACACTCCGCGAGGGGCCATCGCACGGGGGCAGGTGGCAGCTGTCATGCAGACCGCTGGCTTGTTGCGTGACATTACTGTCCGCGAGACGGTCCAGCTCACTGCCGCCATGTTTGATTCATCCCGCCCCGTCGAGGAAGTGCTGACACGGGCCGGGATTCTGGACATTGCAGATAGGAAGGTGGAGAAGTGCTCGGGAGGCCAGCAGCAACGGCTGCGTTTTGCCATGGCCCTGGTCTCCGATCCGGGTTTGCTCATCCTGGATGAGCCAACCACCGGCATGGACGTCGCCGGACGCCGCGACTTCTGGGCGGCTATCAGGGCTGACGCCTCGCGGGGACGCACCGTCATCTTCGCCACCCACTACCTTGAGGAAGCCGACGCCTACGCGGACCGGATCGTGCTGGTCCGGCAAGGAAGCATCGTTGCCGACGGTACTGCCGCGCAGGTCAAGAACCTGGCATCCGGCAGGACCGTCCGGGCGAGCTTGCCCACTGCAGAGCAGGGCCTCCTGGCTGGTCTGCCGCCAACTGACCGGGTGGAGTACGACGCCGGACGCGTCACCATCCGCACGTCCGACTCCGATTCGGTGGTCCGCTTCCTGCTCAACTCCACCGGAGCTCACGATCTTGAGGTTGTGGCGAACAACCTCGAGGAGGCGTTCGTGGCACTGACCGCGGACGAACCAAACACCGAGGCGACACCAAGCACCGCTGACGAACCAAGCACCGCTGACGAATCGAACACCCGAGCAACCCAGCGCGCGTTCGAAGGAGACCGGGCATGACCCAGGTACCAGCCATCCAGGACCGGAAACCCTCGGCGGGTGGGGTCAACACGACGTTTCTGTGGATCGAGATCAAGAGGATGCTCCGCAACCGCAGGACCATCATGTTCACGGTCTTCATGCCGGCTATTTTCTTCTTCATCTTCGGCTTGTCCAATAAGGACAAGCTGCTGCCGAACGGCCACAGTTACGGGCAGTACATCCTCATCAGCCTCACGGTTTATGCGGCCATGACGGCAGCCACCGGTGCCGGCAGCCAAGTTGCGGTGGAACGCGCCCAGGGCTGGAGCCGACAACTGCGCCTGACACCGCTGTTGCCCGGAGCCTACATAGCCGTCAAAGCGGCCGCGGCGCTGACCCTGTCCTTCGTGGCAGTGATAGCCCAGTTCATCATCGGTGCGGCGGCGGGGGTGACCATGGATGCCCGGACATGGTTGGTAGCGGGGCTGACGGCGTGGGTTGGTTCCCTGGTGTTCGCTGCTCTGGGACTGTTCGTGGGGTACTTGATGCCAAGCCAGAACGTGATGCAGATCCTTGGCCCCGCACTGGCGATCCTGGCGATGCTTGGCGGGCTCTTCATGCCGATTGAAATCATGGGCGACACATTCGGCCAGATCGCCAAGTTCACCCCGGCGTACGGGATCGGCCAGCTCGCAAGGAGCCCCATCACCGGCGAATTCGATGTCATGTGGATCGTCAACGTCGCTGTGTGGCTGGCCCTCTTTATCGGCGGCGCTGCCATGGCCTTCCGACGCGATACCCAGCGTGTCTAACCTCGAATCTGCACCGCCACCAGGGGGACCAATGACAACAGCCGCGACTCGGAGGGCCAAGCGACCTGCGCCAGGGCTCAACGCTCCAAGACTCAGCGGCGCAGGACTCCGCGGGCCCGGGCCCAGGGGTTGGTTCATCGGGGCCGCGTTCTCGATCATTCTCTGGGCCGGACCAACGTGGAACCAGGTTTGGTCCGTGGAGGGGCCGCTTACGTGGAAGGCGGCTGCATCCGGATCCTTGGTGGCCTTTTTCGGCGCGTATGCCGTGCTTCCGATGTTCTGCAGGGAGGGGGGCGTCCGCGCCGGGCTAGCATGCATTGGTGTTCTGGGTGCCCTCAACGCGATAGTGATTTACCTGGTGGGCATAGAGGCGCTCTGGACGTGGCCGTTCCTCGCCTGCGCCATCGCCATGATGCCGCTGCCGTCCAGGGTCGATTACGTCCTCATCGGTGTCCTCGCTGTTGCGTCCCTGGCTACCCAACTGCTGACGGGCAACCAGGACCAGGCCTTCTTCCAGCCGGCACTCATTGTCTCCCTCGGTTTGATGATGTGCTCCTTCGCCAGATCGATCCGCAAGACCGTCCAGCTACGGGCTGCACAGACCAAGTTGGCGGAAGCCGCCGTCGCCGCGGAGCGGAGCCGCGTTGCCCGTGACATGCATGACATCCTCGGCCACTCGCTGACCGTCATCGCCGTCAAAGCGGAGCTCGCCGCGAGGATGATCGAGACTGCGTCAGGCACCGATCCGGCGTCCGCGAAGGCGTCCGGCGCCGACCCGTCCGCTTTCGAGGACTCTGCGCCGCTCCGGAGGGCCGCCGCGGAAATTGCGGCCGTGCAGGACCTCGCCCGGGGAGCGCTCGCAGATGTTCGCGCCACCGTGGCCGGGTATCGCGGTGTCAACGTCCTGGCCGAACTGGCGGTAGCGCGAACAGCTTTGGAGTCCGCCGGCATAACCGCAGACCTTCCCGCCACGGTCGATGCGGTACCGGCACGCCACCGCGAACTCTTTGGCTGGGTGCTGCGCGAAGGCGTCACGAATGTGGTGCGGCACTCCGGTGCCAAGCAATGCCGCGTCCGGTTGACGGCGTCGGAAGTTTCCGTGGAGGACGACGGCGTGGGACCCGGCCCGGCCGGATCCTTCGGGAACGGCCTGACCGGAATCCGTGAAAGAGTAATGGCCGCCGGGGGAAACGTCTGCGTGGGCAAGAGCGACCTTGGAGGGTTCAGATTGGCTGCTGAAGTATGAGTATCCGTTTGGTTATCGCGGATGACCAGGCATTGGTGCGCGGCGCGTTGGCGGCGCTCCTGGGATTGGAACCGGACATCGAAGTGGTTGCCGAGTTGGGCGACGGAACCGGCGTGGCGGACGCCGTCGTGGAACATTCCGCTGACGTTGCGATGCTCGACGTCGAAATGCCCGGGCTTGACGGGATCAGTGCCGCGGCCGCCGTCCGGCAAGCGGCGCCGGGGTGCCGCGTCCTGATGGTCACCACGTTTGGCCGGCCGGGATACCTCAAACGGGCCATGCTTGCCGGTGCTTCCGGGTTCGTCGTGAAAGACACTCCGGCCCGGCAACTGGCCGAGGCAGTGCGGCGGGTCCACGCTGGCCTGCGCGTGGTTGATCCAGCGCTCGCCGCCGAGTCCTTGGCCTCCGGGGACAGTCCGCTGACCGAACGGGAAGCGGAGGTACTCAAGGCAGCGTCCGACGGCGGCACGGTGGCCGATATTGCCAAAGCAGCCCTGCTTTCGGAGGGCACCGTCCGCAACTATCTGTCCGCGGCGATGGCAAAGACGGGGGCCCGAACCCGCGCGGAGGCAGTGCGGCTGGCCGAGGACAATGGCTGGCTTCTCTAAGGACTGGGGCTGGCTTCTCTCAGGACTGGGGCTGGCTTCTCCAGGGCCGGGATCCCGATTTGCCCGCATTTGAGACAATGGACGGGTGACTGTAGTAGCGACGCCCCCTGCACCTAAGCTTGAGCTCCCGCCTTTGAAGCTCGGTGGGATCACCGTGGACACCCCGGTCATCCTTGCCCCGATGGCCGGCATCACCAACTCAGCTTTCCGACGACTTTGCCGCGAATACGGCGGAGGACTCTACGTTGCCGAAATGGTGACTTCACGGGCTTTGGTGGAACGCACCCCCGAATCACTGCGCATCATTTCCCATGACGAGGACGAGAAAGTCCGTTCGGTGCAGCTCTACGGCGTGGATCCCGTCACGGTAGGCGCCGCTGTGCGGATGCTGGTCGAAGAAGACCGCGCAGACCACATCGACCTCAACTTCGGTTGCCCTGTCCCCAAAGTCACCCGCCGCGGTGGCGGTTCCGCCCTGCCATGGAAGATCGACCTGTTCACCTCGATCGTGCAGACGGCGGTGAAGGAAGCCTCCAAGGGCGGCATCCCCCTCACCATCAAGATGCGCAAAGGAATCGACGAGGACCACCTGACATATCTCGACGCCGGTCGCATCGCCCGCGACTCCGGTGTTGCCGCCGTCGCCCTGCACGGCCGCACTGCCGCGCAGTTCTACTCCGGCCAAGCGGACTGGTCGGCCATCGCGCGCCTCCGCGAGGCCCTCCCCGACATCCCCGTGTTGGGCAACGGCGATATCTGGTCGGCAGAGGATGCCGTCCGCATGGTGCGCGAAACCGGCGTCGACGGCGTGGTGGTTGGCCGTGGATGCCAGGGCCGGCCGTGGCTGTTCGGCGACCTCCAAGCGGCCTTTGAGGGCAGCGACCAGCGGCACCGTCCGGGTCTACGGGAAGTGGCCGAGGGAGTCTACCGGCATGCCGAGCTCATGGTGGAGACGTTTGGCAACGACGAATACAAGGCGCTTCGCGAAATCCGCAAACATATGGCCTGGTACTTCAAAGGCTACGTGGTGGGTGGCGAGCTCCGGGCCAAACTGGCCCAGGTGCCCACCCTCGAGGTGCTCCGTGAATACCTCGATGAACTGGACATGGATTTGCCATACCCGGGGGTCGATTCCGAGGGCCCTCGCGGCCGGGCCGGTTCACCCAAGAAACCTGCCCTGCCCAAGGACTGGCTTGTAAGCCGCCAGCTGAACGCAGAACAAAGCGCGGACATCTCCGCAGCAGAGCTGGACGTGTCGGGCGGCTAGCCCTATACGTGCAAGACTGGCTCAAGAAGCACCGCGGCGCTTGAAGGAGGCAGCTACCCATGGGAACCGAAGCGATGATTGGCCGGAACGGAACGGCGCACGATTACGTGCTGGCGATCCCGGGCTACACCGAAGCGGATTCCGCGCGTTGGGTCGAGGAACCCCGCAAGACCACGTACCGTTCGGATTTTGAGCGGGACCGGGCGCGTGTCCTGCACTCCTCGGCGCTGCGCAGGCTTGGTGCCAAAACACAGGTGGTGGCGCCGGATACAGACGACTTTGTCCGCACCCGGCTGACGCACAGCCTGGAGGTTGCCCAAGTTGGCCGGGAACTGGGACGTTCCTTGGGGTGTGATCCGGACGTTGTGGACACGGCATGCCTGAGCCACGACCTCGGGCATCCGCCGTTTGGGCACAACGGCGAATCCGCCCTCAACGAGGTCGCCCACGCCATCGGTGGTTTCGAAGGCAACGCCCAAACCCTGCGGCTGCTGACGCGGCTGGAACCCAAGGTCCTCAGTGGCGATGGCAGGCCGGCCGGACTCAACTTGACCCGCGCAAGCCTGGACGCCGCCTCCAAGTACCCGTGGTCCGCCGTCGACGCGCCCGTCATCCACGGCCACCGCACCAGTAAGTTCGGCGCCTATGAGGACGATTTACCGGTGTTCGAATGGCTCCGCGAAGGGGCTCCGGGCAACCGCTCCTGCATTGAAGCCCAGGTGATGGACCTGGCAGACGATATCTCCTACTCCGTCCACGACGTCGAAGACGCCATCGTTGCCGGGCACTTCCAGCTCAAGTGGCTGGACAATCCGGACCATCGTGCGCGCGTGGTGGGCTACACCAAGCAGTGGTACCTCCCGCACAACGACCCCGCCGAGATCGACGCCGCGCTGGCCAGGCTCGAGGCCACGCCGGTGTGGGTGCGTGAGGCAGATGGCAGCCGGAAGTCCATGGCAGCCCTGAAGGACATGACCAGCCAGCTGATCGGCCGCTTTTGCCAGAGCGCCATGGGCACCACGCGTGACCACTTCGGGCCGGCCAACCTCACCCGCTACGACGCCGAGCTCATGGTTCCTGCAGATACCGTCACGGAGATTGCGGTCCTGAAGGGCCTCGCCACTACTTTCGTCATCTCCACCGATCACCGCCAGCCCGTGTATGAGCGTCAGCGGGAAGTGCTGCATGCCCTCGTTGGCGTCCTCAACGCTACCGGCGACCGCCACCTCGAGCCGATGTTCGCCGCGGACTGGCGCGACGCCGTCGACGACGGTGCGCGGCTTCGCGTCGTCATCGACCAGGTGGCTTCCTTGACGGACGTCTCAGCCATGGCAATGCATGAGCGGTTGGTGGGTAGTCTTCCGTCCTTGTGGTAGCCGACGCCCGCCAGCTGAGGCAGCCAACCCGCGTTAGCCGGCGCCCGGCAGAGACTAGGATGGTCACGTGGCTGGCCTGATCAAACGTGAAGATATCGACGAAGTACGCCAGCGCACGGACATCAAGGAAGTCGTTGACGGTTACGTGACGCTCAAGGGTGCCGGGCTAGGCAGTTTCAAAGGCCTGTGCCCCTTCCACGATGAACGGTCACCGTCCTTTACTGTTCGCCCCCAAGTGGGCCGTTATCACTGTTTCGGTTGCGGTGAGGACGGCGACGCCATCTCCTTCGTCCAGAAAATGGATCACAGCTCCTTCCATGAAGCTGTGGAGAAGCTCGCTGCCAGGATCGGTTACGAACTCCGGTACGAGGACGGCGGAAGCGGACCCAGCCGGGAAGAAGTGGGCAAACGCCAGCGGTTGCTGGACGCGCACAAGATCGCCGACGAGTTCTTTCGGGCCCAGTTACTGACCCCTGGCGCGGCTGAAGCGCGCAACTTCCTTCACGGCCGCGGCTTTGACCGCGCTGCTGCTGAACATTTCGGCGTCGGCTATGCACCGCAGGGCTGGGATGCGCTGCTCAAGCACCTGCGCGGGCGCGGTTTCACGGATGCGGAGCTGAAACTGACGGGAATGTTTTCGGAAGGTAATAGGGGCATCTATGATCGCTTCCGTGGCAGGCTTATCTGGCCAATCCGCGACATCGCCGGCGATACCATCGGCTTCGGTGCGCGCAAACTGTACGACGACGATCAAGGCCCCAAGTACCTGAACACCCCGGAGACCACGCTCTACAAAAAATCCCAAGTCCTCTATGGGATTGACCTCGCCAAACGGAATATCGCCAAGGAACGTCAACTCGTGGTGGTCGAGGGGTACACGGACGTCATGGCCTGCCACTTGGCAGGAGTCACGACGGCGGTGGCCACCTGCGGTACCGCGTTCGGCGCCGAACACATCAAGGTGGCCCGGAGGCTGCTCTCTGATGATGGCACAGGTGGCGAGGTGGTCTTCACGTTCGACGGCGACGCAGCAGGCCAGAAGGCAGCGTTGCGGGCCTTTGAGGAAGACCAGCGGTTCGTGGCGCAAACCTATGTTGCCGTGGAGCCCAGCGGTGCTGATCCCTGCGATCTCCGGCAGCTCAAAGGCGACCTGGCGGTCCGGGAGCTGATTGCCAGCCGGAAGCCGCTCTTCGAGTTCGCTATCCGGGCCTCCCTCCGCCGGCACAACCTGGACACAGTTGAAGGCAGGGTCGCAGCGCTGCGCGAGGCAGCACCCGTCGTGGCTCAGATCCGCGACTTGGCCACCAGGCCCGGCTACACCCGGGAGCTCGCGGGCTGGCTTGGAATGCCCATCGAGGAGGTCAGCCGGTACGTCGGGGCAGCAGCCAAGCGTGCCGCCGCGGGTGGGAGCGGCGGCGCAGAACAGCTGGCGACGGCGGCAGCACCGGTGTCGAACGGGCTTGTTTTCCAGCGACCCGATCCGCGGGACCCTGTCGCAGGGATGGAGCGCCAAGCGCTGGAGGTGGTCCTGCAGGAACCTGCCGTGCTTGGTGGAGACGCGTGGGCGCGCTTCGAAGCCTCGCACTTTGCCACGCCGGCCTATGCAGCCGTTCATACTGGTATCAGGGCCGCCGGCCTCGCCCATGTGGCAGACCCTGTGGCATGGGTGGAGCAGATCAGGCAGGAAGTCCCTGAGCCACTCCGGCCCCTGGTGTCCGAGCTTGCGGTGACGCCCTTGCCTGCCACCACCCCTGAAGCGATGGCGAGGTATTGCAGGGACATCCTGGCCCGGCTCTTCGAACTCCAGATCACCAAGATCAAGGCGGACAAGATGGGGCAGCTTCAACGGTTGGATGCGGCGGCACATCCGGAGGACTTCCAGCGGCTGAACCGCGAACTGATGCAGCTTGAAATGGAGCGCCGATCACTGCGCGCCGAGGCCTGAGGAAGTCGATTTCGTTTTCCCGAAGTGCCCTGTTAAGCTAGTAACCGCTTCATTCCTCCGTAGCTCAATTGGCAGAGCATTCGACTGTTAATCGAAGGGTTACTGGTTCAAGTCCAGTCGGAGGAGCGCGCAATACCCCCGCTTCAAGTTCTTTGGAGCGGGGGTATTTTTATACCCCCAGGGGGTATAGCGAGCGATTTCGCTTTCCCGCCAAACCTTTGCTAAAGTCATAACCGCTTCATTCCTCCGTAGCTCAATTGGCAGAGCATTCGACTGTTAATCGAA